>SFHQ01000037.1 GCA_004556345.1 Clostridiales bacterium | reverse complement strand
GTTCTGGAGTTGCCGGATTCATCTTGGCGGCAGCGGTGCCAAAGATATTCCTGTTCTCCGATACGAACCTGGCTTTCAATGTCCACAGGGGTAATATAACGAAGCCCCATGGAAGCGTCCGCAATGGGTGTCTGCTCGATCCGAACGTCAGTTTGCTGGATCCCTTTTGCTGTGACGCCTGTAATGCCATTCAAATATCCGCCCAGAGCAACGGTCAGGGCCTCCAGTACAGAGGTTTTTCCAACGCCGTTGTCACCGATGAGCAGGTTGACGCCTGGCGTGAAGGTCAGCTCCATCGTTTGGATCGCTTTGAAATTTTGGATCACAACTCGCTCAAAGTACATCTGCATTTCCTCCTCTGTGTTGGATCGAAAGGCTCGTCTTTCTTTCTAATATATCATGTATCATGACCTGCTTCAATCGTTTTATAAGGCATAAAAAAGAAGTCATCCGATTGGATGACTTCTTTTGGATGGAGCGAGTGACGAGGCTCGAACTCGCTACCTCCACCTTGGCAAGGTGGCGCTCTACCAGATGAGCTACACTCGCATCAGCAAGGAGTATACTATCATACCCTCGCTGGAAAGTCAAGCTATTTTTTCAAATTTCCCAAAATATTTTCCACGGTCTGCCGGTCCTGCGTCTGCCAGGTCAGGGTGATGGCGGCCACCCGCTGCTGGCCGTGGTCAGGATAGAGGGCGACGTTGATGTTTTCCAAGGCCGGAAGGGGGCTGGATTGGTTGTCATAGGCGTCCTGGACGGCTTGGCGGAGGGTGGCGGCGCTGTCTTCCGCCGAGAAGTAGCCGATGCGGAAGACGACCTTTTGGGGCTGGTCCGGGAGCAGCTCCTCCAGCTCCTGCCGGACGGCGGTGCTGCCGGTGACGGAGATGACGTCTTTCAGCTCCTTGGGGTCGATGTTGTAGGCCAGCTTTACGTTGATCTGATAGTAGGAGACCGTCTGCTCCACGTCGTACTTAATGTAGTCCACAGCGTAGGCCCCTAAGGGGTCCTCCTGGGTGACTTCCAAGCAGGCCTGGTCCACGTCGCTGGCGGCGGCCCCGGTGACGCTGCTGTATTGGTAGAGCCGCAGCTCGCCCTTCTCTGCGCCCTGCTCGACGAGATGCAGCAGGGCGCTGACCAGGCCCTGGTAGGTCTCCGCCCGGAGGACGGAGCCGCTGTCGGATTCGTCAGAGAACTGGGTGTGGGGGGTTACGGAGGCGTAGCTCCGCTCTAACATAGACCCACAGCCCGCTAGGCCCAGGACCAGGCCCAGGGACAGCAGCAGGGCCAGGGGGCGTGTTTTCTGCCGTCTCATAGCAGGCTCATCTGCGTGTCCCCCTGGTCCTCGGCCTTCACCAAGGCCCCGGCGGCGGGGAGACTGCGGGCGCGGTAGCGGGATCGGTTCACGATCTTGGTCTGGGCCAGGGGCAGGGCGTGCTCGGCCTTATACGACTTTTTCAGGGTCATCACCTGCACGCCCTGGGAGGAGCGGGTGGCCTTGACCGGGATGCCGTCGGTCTGGAAGAGCAGGGCGCGGCCCTCCGTCGAGTAGAGCACGATCTCCTCCTCGGTGCCCTCCGGCAGGAAGAGCACGTCTTTCAGGGGGCTCTTGTCGGAGTAGGCCCCGGTGAGCTTTTTCCGGCGGGTCACGGTCTGGTAGGCCGACAGGGGCACGCGGGCCACTTTGCCGTTTTCAAAGAAGAAGAGCAAGGTGCCGGTGTAATCCCCGGCCAGACCCGCCCAGAGGATGGTCTCGCCCTCGTCCATCTCCAGCTTGGCGGGGAGATAGTCGCCCAGGACGCTGGCCTTGCTGTCATCAAAGGTGTAGGCGAAGGCCTTGTAGCACTGCTGCCGGTTGGTGAAGAAGAGCAGCTCGGCGGCCGTGGTGGTCTCCCAGTGGAAGGCGGGGCCGTCGCCCTCCTTGTACTTCTGCTCCCCGGACATGCGGAGGGACTGGGGGGAGATCTTTTTGAAGTAGCCCTGCTTGGAGAGGAAAAGGTGGATGGGGGTCGCGGGGATCTCCTCCGTCTCCGGGGCCTCCTCCGCCAGCTGCTCCAGCAGGACGATCTCGGTGCGGCGGTCCTCGCCGTATTTCTTCGCCACGGCCTGGAGCTGCTTGATGATCTCCCGGCGGATGCGGGCGGGCTTGGCGATGAGGTCCGTTAAGTCGGCGATGTCCTTTTCCAGCTGCTCCGTCTCGGCGGTGCGCCGCAGAATATATTCCTTGTTGATGTTCCGCAGGCGCAGGTCAGCTACATATTCGGCTTGGATCTTGTCCAGGCCAAAGCCCTCCATCAGGTTGGGCACGACCAGGTTGTCCTGCTCGGTGTTGCGGATGATGGCGATGGCCTTGTCGATGTCCAGCAGGATGGCACCCAAGCCTTTCAGCAGGTGGAGCTTGTCCTGCTTCTGCTCTAAGGTGTGCTGGGCTGCGCGGCGGACACAGCCGGAGCGCCATTCCGTCCAGCGGTCCAGGATCTCGCCCACGCCCATGACCTTGGGCATCCCATCCACCAGGATGTTGAAGTTGCAGGCGAAGGAATCCTGCAAGGGGGTGGCGCGGAACAGCTTCTGCATGAGCTTGTCCGGGTCGGTGCCGCGCTTGAGGTCGATGGCCAGCTTCAGGCCGGACAGGTCCGTCTCGTCGCGCATGTCGGCGACCTCCCGGACCTTGCCGGACTTGATCAGTTCGGCCACTTTGTCCAGGATGGCCTCGGCGGTGGTGGTGTAGGGGATCTCATAGATCTCGATGAGATTTTCGGCCTTGAGATACCGCCACTTGGCCCGGACCTTGAAGGACCCGCGGCCGGTGCGGTAGATGCTCTCCAGCTCTTTCCGGTCATAGAGGAGCTGGCCGCCGGTGGGGAAATCAGGGGCTTTCAGGGTCTCCAGGAGATCGGCCTGGGGGTCCTTGATGCGGGCGATGGTGGCCTGGCAGACCTCGGCCAGGTTAAACCCGCAGAGGTTCGAGGCCATGCCCACGGCGATGCCCATGTTGGCGGAGACCAGGATATTGGGGAAGGTGGTGGGCAGCAGGATCGGCTCGGTGAGGGTGCCGTCATAATTGGGGACAAAATCCACCACGTTTTTGTCGATGTCCCGAAACAGCTCTTCGCAGATGCCGTCCAGCTTTACCTCCGTGTACCGGGAGGCGGCGTAGGCCATGTCGCGGGAGTAGACCTTGCCGAAGTTGCCCTTGGAGTCCACCGGGGGGTGGAGCAGGGCACCGTAGCCCCTGGAGAGGCGGACCATGGTCTCGTAAATGGCCCCGTCACCGTGGGGGTTGAGCTTCATGGTCGCGCCGACCACGTTGGCGGACTTGGTGCGGCCTGCGCTGAGCAGCTTCATCTGGTACATGGTGTACAGCAGCTTCCGGTGGGAGGGCTTGAAGCCGTCGATCTCCGGAATGGCGCGGGAGATGATGACGCTCATGGCGTAGGGCATATAATTGATCTCTAAGGTGTCGGTGATGGGCTGCTCCACCACCTCGGCGTGCAGGCCCATGATGCCCTCAGGGTTGGTTCGTTTTTTCGTTTGGTCAGGGGATTTTTTTCTTGCCATAACCTGTGATTACCTCCTTGCGTCCCTGCGGGGGAACGGTGGTGCCGTGACAGGCGACCGGCGGACCGATGCGGCCCGCCGGTGGTTGCGCTGTGTGTCAGTGGGAGCCGTCATTGCAGCGGCTTGTGGCATTTGGGGCATTGCGTGGCGTTGGGGGACACCAGCAGCAAGATCTTGCCGCAGTGGGGGCAGCGCCCGGCAATGCAGATGAGGAGGATGCCCAGGGCGGCCATGAGCAGACCGATCCAGAGCTTGGAGAGGATGATGAACACGCAGCCGCAGCCAATGATGGTCCAGCCGGTTTTTCTGCCTTGTCTGTTATCCATAGATCAGACTTCCTTTCTTTTCCTGCCGATCGAGGGGATACATTTGCTGCGGCTCAGAGAACAGAGCCGACGCCCATAAACTCCTGCACATCCGCCCCCTCCGGCAGGGTCAGGGAGGGCAGGGTGCTGGTGGTAGAGGTGCTCTGGGTCAGGCGGAAGCGCAGGCCGATGCGCTCCTGGGGCTGGTCGCCGGTCTTGAGGTCCATCGAGAGCTGAACGGTGGCGTTGCCCTTGGTGTCTGTGGTGAGGAAGCCGTCGAGGACCATTGTGTCCTCCAACGCACCGTCGGTGATGCCGTTGTCGTCGGTGACGCCCAGGAGACCGTTGAGGACGGCGTTGTTGAGCTTCCAGGTGTAGGTGTTGCCGCCCTTCTGGGCCAGGTCGTCCCGGAAGAGGGCGCTCATGGCCTTGGCGGACTGTGCTAACGTGTCGTAATAGTCAAAGGGGCTGACGCTGGCAACGCTCTGGGAGAGGATCTCGCCGATGCTGCCGCCCTTCTGGGCCAGGGAGAGAACGGTGGGGTCCAGGTCCGTGACGTGGAACCAGCTGGCTTCCGCAAAGAGCTGGGGGAAGAACAGGTGAAGCAGGGGGGTGCTTAGGTAGCAACCACCGGTTTCGTCCACCAGGAAGTCCACGGGGATGCTCTTGAGGTCGGTCCGGAGAAGCGTGCCTAAGCTGACCTGGACCTGATCCAGAATTTCCGGATGGGTCTTGGCCAAGGCTTTCAGGGCGGACTCCATGTTCAGGGTGGCCTGCATCCGCTGGGCCTTGCCGTCGGAGTAGGTCTTGGCCTCGGCGGAGACGGCGTAGTCCGTGGCTTTGCCTGCTTCGTCATACAGGGTCAGCTGGCCGGTGGCCTGCATGGTCTGGACGAGCTTTTTGCCCGCGAAGGTCTGCTGCTGGGCCTGTAAAATCTGGTTGAAAATGGTAAAGTTCTGGTCCATTTCGGCGATGAGACCGGCGGTGTCGGCCAGGACCACGGTGCGGTGGTCATCATCCCACAGGACGGTGGTACCCCAGGCCTCACTGACGAAGCGGACGGGGACCATGGTGCTGTACACACCGCCGGCCTGGGCGATGTAGGGGGCCTTGGGGAGGGTGGCCGTCTCGGTCTTGCCGTCCTTCTCGACGCTTGCCTGGGGGCTGCCCAGGGTGAGGGTGATAACGGTGTCGCCCTTGGTGATGGTGATGGTCTTTGCGGTCTGGGCGTAAGCCACGTTGGCCCCCAGGGCTTCCATCACGGTGCGGACGGGGACCATGGTCGTGCCCTCGAAGAGCGCGGGCCAGGGGCCATTGCCAAAGTTCAGGCAGGTTTGATCGACCAGCACGTTGATCTGGCCGACGGTGCCGCCCTTGTCCAGCAGCTCCACGGCGGTCCAGTAGTCCATGTGGTAGTGGTACTCGAAGGTGGCGGTGTAGCCGTCGTCCATGCCGTCGATGGTGCCGTCGGTCAGGCCGTCTTCATAGGTCTCGCTGCCCTCGCTGTAGTTGTAGTCGGGGGAATAGGTGACGGTGCCTGCGTCGATGTCCTGCTTGCAGAGGGCTTCGCCTTTTTCATAGCCGAGCTTGTAGCCGTCGTCGTAGCCCTGGTCATAGGGGGTGTTGGCTTCGTCGGCGGGATAGGTGGTGTTGGCGCTGCCGCTGGTGTCGGCGGGCTGCTCGGCGGCCAGGGCCGGGACGGAGACGCTGCCGAGCATGGTCATGGTGAGCAGGGTCGCCAGTAGTTTCTTCATGGGATGGCTCCTTTCGGTCAGGGGCGGGGCGGGCCGCAGGGGTCTGCGGCCCCTGCTTGGTGTATGTACTTTTTAAGAAATGTCGGCCAGGTCGAGGTATTTGTAGCCGTTTTCCGCGATGTGTTCTTTTCGGCCCTGGGCGTTTTCGCCGAGGAGGAGGTCGAAGACCCGCGCAGTGGCTTCCGCTTCGGTGGGCATGACGCGGATGAGGCGGCGGGAGTCCGGGTTCATGGTGGTCATCCACATCATCTCCGGGTCGTTCTCGCCCAGGCCCTTGGAGCGCTGGAGGGTGGCTTTCTTGCCGTCCAGCTCGGTGAGGATGTCCGCCTTTTCCTTTTCGGAGTAGGCAAACCAGGTCTTGCCGCCGGAGGCGATCTCGTAGAGGGGAGACTCGGCGATGTAGACGTAGCCCTCTTGAATGAGGGTGGGGGTGAGCCGCCAGAGCATGGTTAAAATCAGGGTGCGGATCTGGTAGCCGTCCACGTCGGCGTCGGTGCAGATGACGATCTTGTTCCAGCGGAGATTGTCGAGGTTAAACAGGGAGAGGTCCTTGTTGTGCTTGTCGTGGACCTCGACGCCGCAGCCCATGACCTTGAGCAGGTCCGTGATGATCTCGCTCTTGAAGATCTTGCCGTAGTCGGCCTTGAGGCAATTCAGGATCTTGCCACGGACGGGCATGATGCCCTGGAACTCGGCGTCCCGGCCCAGCTTCACGGAGCCAAGGGCGGAGTCGCCCTCCACGATGTACAGCTCCCGGCGGGAGACATCTTTGGTGCGGCAGTCCACGAACTTCTGCACCCGGTTGGCGATGTCCACGCTGCCGGCCAGGCTCTTGCTCTTGATGGACAGGCGGGCCTTTTCCCCGGCCTCGCGGCTGCGCTTGCTGACGAGGATCTGCCGGGCGGCTTCCTCGGCGGCCTGGGGGTTTTCGATGAGGAAAATTTGCAGGTGCTCCCGGAGGAAATCCGTCATGCTCTCCTGGATGAAGCGGTTGTTGACGGCCTTTTTGGTCTGGTTCTCGTAAGAGGTCTGGGTGGAGAAGTCGTTGGAGACGAAGATGAGGGTCTCCTGGACGTCGGGCCAGGTGATCTTGGCCTCGGTCTTGTTGTATTTGCCGTTTTGCTTGAGCCACCCATCCATGGCGGAGAGGAAGGCCGAGCGCATGGCCTTTTCGGGGGCGCCGCCGTGCTCCAGCCAGGAGGAGTTGTGGTAATGCTCGATGGTATGCGCTGCCGGGCAGAAGCAGAAGGCGCAGGAGAGCTTGACTTTATAGTCGGGCTTGTCCGGCCGGTCCCGGCCCACCCGTTCGCCGGTCCAGAACTGGATGGGGGTGTGGGCGTGTTCTCCGGCCAGCTCGGCCACATAGTCGGCAATGCCGTTTTCGTAGACGTAGGTCGTCTCGTCAAAGCCGCGCTCGGCCTGGGTCTTGAAGCGGAAGGTGATGCCGGCGTTCACGACGGCCTGGCGGTGCAGGACGTCTTTGAAATACTCGTCGGGGATGTCGGTCTGGGTGAAGACCTCTAAGTCGGGCAGCCAGGTGATGGTGGTGCCGGTCTTTTTCCGGTCGGCGGGGGAGACCTTCATCTCGCCGATGAGCTGGCCCTTTTCAAAGTGGAGGTCATAGCGTTTGCCGTCCCGGCGGACGATGACGTCCATGAAGCGGGCAGTGTATTGGGTGGCGCAGGCGCCCAGGCCGTTGAGACCCAGGGAGTATTCGTAGTTGTCGCCGCCGTTGTTGTCATATTTTCCGCCGGCGTACAGCTCGCAGAAGACCAGCTCCCAGTTGTACTTGCCGACTTTTTCGTTCCAGTCCACCGGGCAGCCCCGGCCGAAGTCCTCGACCTGGATGCGGCCATCCCGGAAGTGGGTGACGACGATCTCCTTGCCGAAGCCCTCGCGGGCCTCGTCGATGGCGTTGGAGAGGATCTCGAACACGGCGTGCTCGCAGCCCTCCAGCCCGTCGGAGCCGAAGATCACCCCCGGCCGTTTGCGGACGCGGTCGGCCCCCTCCAGCATGGAGATGGACTCGTTGCCGTATTCCTGTTTGCGTTTTGCCATGGGGTTCTCCTTGTTCTGTAAATTGCTTGTTTATTTTCTAATCATAAGCCATGCCTCGCCTCTCTGTCAAGCGCTGGCACAGCAAAACCGCCGCGGGGTCCGCGGCGGTTTTGGTCGGTTCTTGGTTGTTTTTTGGGAGTTTTCCGGGTTTCTCTGGGAAAAAGTGACTCAATCGGTCAGGTACCGGTGGAGGATGACCACCACCTGGGCCCGCGTTGCGGTGGACAAGGGGGAGAGGGTGGTGTCGCTGGTGCCGGAGATGATCTCGTGGCTCACGGCCCAGATCATGGGGGTGGTGGCATAGGAGTCTACTTGGTGCCGGTCGGTGAAGTGGCTGAGGTTGCCGATGTAGGACGTATCCCCGCCGAAGGCTCTGGCATACCGATAGAGGATGGCGGCCAGCTGCTGGCGGGTGAGCCGGCTGTCCGGGGAGAAGGTGGTGTCAGACGTGCCGTTGACGATACCGTTGACATTGGCCCAGACCACGGCACTGTAATAGTAGGAGCCGACGTCAAGATCCTCAAAGTTGGTGCTGACGGTGACCGAGGGGCTGCCGGCGGCGCGATAGAGGACGGTGACCAGCTGGGCGCGGGTCATGGGGCTGTTGGGGGCAAACTCGGTCTTGCTCACGCCGCTGACGAGGCCGAAGTGATAGGCAAAGTCCACGGCGTCGGCGGCCCAGGTGCCCACGTTGCTGCGCGTTACGTCCTTGAACTGGGCGGAGTCGGTCTTTGTGCTGACGGAGACCTTGATCACGCCGGTGGTCTCGATGCCGGCGGCGGTGATGTAGGTCACGGGGATGGTGGCCTGGCCCATGTAGCCTGCGTCGGGGAGATAGCTCAGGGTGGAGACGTGGTAGTCCCCCTGGCTGGCGGAGTTGGTGTAATACTTATCCCCGTCGTCGGCGGTGCCGATGCCGTGGGACAGGTTCCGCAGAAGGTGACCGGCGGAGGGCTTGCCGAAGACCACGGCGGCCACGGGGTCGGTGTCGGAGTCCCGGTAGAAATCAGAGCCGGCAAAGGTGAAGCCGGTGCTGTCGCACTGGCGCACATCGTCGCCGGGGGTGGGGGGCGTGACGGCGGCGTCATCGACCAGGACCTCCAGGCGGCCGTAATAGACCTTGTCGCCGTAGGCTAAGAAGTTGATGGCGAAGGTCCCCTTCTTCAGGGGGGTGAAGGTCACGTCGGCCAGGTGGTCGCCATCGGCGGTGGTGCTGGCGTAGTACTCGCTGCCGTTCTTGGCGGAGAGGGTGCCCGCGTCGCTGCCGGTGATGGTGTTGGTGTCAAAGACCACATGGGTCAGCCCGGCGATGGGCTGGGCCATGCCGGTGTCGTCGCCCTTGATGAGCTGGTCGATCACGGAGACCTTGTTCTGCAGGTCCATGAGCTTGTTCAGCGTCACGGCCCCCTCGGCCACGGAGTGGACGCCGCCCAGGCTGGTGCTGGGGTAGACCTTGACGCCGTAAGTACAGGTGCCGGTGAGGATCTGGGTGGAGTCGGTCTTGCTGGCGGCGGTGACGGTGCAGGTCAGGAGCAGGTCGGCCTGGGTGGTGGGCTGGAGAAGCAGCGTAGCGTCTTTCCCCAGCTCCTTCTTGCTGGCGTCAGTCCAGAGGTAGGTGATGTTGTAGGCCTCGGTCACGTCTGTGGTGCCGTTCTTCACGGTGACGGCGGGGGCCTTCACGGCGGACTCCACAAACAGCCCGGCGTTGGTGTTCACGGTGGTGGCGGAGAGGGCCAGCACGTCGTCCTTGGAGGTGGTGGCGTTTTTGCTCACCGTGACCTGATAGGTGGCGGAGACGGCGGAATCGCTGCTGCTGTCCTGATACAGGGCCATGATGGTCGCAGTGCCCTCGGCCACGGCGGTGACCTCGCCCTTCTTGGAGACGGCGGCCACGGCGGTGTTGGTGGAGGACCAGGTCACGTCCACGGCGCCGGTGGTGCCGTTGGAATAGTTGGCCTTAGCAGTGAGGGTACGGGTCTTGCCGATGGGCAAGACTTCAGGACCGGCGGGGTCCAGGGTCAGGCTGGTGACCTTGCTCTTGGCGACGGTCACGTCGCAAGAGGCCTTTACATTGCCGACAGAGGCGGTAATGGTAGCATAGCCTTCTGCCTTTGCTGTGATCGTAGCGGTTTTCTTTTTGCTGTTGGTATTAGAAACTTCCGCAACAGTTTTATCGCTGGACTCCCAAGTGATGCTCTTGTTGGCATACTCGCTGGACAAAGTAGCGGTCAGCGTGATGCTGTCTTTGGGCGCGATCGTTGCTTTGGACTGATCTAGCGTGATCGGGAAAGTCGCTGCCGCGGGCAGGGTCAGGCTCACTGCCAACACGACGGCCAGCAGGAGAGAGAGGGAGCGGGACAGGGTTTTCTTCATGATTGCACCTCTTCTTGATGGCCCGGCTCCGCACCACGGTCGGGGCCATCGGTTTCTTGCCCTCATTATAGCACGATTGGAAATAGTTAAAAGAGGTTTTTGCAAGTTTTCATACTTATTTAAGAAATTTAGTCGAACCCACGCCGCTCGCCTGCATAATCCCCGGCATACCGGCGCAGGTTAGGCATAGACTAACTGCACAGGAGGAAACGCACCATGTCTCGTCCCCACCCCCTGACCCCGGACCAGCAGCTCCAGCAGCAGCTGGACGACACCAGCCGCGCCCTGGCCGCCGCCCAAGCGGGCTATGACCAATGCGCTGACCAGGACCTTTTGGAATACTACCTCTATGAGATCAGCGCCCTGCGGGCCAAGCACACCTATCTGCTGCGGCAGAGGAGAGAGCCATAGGCGTTTTCGAGACGAAAGGATGGGAGGATATATGTCCGTGTTTTCCGGCGACGGGCCGTGGCTGACGGCCATTATTTTTGCGGTGCTGTTTCTTGTGATCTTCCGGCGGCCCCTGGGGTGGCTCATCAGGCTGGCGTTTCGTTCGCTGCTGGGCTTTGGGTTTCTGGCGGCGTGGTCATACAGCGGCATCGCGGCGGGGCTGGCCCTGGGGGTCAACGCCTTCAACGCCATTACCCTGGGGCTGTTGGGGCTGCCGGGGTTGGGGCTGCTGTTTTTGCTGCGGCTTACATAGGAGGTGGCTCCATGCACCACATTACCCGTATCCTCTATCTGGCCCTCTGCGTCTCCGGCCTGGTGTCGGGGGCGTTTCTGCTGCTGTGCTGCTTCGGCGTGGTGGACCCGGCGCTGCTGTTTCAGCGGGAAGAGACCGCCGTGCTTCCGACCTCTGCACCGGCGGAGGTGCCGCAGCCGGAAGAAGCCGGCACGGCCAACGCCATCACGCTGCGCACCGACCAGATCGACCAGGCGGAGGCGCTGGCGGTGGGCCATGACACCGTGGTCCTGCCCATGCAGAACGAGGACGGGAGCCTGAACTATGTCTCCCGCCTGCCGTTGGCGGTGGAGAGCGGGGCCTCCTGGGGCGACCCGGCCCGGAACCAGAGGCTCCGGGCGCTGAACGAGCGGGGGGAGCTTCACACCGTGGCGGAAATTTCCTGCCTGCGAGATCAGGTCCTCATACAAAACGACCCCGCCCTCTCCCTGCGGCGGGTGAGCGGCTCACCTTGGCGGGACGGGGCGGGGTACGGCTGGCTGGACCCGGCGGAGCGCCGGGTGGAGGCCTATTTGATCGGGGTCTGCCGGGAGCTGGCAGATCTGGGGTTTGATGAGATCGTGCTGACCCACTGCGCCTATCCCACGGAGGGGGCGGTGGAGTGCCTGAGACCCCTGGGGGACAAGACGGGGGCGCTGGAGAAGCTCCTCCGCCAGTTGCAGGGGGCCGTGGCCGACTGGGAGACAGAAATCTCCCTGCGGGCCTGCGCCGATGCGAACGAGCCAGACAGCGCCAGCGGGCAGACCGAGGCATTGCTGGCCATTGCCGACGCAGTGATCAGTGAATGAACGTCCGAATCAGGAGGTCATTGATTTTCTTATAGGGCATGTAGCGCATGGGGAGGTCGATCCAGGTGGCCTTGTCCACGATGGCGCGGTTGTGGGAGAAGGTCTCGAAGCTCTGGCGGCCGTGGTAGCTGCCCATGCCGCTGTTGCCGACGCCGCCGAAGGCCATGTGGTGGGTGGCCAGGTGGATGATGGTGTCGTTGATGCACCCGCCGCCGAAGGAGCAGGTGTTCAGGACCTTGGACTTGGTCTTCTTGCTGCGGGTGAAGAGGTAGAGGGCCAGGGGCTTTTCCCGGCGGTTGATGAAGCGCAGGGCCTGGTCCAGGTCGTCGTAGGGAATAATAGGCAGGATGGGACCGAAGATCTCTTCGCCCATGGGCTTGGACAGGCCCTCCAGGGTGTCGGCCACCAGGGTGGGGGCGATCCAGCCGCTGTCGGACTCCGGGTCGTCCCGGTGCCAGCCGCCGTAGAGAATGTCTTGGTTTTCCAGGAGGCCTTGCAGGCGGTTGTAGTGCTTATGGTTGATGATGCGGACAAAGTTCCGGTTGGCCAGGGGGTCCTCGCCCAGCATCTTTTTGAACTGCTGGATGAGTTCGTTCACCAGCTCGTCCCGGACCTTGCGATCGACCAGGCAGTAGTCCGGGGCCACGCAGGTCTGGCCGGCGTTTAAGAGCTTGCCGAAGGCCAGGCGGCGGGCGGTGAGGGGGATGTTGGCGGTCTCGTCCACGATGACGGGGCTTTTGCCGCCCAACTCCAGGGTGACGGGGGTCAGGTGGCGGCTGGCCTTTTCCATGACCAGCTTGCCCACGTCCACGCTGCCGGTGAAGAAGATGTAGTCAAAGCGCTGCTCCAACAGGGCGGCGTTCTGCTCCCGGCCGCCCTCGATGACCGTCACCCACTCCGGGGGGAAGACGGCGGCCAGCAGCTCGGCCATGGCCCGGCTGGTGTTGGGGGCGTAGGCACTGGGCTTGAGCACGACGCAGTTGCCCGCGGCCACGGCCCCGAAGAGGGGGTCTAAGCTCAGAAGATAGGGGTAGTTCCAGGGCGCCATGATGAGGACCACGCCGTAAGGCTCCGGCAGCTCATAGCTGCTGGACTTGAACTGGGGCAGAGGCGTGGGCTTGCGGCGGGGCTGGGACCAGGCGCGGACGTGGTCGGCCAGATAGCCCAGCTCGTCCAGATTCAGGCCCAGCTCGCACATGTAGCCCTCGAAATGGGATTTGTTCAGGTCCGCTTGCAGGGCGTCCAGCAAGATCTTCTCCCGCTTCTGCATCTCTTTTTTCAGGCGGCGCAGGGCGGCCACGCGGACGGCCACGGGGCGGGTGGCACCGGTCTCGAAAAAGGTCCGTTGGCGGGCGACGACGGCCTCGATGTGGGCCACGTGGGTGTCATGGTTTACAGTTGCGTTCATGCCCACACCTCCTTGAGGATGCCGACGATCTCGTCGAAGTCGGCTTCGGCGGGGTTGACGATGATGGCCCCGTCGTTCAGGGCGGTGTTGGCCACGGCTTCAAAGTCGCTGGGCTGGACCTTGCCGGTCTGGGAAAGGGTGGTGGGCAGGCCGGTGACGTCGGCCAGGTGCTGGCGCAGGGCGATCAGGGTGTCGATGGTCTTCTGGGCCCGCTGGGCTTCCGGTGTGGCGGCGTAGACCTCGGGGCCTGCGACATAGAGGAGCAGCTCACCGTAGCGCTTGTGGCATTTTTCCAGATTGTACTTCATCACGGCGGGGAGCAGGATCGTCATGGCCTCGCCGTGAGCCACGTGGCAGACACCGCCCAGGGCGTGGCCGATGGCATGGACCAGGCCGACCATGGAGTTGGAAAAAGCGGCTCCGGCCAGGAGACTGCCGTTGGCCATGGCCATGCGGGCCTTGCGATCCTTGCCGTGTTCCACGGCGCGGGTCAGATTCTGGCTGATCTGCTGGATGGCCTTTTCCGCGAAGGAATCGCTGACGGGGTTGCGCTGGAGACAGGTGGCCGCTTCGATGGCGTGGACCAGGGCATCGAAGCCCGTGGCGGCGGTGATGCGGGGCGGGAGCGTCTCGGTCATGCGGGGGTCTAGGACGGCCACATCGGGGATCAGGTGGTAGCTCAAGAACTCCATCTTGACCTGAATGGCGGGGTTGGCGACGACGGCGACTAAAGTCGCTTCGCTGCCCGTCCCGGCGGTGGTGGGGACGGCCACAAAGGGGACGTGCTTGCCGCGGGGCAGGACCTCGCACCCGGCGGAATCCAACAGGTCGTGCCCGGCCTGGGCCAGGACCATGCCGACGCCCTTGGCTGTGTCGATGACGGAGCCGCCGCCCACGGCAATGAGGCTGTCACACTGGGTATCCCGGTAGAGCTGGGCGATGTGGTTGACGACCTCGATGGAGGAATCCGGCGGGATGTGGCAGTAGGTCTCGGCGGGGACGAGGCCGCCCTGCCGCAGGGCGGCCTGGACGATCTTGACGGTGCCGACCTGCGCTAAGCCCTGGTCACTGAGCAGCAGGGGGCGGCTGGCGCCCAGGGTCTGCAATTCGTGGGGAACGTGCTCTAACGCGCCCTCACCGGAGAGGATCTTAGCGGGGAGCTTAAATTCATAATAGGACATCTTGCATTACCTCCCTAACAGCACCGCCAGATAGACGCGGGCGGTGGAAACTTCCTTTTTTGGCAATCGTTTTAGGATGCGCCTGGCTAGAAATGGCGGGAACAAATATCCCTCTGTTCGATCAACACATCGGACAAAGGGCATGGCCAGGCCCATGTTGCCCCGCAGGGTGAAGCGGTGCTCGGCATACGCCTGGGCGATGCCGATCTGCCCGGTGAAGACCCGGAAGGCGTCGGCAGGGGTCTTGAAGCGAATGGTCACGTCCCCTGGGGTGTCCAGGGGGAGCTTGCGGAAGCCCTTTTCTGTGCCGGTGACGGTGAAGCCTCTGGCGCCGGGGATCTCCAGGCGCAGGGTCTTGCCCTTGGGCCAGCGGCAGGCTTCGGCTTTGATCTTCGAGTCCCGACAGGATAAAAATTTCAACGCCCGGAACAGGCAGCAAGAGACCATGCTGCAGGTGGCGCATTGCAGGCACATTTTCACAGAGCCATGGGCCATGGTTCCATCCCTCCTTGATTGCTTTGGATATTGCTTATAGAATACCGGAAATCGGGGGGGATTGCAAGGGGAGGGGGAGAATTGCACCGGGCGGGCTTGTAAAGGCGGGGGTTCGTTGGTATAATCAAAATATAAGACATAGAATATCGAATGACACAGAGAAAGGGTGAGGGTAGATGACAGAGACATTCACAGCACGGGAGCGCTCCTATGAATACGGGCTGCCAGACTATTTACAACATGATCTAGATGCTTATAAAGAAGCTCTGCGAGTCTGTTCTCCTCTTCTGGACTGTTACTGGGGAGAATTATACGGTAGTATCAATATGGCGGAGATCAGCGAGGGAACGATCACGCCAGAACACGCAGACTATCTGCGGAAGAAATTTTTGTGGCCGAGGAAAAGCGCATGAAGGAACCGATTGATTTTACAAACTGTAAACGGATCATTGGAAAGGCTTATAACGGGG
>SFHQ01000010.1 GCA_004556345.1 Clostridiales bacterium | reverse complement strand
ACCATAATATAGTTGCCATTACCAACGGTGGTACGTTTGACGCAAAGCCGACGAGCAATACCACTCTCGCTATACCCACCAAAACAGGCTACACATTCGATGGCTGGTATTCCAGCAGCAATTTCGCCGAAGGGACCAAACTGACCGATAACAATCATCCTGTTACTGGCACGACCTATTACGCCAAGTGGACTGAAAAGACTACTCCTGCAATCGCTATCAAGGCCACTCCGTCTACCCTTACCGGCGGCGGTTCGGTTGAACTGACGGTTTCCGATGTCCCGACCAAGGGCAAGCTCGCTGTCACCTGTGACAACGACATCACGGTAAACGAAAAGGACGGCAAGTATACTTATACTGCACAGCTGCCGAATGCAACGAAGGACTACACTTTCACTGCAAAATATACCGGCACGAACAATTACAACGATGTAGAGAAGTCTTGCAAAGTTTCCGTAACCTACAAGGGCAGCTCTCACCATTCTTCCAGCACCTCCAACACCGTTTCTGCGTCCACTGCATCGAACGGCAAGGTTTCTCTGGACAAGAACACGGCGAAAAAGGGCGATACGGTTACCGTAACCGTCACCCCGGATGCAGGCTATCAGCTCGACAAGCTGACGATCACCGATGCAAAGGGCAAAACCGTTGACGTCACCAAGAAGTCCGACGGCAAGTTCACCTTCACCATGCCGGACAGCAAGGTCGAGATCAAGGCGGTCTTTGCCAAGAAAGTGGAAACCAGCCCGTTCGGCGATGTGTCTACCGATGCCTATTACTATAAGGCCGTCCAGTGGGCGCAGGAGAAGGGCATCACGGACGGGATCAGCAGCAATCTCTTTGGGCCGAAGCAGCCCTGCACCCGCAGCCAGATCGTGACCTTCCTGTGGCGGGCGGCCGGTTCTCCTGAACCCAAGAGCACCGCGGCAGGCATGACCGACGTGGTCCCCGGCAGCTACTATGCCAAGGCCGTTGCGTGGGCTGTGGAAAACGGCATCACCACCGGCACGGCGGAGGGCAAGTTTTCTCCCGACGCCACCTGCACCCGTGCGCAGGCGGTCACCTTCCTCGCCCGCGCCCAGAACGCAAAGGCGACCGGCAAGACGGCCTTCTCCGATGTCCCGGCTGACAGCTACTTTGCCGATGCCGTCGCCTGGGCGCAGGCCAACGGCGTGACCACCGGCACGAGCGAAACCACGTTCAGCCCCGACAGCGACTGCACAAGAGCGCAGATCGTTACCTTCCTCTATCGCGCCAACCAGGGGACGTAACACACTTCCCTGCCATTGCAGCCACACAAAACCCGGAGCGCAGACCAACCAGCATGGTCTGCGCTCCGGGTTTTTGGACGGGGGAAAGGGAGTCACAGCTCCCAGCCGACGATCAGACAGCCGTCCTCCACGGCGATGTGGACGGGCCGGCCCTGGAAATGGTTGCTCACCCCCAGGGGGAAGAAGGGGGAGAGGGCGCCGTGGTCCAGGGGATACTGTCCGCCCTGGATGGACACGCCCTGGGCCTCCGCCCCCAGGCAGAAGAGGGAGAAGATGCCCTCGGCCCGCGCAGGCAGGGTGAGGCTGCCGTTGCACAGGGCGGTGAAGACCATGTGCTCCTCATATAAATACCCCCGCGCCCCATGCCGGGCCAGGAAGCCCAGGGCTTGCAGGTTGGCCAGGGTGTGGTCCATCCGGCCGCCGGTCCCGCCGTAGAGGTGGAAGGTCTCATAGCCCTGCTCCAGGCCGTAACGGATGGCGAGCATGGTGTCGGTGTCGTCCTTCTCCACGGGGAAGGTGTGGGTAGGAATATTGTCAGGCCGCTGGGATCCCAGGGAGTCGAAATCCCCCAGCAGCAGGTCCGGGGTGATCCCGGCGGTCTGGCAGTGGCGGTAGCCCCCGTCGGCGGCGAGGACCACGTCCTCCGGGCCGGGGGCGACGGGCAGGCCGTAAAAGGGGCCAGCCCCGATGATAAAACAGGCGGATGCCATAAGGCGCACCGCTCCTTTCTGTTCCGAGGATGGGTCTATGATAGCACGTCCCCGCCCCCTTGACCAGGGGGGATTTTTCTGCTACACTGTTCCGGCAGAAATCGACAGAGAAACGATGAGAACGAATGAGGAGGAACGACGAATGATCCAAGGGGCTATTTTTGACGCCGACGGGACCCTGCTGGATTCCATGGGCATGTGGGACACGGTGGGGGAGCGCTACCTGATCTCCCAGGGGGTCCGGCCCCCGGCGGGCCTGCGGGAGACGCTGTTTCCCCTGAGCCTGGCCCAGTGCGCTGTGTATTTGAAGGACCGCTTTGCGCTGCCCCTGGCGCCGAGCGCCATCGAGGCGGGGATCAACGGGGTCATCCGTTCCTTTTACGCCGGGGAAGTGGTGGCGAAGGCGGGGGTGCTGGACTTCCTGCGGGGGCTGAAGGCCAAGGGCGTGCCCCTGTATCTTGCCACGGCAACGGACCGGGAAGTTATCACGAAGGGCCTGGAGCGCACGGGCATCCTGCCGCTGCTGGACGGCCTGGTCACCTGCGGGGACCTGGGCGTGGACAAGCGCACCCCGGAGATCTTCGACTACGCCCGCGACCGGATGGGCACGGCCACGGAGGCCACCTGGGTCTTTGAGGACGCCGTCCACGCCGCCGCCACCGCCGCCGCCGCCGGCTACCCCGTGGCCGGGGTGGCTGACCCATACAGCGACCAGACCGAGCTGCGAAAGCTCTCCCGCATCTACCTGCCGGATATGACGGACTTTTCCGGCTTTTACCAGCGGGCCACACGGTAAGTCACCTGTTCAGCAAACTCCCCCATAGCCTAAGCGTACAGAGGCCATGGGGGAGTTTTTGTTGTCAGGGAGCGCAGTTCGCGGGAGGAGATCAGGGCTGCGTTGTCTTGCCGTGGGAGACATACTCCACCAGCACTTTGCGGTTGACTTCGTCCATGCGGCGGAGTTTTTCGACGCTGTCGGCCAGGAAGCGGGGGTCCTTGCCGCGGGAGACGGCTTGGTCGATGAGGTCCTTCAGGCGCTCCTGGGTCAGCTGGTCCAGGCCCTCGTAGAGGTCCTGGCCGATGTAGGAGAGAAAGGAGCTGACCTTCTGGTCATAGACGATGCCCACCAGCGGCACGCCCTGGCTGGCGGAGAAGATGAGGCCATGCAGGCGCATGGAGACCACGACCTGCATCCGGGAGAGGATGCCGATGGTCTGGGCGGCGGTGAAGGCCTCGGTGAGGAGGTGGTGGGGGGCGGTCATTTTCTGGGCCACCCGCTGGGCGGCGGCGATGTCCAGCCGCGGCTCGATGGGGAAGAAGACCGGGGTCAGGCCGTATGTCTCATAGACGTAATCCGCGGCGGCGGCCAGGTCCTGGACGCGGGCCTCGAAGCCGGGCCAGGGGCGCAGGATGAAGCCGACGTACTTCCCGTCGGCGGGGATACCGCGGCTGTTGAGGATGCCGTCGATGACCTCCGGCGATGCGGCGGGGAGGCTCACGGTGGTGTCGGCCGAGAGGGCGATGGCGGGCTTGGTCACGCCCAGGACCTCCAGCTCTTTCCGGGAGTCGGGGTCCCGCAGGGTGATGGAATCGACGTATTTGTTCATCACCTTGGCGGCGCGGCGGCGGTTGCCGTCCTTCTGGATGGGGCCGATGCCGCAGCCGTACATGATGACGGGGCAGTGGTGTTTCTTCGCCGCTGCCAGGGTCCAGAGATAGAACCACAGGGAGCGGTTCGACGTCACGTCCTGCATGAGGGACCCGCCGCCGTTGATGAAGAACTTGGCCTTGCGGAAGTAGCGGATGGCCTGGAAACCATTGAAGGTATAGAAGGCATTGACCCGGTAGGTCCGCCGGGTATCCATGGGGCTGCGGGAGAAGACCTGGAAGGACAGGTCCGGGTCGATGGAGCGTAGTTCGGTGAGGATGGCCAGCAAAATGGCGTCATCCCCGGCATTACCGCGGCCGTAGGCCCCACAGATCACCACCCTGTCCCGGCCCTTTCGCTCGTAGCGGAGAATGGCCTCGTAGATTTCCAGCTGGCGCTGGATGGTGGCCTCGATGGAGAACTCCCGCTTGGCCTTTTCATAGAGCCGCTGGCCCATGGCCTTGCGCAGGCCGGCGTCCTGGGCCAGGGTGACGAGATGCCCCGCCAAAGCGTCCGCGTCCCCCGGCGGGAAGAGGAAGCCGTTGGAGCCGTGGTCGATGAGGTAGGACACGCCGCCGACCTTGCTGCTCACGGTGGGCAGCCCGGCGCGTGCCCCTTCGGTCAGGGCGTAGGGGAAGGTCTCGGAGATGGAGGTCAGGGTGTTGATGTCCAGGGCATTGTAGAAGGAATCGGTGTCGTGGACCCACCCGGCAAAGCAGACCTCGTTGGCAACGCCCAGATCGGCGGCCAGCTGCTTGAGGTTGGCCATCTCCTGCCCGTCGCCCGCGATGAGCAGGCGCAGCTTGGGCGCGGCCTGGTGGGCCTTGGCAAAGCCGCGGATCAGGGTCGCGATGTCCTTGACGGGGTCCAGCCGGGCGGCGATGCCGGCGATGACGCAGTCTGCGTCCGCCTCCAACCCGACGGAGCGGAGATACTCTTCCCGGCGCATGGCGGGGGTGCGGGGGGTGAAGTCCAGGCCGTTGTAAATGGCAAAGAGCTTTTCCGGGTCGAACTTCCGCTCGATGAGCAGGTCGACCATGGCGTCGGAGACGCCGATGCGATAGTCCAGCTTCCGCAGGGCCAGGGTATTGATGGTCCCGTAGGTCAGGCGGGAGAGGGGACGGCCCAAATAGTCCAGCCGATAGTCGCTGTGGACGGTGGACACGGTGGGCAAGCCGGTCTTTTTGGCCAGGAAGGCCGCCATCATGTTGCCGCGGGAGCCGTGGCTGTGGATGAGGTCAAAGCCCTCGGCCCGGACCATCTGGGTCAACTGCTTCAGGTTGGCGAAAAAGTTCCGACCGGGGAAGACCTGGGTGTCGATGCCCAGGGCACGGGCCTCCTCGACAAAGGGGCCTTCGGTGAAACAGACCATTTTTACCTGGATGCGGGGGGTCAGACCAGCCAGGAGGGAATGGACGTGGGTCTTTGCCCCGCCCGTATCACCGCCGCTGATCAAATGGAGTACTTTCATGGGTTCTCCTCCGAAAATAGATTGATGGGATGATTTGATTTGGTTGGCTTCAACGCTGTGCAGTTAAGGAACCTGGTGGGGCTGCTGGTTTAGTCCCAGACAATCCATCAGGGCAGTTTCCAACAGGCGAGAGTAGTTGACGCCGTTCTGTTCTGCGAGTTCCTTCAGCCACGCTGGAATGGTGATGTTGGTCTTTACCCGGCGGTTGTCCATCTCATTGCGGACGACATCGGGAAATACGGTCACCGGGGAGACCAAAGCGCCAGGAGCGGTCTCCGGGTCCAAGACCGGCGAGGCCGCAGGCGTAGGAAGGGCTTCGCCATCCTTTTCCATCCCGTACAGATGCAGCCCCAGGGCTTCTTTGGCGGCGGCTTCTGCGGAGAGAAAGGAATCTCCCCAGGTGATGCAGCCGGGAAGATCCGGGAAATACACGCCGTATCCGTCGTCACTGGGTTCAAACACTGCAAGATAGGTCAGTTTGCGCATAAAAGTCAGCCTCCTTACTTTAAGCCAGCTTGTTTGAGAATACTGTTGAGCGTACCAGCGGGAAGGTCGCCCCCGTGCGCAGGCACGGTGACGCGGCCAGGCTTGGTCGGGTGCTTGAGCTGGATATGAGACCCTTTCGTCTGTACCTCATACCAGCCGTCTTTGGTCAACAGTTTCAGAACTTCACGGGAGTTCATCGGCATAAGCTCGTTCTCCTTCTATATATTATGCGCCTGATTTATGCGTATGTCAAGGAAACGCTACTTTCTTATTATAAGACAAATGGGAAGAAGTTGCAATCTGCTCTTTTCTGTGCAAAAAAGCCACTTCGGGCTTGACTTTTTGGCTGGTAGAGTTTATCATTTTAAGGCTAACTAGACCATGTATTGTAAGAATGGTCAAGTAATGGAGGTACACCTATGAGTGTGATCGATAAAAAGGGAAAACTCTTCGGCAAGCTGAATATCATTGACCTGCTTGCCATTTTGCTCATCGTGGCGGTGCTGGCGCTGATCGGTTATAAGCTCACGTCCAACAGCGGCGGTCTGGCCGGAGCCGGGCAGAAGGTCGTCTATACCGTGGAAGTGAAGAACGTGGATGCTGCCGTCTACGAATCCCTCCAGAAGGAGGCCCTGCCCAGCCAGCTCACCGCAGCCAACGAGATGCTGGACGCCTACGTCACCGACATCCAGGGCACCCCGGCCGACCCCAACGCCTACCACATGCAGTGGGACGGCAGCAGCGGCGACCTGACCCTGAGCCAGTCCCAGGACGGCGCCTATAACGTGGTCTTCACCATCGAGGGCACCGTGAAGGACAACCTGACCAGCGAGCTGGGCACCCAGGAGATCCGCGTGGGCAAGACCCACATCGTCAAGACCACCACCTTCGAGCTGGAGGGCGGTCGCATCATCAGCTGCGAGCGCCTGGCCGACGAGGGCGCAGAAGGCTAAAGAGGACCCAACGCAGACCGCTCCCACCCGGAGCGGTCTGTTCTTTTGCAAAAAAAGCGGGGAAAAAACAAGAAATTTTCGATCCATGGTTGACTTTTTTTCAATCAATGATAGGATAGAACAACAAGCATGATAGAGGCGCGGGTACGATGAGTACCCTCCCCCACACAGCCCAGGCCGGCGGGGGAGGGGAAAGGCTTGCCTGCCGAGACGCTGGCGCGGCGGCCTGTCCGCCCAGGGTCGGGCCGTGGGGGAACATCTCACGGACTGTCGCCCCGCGCGGGGCGGAGCGCTGTCGTGGGTTCCTCTCTTGGGAAGTCATGGCGGCGGCCATGACTTTTTTGTTTTAAGGAGAGAGAACCATGAGAAACAACAAGAGACAGCTGCTGGCTCTGCTGGGTCTGCTGGTGGTCCTGGTCTTTGCCCTGGGCACCACGGGCCTGGCCGCAGGCGACCCCACGGAGGAGCCGGGCAGCAAGATGATCGTCTGCGCCGACTGCGGCGGCGAGGGGATCTGCATGACCTGCTACGGGCAGGACCCGGCCTGCGAAGACTGCGGCGGCACCGGCGTGTGCGCCAACTGCGAGGGGACGGGCTATGTCGAGTCCCCCAGCCCCTTCTACAACACCGCCTGGGCCCTGCTGCCCCCGGTGATCGCCATTGCCCTGGCCCTCATCACGAAGGAGGTCTATTCCTCCCTCTTCATCGGCATCCTGGTCGGCGGCCTGCTCTACTCGAACTTCAGCTTCGAGGGCACCCTGACCCATGTCTTTGAGGACGGCATCGTTGGCTCCCTGGCCGACAGCTACAACGTCGGTATCCTCATCTTCCTGGTGATCCTGGGGGCGATGGTGTGCCTCATGAACCGGGCGGGCGGCTCGGCGGCCTTTGGCCGGTGGGCCCAAAGCCACATCAAGTCCCGTGTGGGGGCCCAGCTCATCACGGTCCTGCTGGGTGTTTTGATCTTCATTGACGACTACTTTAACTGCCTGACCGTGGGCAGCGTCATGCGGCCTGTGACCGACAAGTACAAGGTCTCCCGCGCCAAACTTGCCTATATCATCGATTCCACGGCGGCCCCCATCTGCATCATCGCCCCCATTTCCTCTTGGGCCGCTGCCGTTGCGGGCTTTGCGGAGGACGGGCAGGGCCTGAACCTCTTCATCAAGGCCATTCCCTTTAACTTCTACGCCCTGCTGACTATCCTGATGCTGGTCTTCATCTCCATTCTGAAGCTGGACTACGGCCCCATGGCCCGCCACGAGCGCAACGCCATGGAGACCGGCGACCTTTTCTCCGGCAAGAACCCCTACGGCTCTATGGAAGAGGAGGAGAGCTCCCCCAACGGCCGGGTGCTGGACCTGGTCTTCCCCATCCTGGTGCTGATCGTCTGCTGCATCACCGGCATGATCTACTCCGGCGGCTTCTTTGACGGGGTGGGCTTCGTGGAGGCCTTCTCCAACTCCGATGCTTCCGTCGGCCTGATGCTGGGCTCTGCGGTGGCCTTCATCATCACCCTGGTCTACTTCGCCATCCGCCGCTCCATGCCCTTCAGCGCCATGATGAGCTCCATTCCGGAGGGCTTCAAGGCCATGGTGCCCGCCATTTTGATCCTGACTTTCGCCTGGAGCCTCAAGGGTATGACCGACTCTCTGGGTGCCAAGTATTTCGTGCGCGACTTCGTGTATCAGAACGCCTCCAACTTCCAGAGCTTCCTGCCTGCCATCGTCTTCATCATCGGCTGCCTGCTGGCCTTCGCCACCGGCACCAGCTGGGGCACCTTCGGCATGCTCATCCCCATCGTCCAGAACGTCTTCCCCATGGACAACCCCCTGGCCGTGGTGTGTATCTCCGCCTGCATGGCCGGTGCCGTCTGCGGCGACCACTGCTCGCCCATCTCCGACACCACCATCATGGCCTCCGCCGGCGCTCAGTGTGACCACGTGAACCACGTCTCCACCCAGTTGCCCTACGCCATCACCGTGGCGGCGGTGAGCTTTGTGAGCTATCTCATCGCCGGCTTCGTCCCCAAGGCGTATATCTCCCTGCCCATCGCCCTGGTGCTGATGCTGCTCACCATCTTCG
Source organism: Clostridiales bacterium (assembly GCA_004556345.1). Lineage (GTDB taxonomy): Bacteria > Bacillota > Clostridia > Oscillospirales > Oscillospiraceae > Evtepia. The sequence continues at coordinate 43,413 of SFHQ01000010.1, read as the reverse complement.
TCCTGCACCGCACCCTGAAGGGGAAGGCTGCGGCCTAAGCCCCCCAAAAAACGACAAAAAGAATGGATGCCTTCCCACCGCTGCGGAAGGCATCCATTTTTTGCTGTTTGGCTGGTCGTCGGGCTTACACGGCCACCGGAATGGCCTGGTCCAGGGGGTGGCACCGGTAGCCCTCCAGCTTCACGCTGTCCGGCGTGAAGTCGTAGAAATTGGTCACCGCCGGGTCGAGCCGGAGCTTGGGGGCCTCGAAGGGCGTTCGGGCGATGATCTCCTCCACGATGGGCACGTGGCGGTCGTAGATATGGGCGTCGGCAATGACATGGATCAGCTCGCCCGCCTCCAAGCCGGAGACCTGGGCAAAGAAATGGACCAGGGCAGCGTACTGCATTACGTTCCAGCCGTTGGCGGTGAGCATGTCCTGGGAGCGCTGATTTAAGACGGCGTTGAGCGTCTTGCCCGTGACGTTGAAGGTCATGGAGTAGGCGCAGGGATAGAGGGCCATTTCGCTCAGATCATGGTGGTTGTAGAGGTTCGTCAGGATGCGGCGGGAGGCGGGGTTGTGCTTGAGGTCATAGAGGACCCGGTCCACCTGGTCCATGTCCCCCTCCGGGTAGTGGTGCTTCACGGCCAGCTGATAGCCGTAGGCCTTGCCGATGGAGCCGCTCTCGTCGGCCCAGGCATCCCAGACATGGGAGCTGAGATCGTGGACATTGTTCGACTTTTTCTGCCAGATCCAGAGCAATTCATCCACGGCGCTCTTGAAATACATCCGGCGGATGGTCTGGATGGGGAACTCTTTTTTGAGATCGTATCGGTTCACAAGGCCGAAGCACTTGATGGTGTGGGCGGGGGAGCCGTCCTCCCAGCGGGGGCGAACGACCTGGTCCGTGTCCCAGGTGCCCTGGGATAAAATCTGCTTGCAGTTGTCGATGAAAAGCTGGTCTGCCAGGCTCATGGCTGTTCCTCCTTGACGGTGCCGTAGGCCAGGCTGTCGCCTGCGGCGGTGATGGTGACGGGGCGGAGCTGGTTGTGCAGGTGCTCGCCTTTGCCACGTACCTCGATGTATTGGGGGGTGTGCCCCCGCCAGAAGCCGTCCTTTTCCTCCTCGAAGAGGACGGGAACGGTCTGGCCGATCCAGCCGGTCAGCCAGCTTCTCTCCATGGCCTGGGCAAGTTCCGCGCCCCGGTGGGCGCGGCTTGCCTTTTCCGCGTTGGAGAGCTGGCCCGGCATGGACGCCGCCGGGGTCCCCTGGCGGCGGGAGTAGGGGAAGATGTGCATCTGGGCAAAGGCGCAGCGCTGGAGGAAGGCCAATGTCTCCTGAAATTCTTCCTCCGTCTCGCCGGGGAAGCCGACGATGAGATCGGTGGTGAGGGCAGGGCGGTCGAAGTGGGTGCGGAGCAGCCGGACGGATTCCAGGAAGCGCTGCGTCGTATACTTCCGCTTCATCCGGGCCAGGACCGTGTCGCTGCCGCTTTGCAGGGAGAGGTGAAAGTGGGGGCAGAGGTTGGGCAGGGCCGCCAGGCGGGCGCAGAAGTCCTCCGTCACCGTGCGCGGCTCCAGGGAGCCGAGGCGGACCCGCATCTCCGGCACGGCATGGCACACGGCCTCGATGAGGCTGGCCAGGTCCGGCCGGCCGGGCAGGTCCCGGCCGTAGGTAGAAAGCTCAATGCCGGTGATGACCAGCTCCCGATACCCCTGCCGGGCCAGGTCCTTGGCCTGCTCCGCTGCCTGGTCGGCGGGGAGAGAGCGCACGGCCCCGCGGGCGTAGGGGATGATGCAGTAGGTGCAGAAATTGGTGCAGCCGTCCTCCACTTTCAGCATGGCGCGGGTGCGGCCCTCCAGCCCGCCCGCGGGCAGGGCCTCGAAGACCCGGCGGCGGAAGGGGTCGTCTAAGTTTTCCACCGGTTCGGCTTGCGGCTTGCCCCCGGCCATTTGCTCCAAGAGGTCCAGAAAGCCCAGCCGGTCGCCGCTGCCGCCGATGAGGTCCGCGTCGATCTTCCGGGCGTCCTCCGGGGAGACCTGGGGGTAGCAGCCGCACAGGGCCACCAGGGCCTCCGGGGCCCGCTTGCGGGCCTGGCGGACGGCTTGGCGGCTTTTCTTGTCGCTGGTGGCGGTGACGGTGCAGCTGTTGACGATATAGACGTCGGCGGGGTCCTCAAAGGGGACCAGGGTGTGGCCGCGGGCGGTGAGGATCTCCTCCATGGCCTGACTTTCGTATTGGTTCACTTTGCACCCCAGGGTGTGGATGGCTACGCGCATGGGGGACACTCCTATCCGGCCAAAAGGCCCTTTTCTTTTTCGAGATAATCTGGTATAATACTAGGCAAACATTTCCGGTTTTCTGAATGGCTACAATAATGTACCATATTCGAGCGGCCCCGTAAAGGGGCGAGGACCGGGAAATGTGAATTTGACCGCGGGTCAGATCCCGATAAGGAGCGCTCTATGACCTATCCCTTCTTTGCCTACATCGCCCGGATGCGGTACATCGGCCGCTGGGGCCTGATGCGAAACACGGAACCGGAGAACATTCAGGAACACTCCCACATGGTGGCGGTGCTGGCCCACGCCCTGGCGGTGATCCGCCGGGACCGATTCGGCGGCACCGTGGACCCGGGGCGGGTGACGGCGGCGGCGCTGTATCACGATGCGTCGGAGATCCTCACCGGCGACCTGCCCACCCCCGTGAAATACGCCAACGAGAAGATCCAGGCGGCCTACAAGGCCATCGAGGACGACGCGGCCCAGCGGCTGGTGGAGATGCTGCCCCAGGAGATGCAGGCCTCGTTTTCCGCCGTCCTCCACGAGGAGGACCCGGAGGTCCTGTCCCTGGTGAAGGCCGCCGACAAGCTCTCGGCCCATCTCAAGTGCCTGGAGGAGCTGAAGGCGGGCAACCAGGAGTTCGGCTCCGCTGCCGAGCAGACCCGACAAGCACTGGAGGACTACCGGATGCCGGAGCTGGACTATTTCCTGACCCATTTTCTGCCCGCCTTTTCCTGTACGCTGGACCAGTTGCAGGCCTTTGAGGCGGGCCAGGGGTAACAGACCCCGACCAAGTATCATCGATCCTCTATCAGAGTTCTGATGGAAAAAATAAAAATCCAATTTCTAAGCGAGGTACTATTTTTATGCGTGCGATCATTACCGTAGCCGGCAAGGACCGGGTGGGCATCATTGCCTCTGTTACCCACACCCTGGCCGAGCGGAACGTCAACGTTCTGGACATTACCCAGACCATCCTGCCCCCCGATTTCTTCACCATGGTCATGCTGGTGGACACCGGCGCCTGCACCGTCTCCTTCGGCGACCTGGCCGACCAGATGGCGGCCCTGGGCAAGGACATGGGCATGGACATCCGGGTCCAGCGGGAGGATACCTTCCAGGCCATGCACCGGATCTGAGGAAGGAGAGACTCTGCGTTATGATCAATTCCTCTGAAATCCTTCAGACCCTCAACATGTTCAACCAGCAGCACCTGGACATCCGCACCATCACCATGGGCATCTCCCTGCTGGACTGCGCCGACCCCGACCCCAAGGCTGCCTGCCGGAAGGTCTATGATAAAATTTGCAAAAAGGCCGAGCATCTGGTCGCCACCGGCCAGACCATCGAGAAGGAGTTCGGCATTCCGATCGTCAACAAGCGCGTCTCCGTGACGCCCATCTCCCTGGTGGCCTCCGCCAGCAACACGGAGAACTACGCCCCCTTTGCCGCCGCCCTGGACAAGGCGGCCAAGACCGTGGGCATCAACTTCATCGGCGGCTTCTCTGCCCTGGTGCAGAAGGGCTTTACCCAGGCCGACCGAAAGCTCATCAACTCCATCCCGGAGGCGCTGGCAACGACGGACCTGGTCTGCTCCTCCGTGAACGTCGGCTCCACCAAGGCCGGCATCAACATGGACGCCGTGGCGGAGATGGGCCGCGTCATTAAAAAGACGGCTGACCTCACTGCCGCCTCCGGCGGCTTCGGCTGCGCCAAGCTCGTGATCTTCGCCAACGCCGTGGAGGACAACCCCTTCATGGCCGGTGCCTTCCACGGCGTGGGCGAGCCGGAATGTGTCATCAACGTGGGCATCTCCGGCCCCGGCGTGGTCCACCACGCCTTGCAGCAGGTGAAGGGCGAGCCGTTTGACGTGGTGGCCGAGACCATCAAAAAGACGGCCTTCCGCATCACCCGCATGGGCCAGCTGGTGGCCCGCGAGGCCTCCGCCCGCCTGGGCGTGCCCTTCGGCATCGTGGACCTGTCCCTGGCCCCCACCCCTGCCGTCGGCGACTCCGTGGCCCGCATCCTGGAGGAGATGGGCCTGGAGGTCTGCGGCACCCACGGGACGACCGCCGCGCTGGCGATGCTCAACGACGCGGTGAAAAAGGGCGGCGTGATGGCCTCCAACCACGTGGGCGGCCTCTCCGGTGCCTTCATCCCCGTCAGCGAGGACGAGGGCATGATCGCCGCCGCAGCCCAGGGTGCTCTGGGTCTGGATAAGCTGGAGGCCATGACCTGCGTCTGCTCCGTGGGCCTGGATATGATCGCCGTCCCCGGCGACACCACCGCCGAGACGCTCGCCGCCATCATCGCGGACGAGGCGGCCATCGGGATGGTCAACTCCAAGACCACGGCGGTCCGCCTGATCCCCGCCCCCGGCAAGAAGGTGGGCGACACGGTGGAGTTCGGCGGCCTGCTGGGCTCTGCCCCGGTGATCCCCGTGCATCCCTTCTCCAGCGCGGCTTTCATCCAGCGGGGCGGGCGGATCCCGGCCCCCATGCAGAGCCTCAAGAACTAAGAGAAGCGCTGTGGTTTCCGTCCATCCCATCAGGAGGTGTTTGCCTTGTTACAATTCGATGTGACCCACGCCCTCCCGTTCCTGCCGAAAAACTGGATGTCTTCCCGGCTGGACGGCCTGACCGAAGCCTGCAACCTACTGGAGCGAGGCAACGGCCTGGGGGGGCAGTTCACCGGTTGGGTCAAACTGCCTGAGACCTATGACCGCCAGGAGGTCCAGCGCCTGCTGCAAACCGCGCAGATCATCCGCAAGCAGTCCGATGTGCTCATCGTCATCGGCATCGGCGGGTCCTACCTCGGCTCCCGCGCCCTGCTGGAGCTGCTGGCCTCCCCGCACTATAACCTGCTGGCCAGGAAGACCCCGCAGATCTTTTTCACCGGCAACACCCTCTCCTCCGACGCCATGACGGAGCTGCTGGACTATGTCCGGGACCGGGACTTCTCGATCAATGTCGTCTCCAAGTCCGGTGACACCACGGAGACGGCCATCGCCTTTCTCCTCTTCCGTCAGCTGCTGGAGGAAAAATACGGGAAAGACGGGGCCAGAGACCGCATCTTCGTGACCACCGACCGCCACGAGGGCACCCTGCGGGCCTTGGCCAGCCGGGCCGGTTACGCTACGTTTTCCGTCCCGGCCTCCATCGGCGGGCGTTACTCCGTGCTGACGGCGGCGGGGCTGCTGCCCCTGGCCGCGGCGGGGCTGGACATCCAGGACCTGCTGATGGGCGCGGCGGATGCGCGAAAGCTCGTCAGCAAGCCCGGCCAGGACAACCCGGCCTGGCAGTACGCCGCCGCCCGGAACGCCCTGTACGGCGAGGGGAAGAACATCGAGGTGCTGGCCTGCTACGAGCCTCATCTCCGGGCCTTCGGCGAGTGGTGGAAGCAGCTCTTCGGCGAGAGCGAGGGCAAGGAGGGCCAAGGCGTCTTCCCGGCCAGCGTGGAGTTCACCGCCGACCTGCACTCCATGGGCCAGTACATCCAGGAGGGCAGCCGGAATCTGTTTGAAACGGTGGTGCGCTTCAACGTGCCCCAGTCGTCCTGCCTGCTGGACCCCACGCCGGGGGACGGCTCCGGCCTGGACTATCTGCGGGGCCGGGACCTGCGCTTCGTAAACGAGCAGGCGAGAAGGGGGACGGCTCTGGCCCACACCGCCGGGGGCGTGCCCAACCTGCTGCTGACGGCAGGGGAGCGCACGCCCTATTGGGCGGGGCAGCTGGTGTATTTCTTTGAGTATGCCTGCGGCCTGTCCGGTTACTTATCCGGCGTGAATCCCTTTGACCAGCCGGGGGTGGAGGCCTATAAGCACAATATGTTCGCCCTGCTGGGCAAACCCGGTTACGAGGCGCAGCGCAAGGCGTTTCTTGACCAGATGGAGGAATGACTGGCCGGCGGAGTTGTCCGTTATTTTCCGCGGACAAACAGGCTGAGTCGGCAGTAATCCCACAAAAAAGGAAATTTCCTCGCACGAATTTTTGAAAATCTGCTAAATCTTATTGCAGTTTTTCCGTTGATATGGTAACATGTACCCAACAGGAAGGCATCAGATGCTTGGTTCATCTGTTTTGTTATCTTTTCTGTATGAAAAAGGAGTGATTATTCATGGTCCGAGTAATTATGGGCGCAAAAGGTTCCGGCAAGACCAAACAGCTCATTGAAATGATCAACCGTGCCGCCAGCAACGAGAACGGCAGCGTCGTCTGCGTCGAGATGGGCAAGAAGCTGGTCTATGACGTCAGCCCCAACGTTCGTCTGGTCGAGTCCAGCGATTTCGCCGCCGACAATTTCACCTTCTTCAAGGGCTTCATCAGCGGCATGTACGCCTCTAACTATGACCTGACCCATGTCTTCATTGATAGCCTGTGCAAGATCATCCCCTCTGAGCCCGACTCTGCTGAGGTGGAGGAGTTCCTGGCTTGGCTGGATCGGTTCTCTGATGCCAACGGTGTGAAGTTCACCATCACCATCAGCGCCGACATCGCCCTGGCCACCGAGGCCATCAAGGCTTATTTCTAAGCATATCGTATCCTACATCCGCGCAAGATCCTAGAAGGAGGAATCATCCATGGCACTGCACGAAAAGCTCACCTCCCTGGCAAAGGATGCCGCCACCAAGGCAAATTCCCTGGCAAAAGACGCTGCCAGCAAGGCCAACACCGCCATTGAGAACGGGAAGCTGAGTCTCAAGATCAACAACGAAGAGAAAAAGATCGACGAGTTTACCCTGAACATCGGCGAGCTGATCCTGGATCAGCTGGACGGAGGAGAGACCTTCGATGACGAGATCATGGCCCTCTATTCCTCCATTCAGGCTGCCCGCGACGTGATCACCGCAGCCCGCGCCGACATCGAGGCCAACCGCCAGAGCGCCGGCCCCGCCGACGAGGACGTGGACGACGGCCCCACCGTCTGCGAAAGCTGCGGCATGCCCCTGACGGAGAACGCCAACTACTGCGCCAACTGCGGCGCAAAGGTCGAGCACTTTGTCGAGGTCGAGGAAGACGGCGCAGAGGAAGCGGACGTCTGCGAGTGTGCGCCCACCGAGGAAGCCCCGGCAGAAGAGACCACAGTCGAAGAGGCTGCGGCCGAAGACGCCGGCTGCTGCTGCGGCGAGGCCCCTAAAACGGAAGAATAAGCAGGAAGCACTGACTGCGTAAAAAATATCCCCAAGGCCTGCGGGCCTTGGGGATGTTTTTGCGTTGTGGCTGGGTTTCTCAGCGATAGGACTCGGTGTAGATCTTGATGAGGTCCTCGTCGGAGAGCTTGATGCGGTCCATCTTGAAGAGGATGCCCATGGTGCTGCGGGCGTTCTCCACGAACTTGGGGAACTCCTCCGGGGTGATGCCGTAGTCGGACATTTTCAGCTCGTCCACCCCGCAGGCCTTTTGCAGGTCGACCAGAGCGGTGACGAAGTCCATCGGCTCCTTGGCGTCGGTCTTGCCCATGGCCTTGGCCATGTCGATGAAGCGGTCGTGCAGGTCGGGGCAGTTCTCGACGAAGTGGGTGTAGTAGGCCTTGCTGATCATGATGAGGCCGGCCCCGTGGGCGATCTCATGGTGATAGGCGGAGAGGGGGTGCTCCAGGGAGTGCTCGGAGCAGAGGTTGTCCACGCTCATCACCATGCCGGACATGCTGCTGCCGTAGGCGACTTTCTCACGGGCCTGGACGTTCTGGCCGTCCTGGCAGGCGGTGGCCAGGTTCTGGCCCACGGACTCGATGGCCTTCAGGGCCAGCATGTCGCGCATGAGGTTGTTGGTGTTGTTGATGTAGGACTCCGTGGAGTGGAAGAGTGCGTCGAAGCCCTGGTAAGCGGTGAACTTGGGGGGCACGGACAGCATGAAGTTGGGGTCCACGATGGCCAGAACGGGGAAGGTGTTCTTGTTGCCGCCGCTCATCTTCTCCTTGGTCTCCTCGTTGGTCACGACGGTCCAGGCGTCCAGCTCGGTGCCGGTGCCGGCGGTGGTGGGGATGGCGACGATGGGCAGGGGCTTGTTCTTCATGCGCTGGCCGCCGCCGGTGCCGCCGTAGATATAATCCCAATAGTTGCCCTCGTTGGGGACCATCATGGCGATGGCCTTGGCTGCGTCGATGCTGCTGCCGCCGCCGAGACCGACGACGAAGTCACAGCCCTCGGCGCGGGCAAAGGTGGCCCCGTCCATGACGTTGTCCAGCACGGGGTTTGCCAGGATCTTGTCGAACACGGCGTAGGCGACCCCGGCCTGGGTCAGCTCGTCCTGGACGATGTCCAGGTAGCCGTTGGCGCGGGTGGACTTGCCGGCGGAAATGACGATGAGGGCCTTCTTGCCGGGCAGGCGCTGCTTGTGCAGCTTCTGGATGGCCCCCTGGCCGAAGACGAAGTTGGTGGGAACGTGGAACGAAAAGCTCACGATCAATTCTCCTTTCAGATTCACATGGGGCGACGAAGCGCCCGGTCTCATGCCCCTCACTGTATCATGGAACCCGCCTGGGGGCAAGCCCTCGGTGGGCTTTTTGTGGAAATTTGCCCGGAAAAATTTGCGGGAAAATTCTGCAAACTCCCCCTTTACATTTTCCGGCGGGTCTGCTATAATAACTTAGTCCTAAAAATTGTATAGGCGCCAGTAGCGTAATGGATAGCGCATCAGATTCCGGTTCTGAGGGTTGAAGGTTCGAGTCCTTTCTGGCGTGCCAAAAAGACCTGTCTTGTAAGAGGCAGGTCTTTTTGTACGTTCTGCCGCAGCCTGTCCGGCGCATACACTGCTGGCAGCGAAGTGCGGCGGGAGGGATGGCGTATGGCAGAACGGGAGGCCAGAAAGCAGAGCGTGGGGGAGCGGGCGGCGCGGCTGCTGGCTGTGCCCGCCGACGGTGTGGCGGGGGTCCCCAGGGCGGAACTCATTGGGGACAACGAGATCTTCCTGGAGCATTACCGGGGGATCCTGGCCTATGGCAAGGAAGAGATCCATGTGGACGGCGGGGGCTGGGTTTTGCGGATCCTGGGGCGGAATCTGGAGATCAAGGCCATGCGGGCGGGGGAGCTGCGCATCTTTGGCGTGGTGACCTCCCTGACGCTGCTGTGAAGGGGGCGGGGCCATGAGAACGTTGCTGACCTGGCTCTTTGGCTTTGTCACCGCCCGTATGGTCGGCAGTGAGCCGGAGGCCTTGTTGAACCAATGCGCCCAGCAGGGCCTGACCCTGTGGAAAATGGAGCGGCTGGACCCGGTGACGCTGCTGGTGAAGGTCCCCGCGATCCAGTGGCGGCGGGTCGAGGCCCTGGCGGAGCGGATGGGCTGCCAGGCGGAGGACGTACAGCGGCGGGGCGTGCCCTATTTTTTGGGGCGCTTCCGGCGGCGGTATGGACTGCTGGTGGGGTTGGTGCTGTGCCTCCTCCTCTTCGGGGTGGGGAGCCGGACGATCCTGACCTTTGACGTGACGGGGAACGAGACGGTCTCGGCCCAGGAGATCTTAGGGCAGCTTCGGCTGTGCGGGGTGTCCGTGGGGACCTATGGGCCGAAAATCCCCATCCGCACCGTGGAGAACCAGATGATGCAGGCCCTGCACCAGCTCTCGTTTTTCTCCCTCAATGTCCACGGGACCCGCGCTGAGATCATCGTGCGGGAGCGGGATGCGATCCCGGACCTGCGCCCGGAGAACATCCCGGGGAATGTGGTCGCGGCGGCGTCCGGGGAGATCACCCACATCGAGCCATGGGCGGGGGATGCTCTGGTGCAGGAGGGGGACGGCGTGGCGGCGGGGGATGTTCTCATCTCCGGGGCCATGGAGATGGACACGTCAAATCCCCTGGAGCTGGTGCGGCCCAAGCGCCTGGTCCACGCGGAGGGCAAGGTCCTGGCCAGCACCCGCCGGACGCTGACGGCCTGCCTGGACCTGACCGCCCAGGGAAAACGGTACACCGGCGAGGAGACGACGCGCTACGCCCTCTCCATCCTGGGGAAACGGGTGAAATTTTTTAGAAACAGTGGAATTTCTTATGCCAACTATGATACAATTACTAAACTGAAGTCCTGGACGCCTCCCCTGGGGGACTGCCTGCCCATCGTGTGGGAAGCGGAGACCTTCCGCGCCTATGACCCGGTGGAGCAGCCCCTGGACGCCGCCGCTGCCGAGGCCCTGTTGCAGGCCCAGCTGCGGAAAGCGCTGGAGGAGGCGCTGGGACAGGGGGAGATCCTGACGACCCGCTGCGAGACGACCCAAGAGGGAGACCGTCTCTTTGTCACGCTCACGGCCCACTGCTTTGAGGACATCGCCAAAGAGGTGCCCATGACGGCCGACGAGATCGCGCAGATCCGGGCCGCGTCAGAGCCTCCCCCCACCGAAGAGAAACCCGCGAAGGAGTAAGGTCCATGATCGAACAGACAGTCAGCATTGAACGGATGGAGGACGCCATCGACATTTTTGGTTCCTTCGATGAGAACATCCGCCTCATCGAGCAGGAGTTAGGCGTGCGGGTGGTGAGCCGGGACGGCCAGGTGAAGATCAGCGGCGAAGAGGAGCCGGTGGACCAGGCCGCGAAAGTCATCCGGGGCCTGCTGAGCCTCTCTGCCAGGGGCGAGGCCATCCACGAGCAGAACGTCCGCTACCTCATCCAGCTGGTGAAGTCGGGCAACGAGGACAAAATTCAGACCCTGGCCGCCGACGTGCTCTGCGTCACCGCCAAGGGAAAGCCCATCAAGGCCAAGACCATGGGGCAGAAGAAGTATGTGGACGCCATCCGCAAGCACACCATCACCCTGGGCGTCGGCCCGGCGGGCACCGGCAAGACCTACCTGGCCGTGGCCGCCGCTGTGGCGGCCTTCCGGGCCAAGGAGGTCAACCGCATCATCCTGACCCGCCCGGCGGTGGAAGCCGGGGAGCGGCTGGGCTTTCTGCCCGGCGACTTGCAGAGCAAGGTCGACCCCTACTTACGGCCCCTGTATGACGCTCTGTTCGAGATGCTCGGTCCGGAGAGCTATGCCAAGTACGTGGAGCGGGGGAACATCGAGGTCGCGCCCCTGGCCTACATGCGCGGCCGGACGCTGGACGACTCCTTCATCATCCTGGACGAGGCGCAGAACACCTCGCGGGAGCAGATGAAGATGTTCCTGACCCGCCTGGGCTTCGGCTCCAGGATCGTGATCACCGGCGACGTGACCCAGATCGACCTGCCCGGAGAGAAGGTCTCCGGCTTAAAAGAAGCCATGCGCATTCTGCGGGACGTGGAGGACATCGCCATCTGCCGGCTGACCGGCAGCGACGTGGTCCGCCACGTCATCGTCCAGCGCATCATCAAGGCATACGAAGACGACGAAAACAAAAGAAAGGCGAAACGCTGATGAATACAGAGTTGAAGCATGATATTTATATTGACTGGGAGCTTGCCGGGACCAACCCCTACAAGCCCCTGCTGACCCGCGTCATCACCGCCGCGCTGGCGGCGGAGAACGTGACCATCCCCTGCTCTGTGGACGTGCTGCTGACCACGGACGAGGGCATCCGGGAGATCAACCAGGAGCAGCGGAACATCGACCAGGCCACGGACGTGCTGTCCTTCCCCATGCTGGAGCTGACCCCCGGCACGCCCCCGGACGGCACCGGCGAGGACGAGCAGGACCCGGAGACGGGGCTGTGTCCCCTGGGCGACATGGTCATCTCCGTGGACCGGGCCAAGGCCCAGGCGGCGGAGTTCGGCCACAGCGTCGAGCGGGAGCTGGCCTATCTGGCCGTCCACTCCGTCCTGCACCTGCTGGGCTACGACCACCTGGACGAAGGCCCCCAGAAGGCCCGGATGCGGGCCAGAGAAGAGGCCATTCTGGAGGGCATCGGGGTCACGCGGGACCACTTTGACGAGAGCCTGAACGCTCCTCTGGCCCCTGCCGTCTCCGCCCAGCCGGAGGTGAAGCGCTGCGGCATGATCACCCTCTGCGGCCGCCCCAACGTGGGCAAATCCACCCTGACCAACGCCCTGGTGGGGGAGAAGGTCGCCATCGTGAGCAACAAGCCCCAGACCACCCGAAACCGCATCTGCGGCGTGCTGACGCGGGGTGAGTGTCAGTTCGTCTTTTTGGACACCCCCGGCCTGCACCGGGCGGCCAACCGCCTGGGGGACTACATGGTCGATGTGGTCAGGCGCAGCGTGGCCGACGTGGACGCCGTGCTGCTGCTGGTGGAGCCGATCCCCAACGTGGGCGGGCCGGAAAAAGAGCTCATCGAGCAGATCAAGAAGATGCACGTCCCCTCCGTGCTGGTCATCAACAAGATCGACACGGTGGAAAAGCCCCAGCTTCTGGCCGTGATGGAGGCTTACAGCAAGGTCCATGACTTCACCGCCATCCTGCCCATCTCCGCCCGGCGGAAAGAGGGGCTGGACGAGCTGCTGGACCTGGCCGCCACCTTCCTGCCGGAAGGCCCCCAGCTCTTCCCCAGAGACGCCGTGACCGACCAGCCGGAGCGTCAGATCTGCGGCGAGATCGTGCGGGAGAAGCTGCTGTACTGCCTGGACAAGGAAGTGCCCCACGGCACGGCGGTGGAGGTGACCAAGTTCTCCGAGCGGGAGAGCGGCATCATCGACCTGCACGTGACCATCTACTGCGAGAAAGCCTCCCACAAGGGCATCATCATCGGCAAGCAGGGGTCTATGCTGAAAAAGATCTCCACCATGGCCCGCGAGGACGTGGAGCGCTTCATGGGCACCAAAGTGTATCTGGAGACCTGGGTCAAGGTCAAGGAGAACTGGCGGGACAACCTGAACCTCATCCGCAGCTTCGGCTTCGACGAGCGGGACTGAGGCCCCACAGAAAGGAAGCGTGATCCATGCGCCGGACTGTGCAGGGCATCGTCCTGCGGGAGATCAACTATAAAGAAGCAGATAAGATCCTCACCGTCCTGACCCGCGAGGAGGGGAAGCTCACCCTCAAGGCCCGTGGCTGCCGCCGGAAGAACAGCCGCCTTCTGGCCTCCAGCCAGCTCTTGGTCTACTCCGAGCTGGCCATCACCCAGCGGGGGGAGTTCATCACCCTGGCCGAGGGCGACCCGCTGACCCAATTCCGGCGGCTGGGGGAGGACATCGACAAGCTGGCCCTGGCGTCCTATTTCGCGGAAGTGACGGAGAAAACGGTGCAGGAGGGGGAGGTCTGCCCGGACATTCTCTCTCTGCTGCTCAACTGCCTATACGCCCTGGATACCCTGGACAAGCCTCTGGAACAGGTCAAGGCCGTGTTTCAATTGCGCCTTTTGACGCTGACGGGTCTGGCCCCGCTGCTGGACACCTGCGTGGTGTGCGGCAACCCCCAGCCGGAGGAGCCGAGACTGCACCTGCTCCAGGGCGTGCTGCACTGCGCGGCCTGCCGGACGCAGGTGGGGGACGGGGTGTCCATGCCCCTCTCCCCGGCGGCGCTGGCGGCGGCGCGGTATATCGTGGCGGGGGAGGCGAAGAAGCTCTTTTCCTTTTCCCTGACCCCCGAAGCGTGCAAGCAGCTGGACCAGGTGACGGAGGCGTTTCTCATGACCCAGCAGGAGCGGGGCTTTCGGACGCTGGACTATTATAAACAACTGAGGAGGCAATCCTTTTCATGACAGATCGATTTGAAAAATCCATGCAGACCCTGGAGCTGCCTCGTGTGCTGGACATGCTGGCAGACCAGGCCGTGACGGAGGAGGGCAAGGACAAGGCCCGCCGCCTCCGCCCGGAGACGGACCCGGTGGAGGTGACGGCCCTGCTGGCCGAGACCACCGCCGCCGTGGAGAAGATGGTCCTGGGCGGCAGCCCCGCCTTTGCCGGGGTGCGGCCGGTGGCCGGGTCCCTCCAGCGGGCCAACATGGGCGGCAGCCTGAACACCAGGGAGCTGCTGGACATCGCCAAGGTCCTGGCCGCCGCCCGGTCGGCCAAGGAGTACGGCGAGGGGGACGCGGAGAAGAAAACGCCCATCGACGTTCTCTTCCATTCCCTGCGGCCCAACCGGTTTTTGGAGGATAAGATCACCGGCTCCATCGTCGGGGACGGCGAGCTGGCCGACTCCGCCAGCCCGGAGCTGGCGTCCATCCGCCGCCACATGCGGGCCACGGAGAGCAAGGTCCGGGATATTTTGCAGCGCATCATCTCATCCTCCCAGGCCAAGTATTTGCAGGAGAGCATCATCACCCAGCGCTCCGGGCGGTACGTCGTGCCCGTGAAATCTGAGTTTAAGAATGAGATCCCCGGCCTGGTCCATGACCTGTCCGGGTCCGGCTCGACCTTCTTCATCGAGCCGATGGGCGTGGTGAAGGCCAACAACGAGCTGCGGGAACTGCAGGCCAAGGAGGAGAAGGAGATCGACCGCATTTTGGCGGAGCTTTCCGCCGAGGCAGCTTCCTTCCGGGAGGACATCAACCTGGACTATGAGCTGCTCATCCGGCTGGACGTGATCTTTGCCCGCGCCAAGCTCTCGAACAAAATGCACGCCATGGCCCCCGGCCTTTCCGCCAAGGGCCTGAACCTACGCCGGGCGCGGCACCCCTTGCTGCCCCCCAAGACGGCGGTGGCCAATGATCTCAGCCTGGGGGAGACCTTCGATACCCTGGTCATCACCGGCCCCAACACCGGCGGTAAGACCGTTACCTTAAAGACCATCGGTCTGCTGACCCTCATGGCCCAGTGCGGCCTGCACATCCCCGCCGGGGACGGGAGCGTCATCAAGGTCTGCAAGCGGGTGCTGGCGGACATCGGCGACGAGCAGTCCATTGCCCAGTCCCTTTCGACCTTCTCCTCCCACATGAGCAACATCGTCGGCATTCTGGAGGAGACGGACGACGAGACGCTCATCCTGCTGGACGAGCTGGGCGGCGGCACGGACCCCGTGGAGGGCGCGGCCCTGGCCTCGGCCATCATCGACCACGCCCGGAGCCTGGGGGCCATGGTCGCGGCGACGACGCACTATGCGGAGTTAAAGGTCTACGCCATGACGACGCCGGGGGTGGAGAACGCCTCCTGCGAGTTCGACGTGGAGACGCTGGCCCCGACCTATCGCCTGCTGGTGGGCATCCCCGGCAAGTCCAACGCCTTTGCCATTGCGCGGCGGCTGGGCATCTCGGAAGAAATCATCCAGGACGCTGCGGCCCGCGTGGACGCAGAGAACGTGCGCTTTGAGGACGTGCTGACCAAGCTCGACCACCAGCGCCAGGAGATGGAGAAGGAACAGCGCCAGGCCGCCCAGCTCCGCCGGGAGATGGAGGAGGCCAGCGCCAAGGCCCAGGCCTACCGGGATCAGCTGCAAAAAGAGAAGGAAAAGGCCGAGGCCAGCGCGAAGGCCCAGGCCCGCGCCATCCTGGACGATGCCCGCCGCACCGCCGACCAGGTCTTCCAGGAGCTGGGCGACATGCGGAAGAAGGCCCAGAAGGAACAGAACTGGCAGAAGGTCAACGACCAGCGGGCCGGATTGCGCCACAAGCTCAACGAGGCCGAGGACAAGCTGGGGGCCAGACCCCAGGCGGCGGTGCCGCCCATGCTCCGCCCGGCCAAGAAGGGCGACACGGTGACCATCCTGAAAACGGGCACCCAGGCCTCGGTCCTCTCCGTGAACAAGGACGGGGTCTTGCAGCTGCAAGCCGGGATCCTGCGCATCACGGCCAAGCAGGACGAGGTCCGCGTGGTGGAAGGGGAGACCCAGAGCCAGAAGGCCGCCAAGCAGTACATCCGCCGCACGGAGCACAAGCTCCGCTCCCTGGGCGCCAAGGCCGAGGTGGACCTGCGGGGCATGACCACGGACGAGGCCGAGCTGACGCTGGCCCAGTTCCTGGACCGGGCCATGGTCTCGAACCTCACCCAGGTCACCGTCATCCACGGCAAGGGCACCGGCGCGGTGCGGAAAGCCGTCCACGCGTATTTGAAGCGCTGTAAGGGGGTCGCCTCCTTCCGCCTGGGCCGGTACGGCGAGGGCGAGGACGGCGTGACCATCGTGGAGTTGTCCTGACGGTGGGAAAGAGACAGATTTCGGGAGAAAGCGCCGAAAAAATGGCGTAAAATCGGTGGAATGACGTGAAAAATAGGATTGACGGATAGCAGGAAATTTGCTATCCTTATAGTAGTATTTTTGGGAAAGAATCAGGGAGGGACTTCTATGTATATCAAGCAGGCAACTGTCAACAACCAGGTCGGCCTTCACGCAAGACCTGCCACCTTCTTCATTCAGAAGGCAAACGAATTCAAGAGCACCATTTGGGTGGAAAAGGACGAGCAGCGGGTCAACGCAAAGAGCCTGCTGGGCGTGCTCTCCCTTGGCATCATCAAGGGCAGCACCATCGACCTGATCGCTGACGGCACCGACGAAAAGGACGCTGTCGACGCCCTGGTGGAACTCATCAGCTCCGATTTCGCAGACTGAGTTTAGAACGGAAGGGTTTCGCCCCGGCGAAACTCGTGGAGAGAAGCGCCGCAATTCGCGGCGCTTTTTTCACTCCCAAAGCAGACGGAGGTGGGAAGCACGACCTTTGACGAACTGAAAGAAAAGGCCCTGAGCCTCCCCTTGAAGCCCGGCGTCTATTTGATGATGGACCAGGCGGGGACCGTCATCTACGTGGGCAAGGCCAAGGCCCTGAAAAACCGGGTGAGCCAGTATTTCCACGACCCCTCAAACCACAACGAAAAGACCCGCGCCATGGTCGCCCAGATCGACCACTTCGACACCATCGTGGCCGGGTCGGAGTTCGAGGCCCTGGTGCTGGAAAACTCCCTCATCAAGCGACATAAGCCCCACTATAATATCTTGCTGAAAGATGACAAGGGCTACCCCTACATCCGTCTTTCCGTGAAAGAGCTGTACCCCCGCTTTTCCATCCAGGGGAAACTGGCCGACGACGGGGCAAAATACTTTGGGCCATTCGGCGGGCGGCACGACACCCAGGCGATCCTGGACGCCATCCGCGGGGCCTTGAAGCTGCCCACCTGCGGGAAGAAATTCCCACGGGACCAGGGGAAGGAGCGGCCCTGCCTCAACTTCCACATGGGCCTTTGCGATGGCTACTGCCGCAAGGAGATGCCGCGCAGCCAGCACCAGGAGGCCATGGCCCAGGCCATCCGCCTCTTGGAGGGCAAGTTCGGCCAGGTGGAAAAGGACCTGCGGGAGCAGATGGAGGAAGCCGCCGAGGCCCTGGAGTTCGAGCGGGCCGCCGCCCTGCGGGATCGGCTGAAAGCCATTACCCTGCTGGGTAAGCGGCAGAAGGTCGTGGCGGGTTTTCTGGCGGACACCGACGTTTTGGGCTTGTACACGGGCCAGGTCCGCAGCGGCGTGGCCGTCCTCCACTTCCAGGGGGGCGAGCTGGCCGGGCGGGACCTGGAGGTCTTCCCCACCGGGGGAGAGCCGGCGGAGGAAATTTTGTCGGCGTTCCTGACCCAGTTTTACGGGGCCAGGGGCCTGCTGCCCAAGCAAATTTTGCTGCCGGAGAATTTGGAGGAGGCGCCGCACATCAGCCGCCTGCTCTCCCACCAGGCCGGGCGGAAAGTGGAGCTGGTCACGCCCCAGCGGGGGGCCAAGGCCGACCTCATCCGCATGGCCCAGGAGAACGCCCGGACGGAGTGCGAACGCATGACGACGAGGGCTGAGCGCACGGCAAGCGTGCTGCGCCTGCTGGCAGAAAAACTGGGCCTGCCGGAGCCGCCGGGTCGGATCGAAGCCTATGACATTTCCAACACGGGCGCTTCGGATATTGTCGCGGCTATGACCGTCTTTGCGGACGGCAAGCCGAAGAAGAGCGCCTACCGCTATTTCCTCCTGCGGGATCTGGACGGGCCGGACGATTATGCGTCCATGGACCAGGTCATCTCCCGCCGGTTCAAGCGGGAGATCGACGGGGACGAGCGCTTTGCCCGCCACCCGGACCTGCTGCTCATCGACGGCGGCCAGACCCACGCGGCCGTGGCCCGGCGGGCGATGGAGCAGTACGGCCTGGACATTCCGACATTCGGCATGGTGAAGGACGACCGGCACCGGACCCGCGCCCTGGTCACGCCGGAGGGGCGGGAGATCGGCATCCAGGGAGCCCCGGCCCTATTTGCTTTCATCGGGCAGATCCAGGAGGAGACCCACCGCTCCGCCGTGGGGTACCATCACAAACGACACACGAAAACGGGCCTCGGCTCCGCCCTGGAAAAAATTCCGGGCATCGGGCCGGCCCGCAGAAAACAACTACTCAAATCGTTCGGCAGCGTGAAGGCCATTCGGGCCGCCAGCCTGCCCGCCCTGATGGAGGTCGTGCCCAGCGCCGCGGCCCGGGCGGTCTGGCAGCATTTTCACGCCGCGCCGGAAAAAACCAACGAGGAGGACTGACCAATGCGCGTCATCACAGGCACGGCCCGCGGCCGTCGGCTGTTAGAGCCGGAGGGAATGGACACCCGCCCCACCACCGACCGGGTGAAGGAGGGCATCTTTTCCAGCATCCAGTTTGAGATCGAGGGCCGCCGGGTCCTGGACCTGTTCGGCGGCACCGGGCAGATGGGCATTGAGGCCCTCTCCCGCGGGGCGGCCCACTGCACGTTTTTGGACCTGCGGAAGGAAGCTGTGGGGGTCATTCGGGAGAATCTCAAGCGCACGGGCTTTGCCGAGGATGCTGCGGTGGTCCAGGGGGACTACCTGGCCTTCCTCACCCGCTGCAAGGAGAAGTTCGACCTGATCTTCCTGGACCCCCCTTACGGCACCGGGATGTTAGAAAAAGCGATGGAAATCATCACAGAGATTGACATCGTGTCCGAAAATGGTATAATAGTCTGCGAAAATGGGTCGAGTGCGGATTGGCCGGCGGTAAAGGCCCCCTATCGGCTGCAAAAAGACTATCGGTACGGGAAGATCCGAACTGCCCTGTACCGGCGCGAGACGGAGTGACGTTTCCTCCGCCCAAAGCGCGTATCGAAAGGACAGAACGTTATGAAGACCGCAATCTATCCCGGCAGCTTTGACCCCATCACCCTGGGTCACATCAACATCATCAAGCGGGCCGCACAGGCCTTTGACAAGGTCATCGTCTGCGTGATGGTCAACTCGAAGAAGAACGGCGGACTATTCACCCCGGAGGAACGCATCGCCCTCATGCGCAAAAGTATGAACGTGGAGAACGTGGAGTTTGATGTGAGCTACGACCTGGTGGCGGAATATGCCAAGGCAAAAGGATCTAGGGTCCTGGTCAAGGGCCTGCGGGTGGTCTCGGACTTCGAGCAGGAGGTCCAGATGGCGATGATCAACAGCAAGGTCAACCCAGAGCTGGACACGGTGTTTTTTCCCTCGGACGAAAAGTACACCTACCTCAGCTCCACGGTGGTGAAGGAACTGGCCCGGTACCACGCAAACCTGGACGAGTTCCTCCCCAGGGAGATCATTGAGGACGTGAAAAATAAACTGGAACTAAGGAGCGATGATTGCGATGGCAGCAGGCAGCATTGAAGAATTACTGGATCTATTATATACCGAGATCGAGGAGGCCAAAAACGCCCCTCTGAGCAACGACCGGTGCGTGGTCGACCGCGACCGCGTGCTGGACATGATCGACGACGTGAAGGCAGAGATGCCCGTGGAGATCAAGCGGGCCAAGGACATCGTGGCCCAGCGCAACGACTACATGGCCGACGCCAAGCAGAAGGCCGACCGCCTGCGCCAGGAGGCGGAGGACTACGCCAAGGAGCTGCTGAACAAGGACGCCATCACCCGCGGCGCCGAGCAGAAGGCCGCCGACATGATCGCCGAGGCCGAGGTGCAGTGCCAGCAGCTGAAGGAAGCTGCCAGCGAATACTGCGAGGAGACTCTGCGCCGCATGGAGGAGGCCGTGGCCGACGCCTATGACGAGGTCAAGCACTCCCGCGCTCAGTTCCGCTCGGCTCTGAGCGCCCTGACCGGCACCAAGCACACGGTTTCGTCTTCCAGCAGCCGCCCCCAGCAGGCCCCCAAACGCGCCATGTACGACGCCGAGGCCGACGAGGACGAATAAGCGAACACACAACACGACAAAAAGCGGCCCGGATGGGCCGCTTTTTTTGAGCGCTGTGGGGAGGAGTGCCTACGCGGGAGAGAGTCGATCCGGTGTGATATCCTCTGGGTCGTTGATCACCAGAACATCGCCAGCCTGGAGAACGGTGTCCCCCCGGGGAATGATGACCTCTTCGCCGCGCCGGATCAGGATCACCAGGCGGGGGCCGGTGTCCAGGGCGGCCAGAGGGCGGCCGGACCAATCCGTACCGTGGCTCAGGGCCTTTTCGTAAAGATGGACCCCGGGGATCCTGCCGCCGTCCTGACCGCTGAGGATGAGTACGTCCCCGCCTGCCAGGACGGTGCTGCCGTTGGGAACGAGCTTCTCCCCCTGGCGCAGCAGCAGGACCACCAGACTGTCCGGGGGAAGGGTGAGCTCTCGCAGGGCCTTTCCTACCCAAGGGTGGCCGGGGGTGAGGGTAGAGCGGAGGAACTGAACGGGGACTTCATCCGTGTAATCTGTGAAGGTCTTCATGACGTTGGCGCTGCTGTCTGTCATCTTCAGCTTCTTGGCCACCACGGGGATCAGGCTTCCCTGGAGCAAAATGGAAAAGAGAACGATGAAGAAGACGATGTGATACAGGTCCAGACTAACCTCTGCAGGGTCTGTGATGGCCAGAATGGAGAAGACGATGGAGGCAGCGCCTCGCATCCCGGACCAGGCGACCAGAAGGATCTGGCCCAGAGAGCTGCGAAAGGGAGCCATCAGCAGGAAGACCACCACCGGACGGGCGACAAAGGTGAGAAACAGGGCCACGGCCAGAGCTGTCGGGGCGATGGAAGGCAGCTGAGAAGGGAACGCAAGCAGACCCAACAGGAAGAAAAGAACCATTTGCATCAGCCCCGTGACCCCGTCAAAAAAGCTCACCAGACCCTGCTTGTTTCGCAGCGGGCTGTTGCCCAGAAGAATGCCGGTGAGGTAGACACTCAGGTACCCGTTGCCCCCCAACAGAGTGGGGAGGACATAGGACAGCAGAGCCACGGCAACCAGAAAAACCGCGTCAAAGCCATCCGTGGAAAAGCGGAAGCACTGTAAAAATTTCCGGGCGGCCAAGGCGATGAGGACACCCAAGGCACCGCCATAGACCAACTGCGCGAAGACCTGATAGACAAAGGCCGGGACGGAGATGGAACCGCTCATCAGCGAGAGAAGGATCACGGTGAGCATGTAGGAAAAGGGGTCGTTGCTGCCGCTCTCCACTTCCAGGAGGGAGGCGGTGCCCTCTTTCAGGTCCAGGTGTTTGGAGCGGAGGATGGAAAAGACGGAGGCGGCGTCGGTGGAGGCAATGACGGCGCCAAGCAGGAACCCCAGGAGCATCTCCAGCCCCAGCACCTTCCAGCAGAACAGCCCCACAAGCCCCGCAGTGCCCAGGGTACCGAGGGAGGATAGGACCGTGGCCTTCACCGCCACGGGCCGGGCCTGGGCCCAATTGGTGCCAAAGCCGCCGTAGAACATGATAAAAATCAGGGCCACAGAACAGATATTCTGGGCCAGAGTATAGTTCTCAAAAGGGATCTTCACGACGCCGTCGCAGCCGAAGAACATCCCCAGCAGGATAAAGGCCAGCAGCGTCGGCACCCCCAGCTTGCTGGAAAGCCGGTTGCACAGCACGCAGGCCAGAATGACAATGGCGGATAGGAGCAGGAACAGATTCATGGGCAAGTCTCCTTTCAGGCTCACGGAGCCTATACGAAATGTACAGTGATACTATTTGTATTAAATATACCAGAAAATGGCGGTGGATGCAAGTCCCAGCGAAAAATAAAGCCAAATGGGAAAGAAAAACCGTCTTCAGCCAAAAAAGAGTTGCTTTTTACAGGGAAGGTCACTATAATAAAAAAGCCAATGGCACCGATTCGGTGGCAAAGGCTGGAAAAAAGAGAGAGGATCGGAGGGTTTCCTTTCCGATCTTATGATACACAACGAACCAACAGAGAAGGGGACACCAATGAGCGGAACCTATACCCACCGCCCGGTGCTGCTGGAGGAATGCATCCAGGGCCTGGCGATCCGGCCCGACGGGCTGTATATAGACGGCACCCTGGGCCGGGGGGGCCACTCCGAGGAGATCGTGAAGCGCCTGACCCAGGGCGGGCGTCTCATCTGCATCGACCGGGACAGCCAGGCTATTGAAGCGGGCAAGGCCCGCCTGGCCCCCTGGGCCGGGCAGATTACCTTTCTGCACGGCAACTTCGGGGACCTGGCCCAGCTGCTGGACGATGCCGGCATCGAGAAAGCAGATGGGATGCTCTTTGACCTGGGCGTTTCCTCCCCCCAGTTAGACGACCCGGAGCGGGGCTTTTCCTACATGCACGATGCCCCCCTGGACATGCGGATGGACCGGGACGACGCCTTAACGGCCTGGACGGTGGTCAACCAATGGCCCCGGACCGAGCTGCGGCGCATCTTGTCCCAGTACGGCGAGGAGAAATACGCCGGGCCCATCGCCGCCGCCATCGAGCGGGCCAGGGAAAAAGCCCCCATCGAGACCACGGGGCAGCTCGTGGAGGTCATTCGGGGGGCAATGCCCGCCGCGGCCCTGCGGGAAAAGCAGCACCCGGCCAAGCGGAGCTTTCAGGGCATCCGCATCGCCGTGAACGATGAGCTGACGGCCATCTCCCGGATGCTGCAAGGGGCCATTCCCCGGCTGAACGCAGGGGGACGGCTGGCCGTCATTTCCTTCCATTCCTTGGAGGACCGCATCGTGAAGAGCGAGCTGGCGGCAGCGGCCAAGGGCTGCGACTGCCCGCCGTCGTTCCCGGTGTGCGTGTGCGGCAAGAAGCCGCTGGTGAAGCTGGTGCCCCGCAAGCCCATCCTGCCCAGCGCCCAGGAGCTGGAGGAGAACCCGCGGGCCAGGAGCGCCAAGCTCCGGGTGGCAGAAAAGCTGCTGGAATAACGGACAATGGGAGACCTATGCCACGCAATCCCAACGAGAAAATCAAACTATCGAGGTGGAGCAGATCGTGACAACAGCGAAACATCCCCAGGGCGCAGCCTACAACGGCACCGGCGCCCTGAAGCTCAGCGGGGACGAGCCCCGGAGAAATTTCTTCCGGCGGATGCCAAAGCAGGAGCCGGAGGAGAAACGGACCAAGGCCGCCCCGGCGGCCCAGAAGCCCCCGGCTGCCCCGGCAGAGGAGCGCAAGGGAGAGAACCTCCTGATGAGCTTCCTGGGTGGGTGGTCCATCCGAGGGGCCTTTTTGGCCATCGCCGTCATTGCGGCGGTCATCATCGGCACGCTCATCAGCAACGCCCAGCTCGTCATGGTCAACGACCAGATGGTGGAGCTGCGCAGCACCCTGAGCGACTTGCAGGACCAGGAGACCCAGCTCAAGGCCCAGTATGAGCTGTCCTATGACCTGCAGGATATCGAGCGGCAGCTGCTCGCCAGCGGCGAGATGATGAAGGCCCAGAGCTGGCAGATCTACACCCTGGAGCTTTCAGAGCCGGATGCGGTGGAGTATCACCAGGCCTGGGATCTGCCCCAGAAGCTGCTGTCCATGGCGAAAGAATTCAGCACGGCGGTGCGGGAATATTTCTAAGGACAGCATACATAAGATCATGGAAAGAAAGCGTGAGGGCGTGAGAGAATTTCTTGCGCCCTCATATTACCAATGACCCATTCCCATCGACCAAACCAAGAAAGCAGGTGGAACGCGAACCATGGCGAACCGACGAAAGAGACCCAATCCCTGGAGCAAGATCAACGGCACCGGGATGCGGCGGATCGTGATCCTGGCCGGTATCTTCGGGGTGCTGACCTTTGTGATCCTTTTTTGCAAGCTCTGGCAGCTCCAGGTGACCCAGCACGACTGGCTGGAAAACAAGGCCATCACCCAGCAGACCAGGGAGGTGACCTCCACGGCCCACCGGGGCACCATCTACGACGCCAACGGCGATATTCTGGCCATCAGCGCCGCCGTGCAGAACGTGATCCTGTCCCCCAGGGACCTGGTGGACAACATCGAGAGTGAGGTAAAGACCAAGGATGAGTTCGGCAACCCCCGATCCAAGACTGCCATCGAGGCGGAGAAGGAGAGCAAGCTGCAAAGCACCTATGACCTCATCGCCGACAACCTCTCCAGCATCCTGGGCATCGACCGCACGGAGATCATGACCCGGCTGCAAAAGACCAAGTCGGCCTATGAAGTCCTGGCCAAAAAAGTGGAGGAGGATGTCTCCGACCAGGTGCGGGCCTTCATCGAGGAGAACAAGCTGGAACGGGCCGTCTATCTGACCGACGACTCCAAGCGCTACTATCCCTACTCCACCATGGCCTCCCAGGTCATTGGCTTTGTCAACAGCTCCAACACCGGCGCTTACGGGCTGGAGTCCCTGTATAACCTGGACCTGGCGGGCACCAACGGCAAGATCATCACGAATAAGAACGCCTCCGGCAAGGAGATGCCCTCGTCCTATTCCAGCTACATCGACTCGATCAACGGCTACAACGTCCACACCACCATCGACTCCACCATCCAGATGTATGCGGAGAAGACCCTGGAGGAGGGCATCGCCAAGTTCGACGTCATCAACGGCGGCTTCTGCCTGGTCATGGACCCGGACACCGGGGCCGTGCTGGGCATGGCCAGCTCCCCGGACTACGACCTGAACGACCCCAGCGCCATTCAGGACTCGGTCCTGCAAAGCACCCTGAACAAGATCAGGAACACGTCCACGGAAGAGGAGTATGAAGCGGCCCTCAACGCCGCCCAGCTCAAGCAGTGGAACAACAAGACCCTGAACACCACCTATGAGCCAGGCTCGACCTTCAAGCCCATCGTGGTGGCGGCGGGCCTGGAGGAGGGGACCATCACCGACAACAGCACCTTCGTCTGTACCGGTAAGGTCCACATCGGCGACTGGGACATCCGCTGCTCCGCCCGAAGCGGCCACGGCACCCAGACCCTGCGCCGGGCCGTGATGAACTCCTGCAACCCGGCCCTCATTAAGATCGGCCAGTCCCTGGGGGAAGATAAGTTCCGGGAATACTGGGAAAACTTCGGCTTTACCAGCACCACCGGCATCGAGCTGCCCGGCGAGCAGAAGAGCGTGTTCTGGACGGCGGATAAGTTCGGCGAGACCGAGCTTGCCACCGCCTCCTTCGGCCAGCGTTTTACCACCACCCCCATCCAGCTCATCCGCGCCCTGTCCGCCGTCATCAACGGTGGTCATCTGATGGAGCCTTACGTCGTCCAGTCCGTGACGGACGACGACGGCAACGTGGTCAGCTACCACGAGCCGAAGGAGATCCGCCAGGTCATCAGCCAGGAGACCTCGGACATGGTCCGCTCCTACATGGAGAGCGTCGTCAACGACGTGGGCGGCACCGGTAAGAACGCCAAGGTGGCGGGCTACCGCATCGGCGGCAAGACGGGTTCCTCCCAGACCCTGGACAGCGCGGACCACATCATCGTCTCCTTCCTGGGCTTTGCCCCGGCCGACGACCCGGAGGTCATCGTGCTGCTGGGCTACGACTGGCCCCAGCCCTCCGCCCCCGGCCAGAACACCACCAAGGACGGCACCTACATCAGCGGCGGTAACATGGCCGCGCCCATGGCCGGCGAGCTCATCGCCAACATCCTGGACTACCTGGGCTACCAGAAGTCCGGCAATACCGTGAACGAGAACGGCGTGACCATCCCCAACGTGGTCGGCCAGACCCCGGACGAGGCCCGCGCGGCCCTGAACGCCCTGGGCCTGAACGTCCGCACCAGCGGCGAAGGCTCCGTCGTCACCGACCAGATGCCCACGGCGGGCAGCACCGTGCCCAAGGGCAGCTCCACCGTCCTCTATCTGGGCGAGGAGAAGCCGAAGGAGACGGTGGCGATGCCCGACCTGTCCGGCATGACCTATGACGAGGCGAAGAAGGCCCTGGAGGATGTGGGCCTGTATCTGAACGCCACCGGCAGCGGCACCAGCGGCACGGTCTTTGAGCAGCTCGTCCTGCCCGGAACGCCGGTGGAGCTGGGCGCAACGGTGGAGGTCAAGTTCGCCGAGAACACCGAGCCGGACAACGGCCTCAGCTCCGCCAACGGCGACTGGGCCGAGGACCCGGAACAGAAAGACCAAACCCAAACCCAGACCGGGAACTGAGCGTTTTCGCGGACGCATCTCAGGACCCAAGGACGTAGAAAGGACCATCCAGCCATCGGCCTGCGGGCCTGCGCTCCCTTTGCGGAGGCGGGCCGCCGGCCCGCCTGCATGGAGGTGTGATCCTTTGCTGCTGACCAAACTGCTCCGGGGCACGGCCCTGGAAGACCAAGTTGCCGTTCCTGACCGGGAGATCACCGGCCTGACCTGCGACAGCCGCACGGTGACGCCGGGGGCCCTCTTCGCGGCCTTTCGAGGCAGCCGGACGGACGGGAACCGCTTCATCCGGGAGGCCCTGGACAAGGGAGCCACGGCCGTCCTCTGCCAGACCCCGCCGGCGGGCCAGGATGGCCCCTGGCTCGTGACAGACGACCCCCGTGCCGTGTTCGGCCAAATGGCCGCCCACTGGTTCGGGGACCCCGGCCGGCGCATGACCCTGATCGGCGTCACCGGCACCAACGGGAAGACGACCACGACGTACTTACTGAAAACGATCCTGGAGCAGACCCTGGGGGCCAAGGTCGGCCTCATCGGGACGAACCAGAATCTCGTGGGCCATGAGGTTTTGCCCGCCCGGCGGACCACGCCGGACGCCTACACCCTGCAAGCCCTCCTGGCCAAAATGGAGGGGGCCGGGTGCAGCCATGTGGTGATGGAGGTCTCCTCCCACGCCCTGGCCCAGGGGCGGACGGCGGGGCTGCGGTTCCGCACGGGCATCTTCACGAACCTGACGCGGGACCATCTGGATTTCCACGGGAGCATGACGGCCTACCGCCAGGCCAAGAGCCTGCTCTTCCGCCAGTGTGACAGCGGCTGCTTCAACCTGGACGACAACTCCGGGCGGCTGCTGATCCGGGGCGCGGACTGCCGGGTGGTGACCTTTGGCGTCAACCAGCGGCGGGCAGAAATTCGGGCCAGAGGGATCAGGCTGGAACCGGACCGGGTCAGGTTCCTGGTGGATACCCCCCAGGAGACCTTGCCGGTGACGGTGCCGATCCCAGGCCGGTTCACCGTTTACAACGCCCTGGGGGCGCTGGCCTGCTGCTATGACCTGGGTATCCCCCTGGCGAAGGCCATCCAGGCCCTGGAAAAGGTCCCGCCGGTGAAGGGGCGGCTGGAGGTCGTGCCCGTCCCGGCGCCCTACACCGTGGTCATCGACTATGCCCACACGCCGGACGCCTTGGAGCAGGTCCTGGCCGACGCCCGCCGGGTGACCCAGGGGCGGCTGATCTGCCTCTTCGGCTGCGGCGGGGACCGGGACAAGACGAAGCGGCCGGTGATGGGGGAGATCGCGGCGAGCCTCTCCGACCTGGTGATCCTCACCTCCGACAACCCCCGGACGGAGGACCCGGAAGCGATCTTAGACCAGGTGGCGGCGGGCTTTCCCAGAGGCTTTGCCGACTACCACCGGGAGCCGGACCGGCGGGCGGCCATTGCCCTGGCCCTCTCCCTGGGTCGGGCGGGGGACGTGATCCTATTGGTCGGGAAAGGCCACGAGACTTACCAGGAGATCGGAAAAAACCGCCTGCCCCTGGACGAAAGAGAAGAAATCGCTTCCTTTTTTCAAAAAAGTAAGGTATAATACAAATTTGGCGTGTCCGGGGCCGTGACCATGGCCCCGGCCTGCGCCGTTTTTCCCAACAGAGAAACGAAGTAGAAAAACGCGGAGGTGTAAGAGAATGGATCCCATTCTGCTGAAAATCCTGGTCGCGGCGGTGGTGGCGTTTGTCATCAGCGCGGTGATCGGCAAGTTCCTGGTGCCCGCCCTGCGCCGGTGGAAGGCCGGCCAATCCATCAAGGAGGACGGCCCCACCTGGCACATGTCCAAGCAGGGGACCCCCACCATGGGCGGCCTGATGTTTATTTTGGCGACCATCATCGTGGTGCTGGTGTTCAATGGCCCGGCCATTCTGTCCGGGGATTGGACGAGCGTGATCGTCCTGGTCTTTGCCCTGGTCTTTGGGGCCATCGGCTTTTTGGACGACTACGCCAAGATCAAAAAGAAAGAGAACACGGGCCTGACCGCCGGGCAGAAGTTCCTGCTCCAGCTGGCGGCGGCCATCCTGTTCATCGTCCTGCTGCGGAAATGCGGCATCCTGTCCCCCAACCTCTATGTGCCCTTCTTTGGGGTGGAGCTGCACCTGCCCTGGGTGGTCTACCTCATCTTCGCCGTGCTGGTCATCACCGGCACCGTGAACGCCGTGAACATCACCGACGGCCTGGACGGTCTGTCCAGCTCCGTGACCCTGCCGGTGTGCGCCTTCTTTGCCGCCGCCTTTGGCTGGGCCTGGGTGAAGTGGCAGCAGTCGGGGACGGCGGGCATGGCCGTGTTTGCCGCGGCCCTGTTCGGGGGCCTTGTGGGCTTTTTGGTGTATAACCACTATCCGGCAAAAGTGTTCATGGGCGACACCGGCTCCCTCTTCCTGGGCGGCGCGGTGTGCGGCATGGCCTTTGCCCTGGATATGCCCCTGATCCTCATCCTGGTGGGCATCATCTACATCATCGAGACGCTCTCCGACATCATCCAGGTGACCTACTTCAAGGCCACCCACGGCAAGCGCATCTTCCGCATGGCCCCCCTCCACCACCACCTGGAGATGGGGGGCTGGAACGAGAAAAAGGTGGTATTCGTCTTCGCCAGCATCTCGCTGGTGTTCTGCATCCTGGCCTTCTTCGGGGTCATGGGGCGTTTCCCCGCTCTGTGAGCTTTCTGAGGGCCTGACGGGAGGGAACTCTTCGTGCCAAACTTGTTTACCAAAGTCAAGGACCGGGCCAGGGCGGCGGCGCAGCCCAAGCCCAGGACGACCCATCAGGTCCGCGGGCAGGTGGACACGCCTTTTCTGCTGCTGACGGTTTTGTTGGTGGTGGTGGGCCTCGTCATGCTGCTCTCGGCCTCCTACCCCACGGCGTACTATGACATCAAACACGTGACCGGCGGCGACGCCTTCTATTATTTCAAACGGCAGGCGCTCTTCGCCGTGCTGGGCCTTGTGGTGATGTATCTTGTCTCCAAGGTCAACTACCAGGGCCTGCGTGGGTTGGCTGTGCTGGTGCTGGTCCTGGCCTGCCTGTGTATGCTGGCGGTCAAGCTCCCTGGCTTGGGCGTGACGGCCGGCGGCGCGACCCGGTGGCTGAAGTACCCCATCCAGTGGCAGCCGTCCGAGCTGGGCAAGTTCGGCCTGGTCCTGTATTTTTCCAGCCGCCTGTCCCAGCGGGACCACCGCACGCCCCTGGGCTTCCGGCGCAACCACGCCCTGGGGCGCTTCGGCAACTTGCTGGAGCGCATCGGCTTCTTTGAGCTGATCCCCTATGCCTTTGTCATCGGCATCATGGTGGGCATCCTGGCCATCCAGCACCACATGTCGGCCACCATCCAGATGGTGGTCATCGCCGCCGCCGTGCTGTTTGCGGGCGGCATCTCCGTGTGGTGGTTCATCGTGGGTGGCGCGGGCGTCGGCGCGGCACTCATCGCTATTATCAAAGGAACCGATTACATGACCCTACGCATTGCAAACTGGAAAAACCCCTGGGACGATGCGCAGAACAAGGGCTTGCAGGCTGTGCAGTCCATGCTGGCCATTGGCTCTGGCGGCGTATTCGGCTTGGGCCTGGGCAACGGGCGGCAGAAATTCCTCTACCTGCCCGAACCGCAAAACGACTTTATCTTCGCCGTGGTCTGCGAGGAGCTGGGCCTGGTGGGCGCGTGCCTGGTGCTGCTGCTGTTTGCCCTGCTCATCATCCGGGGCTACTGGCTGGCGCTGAACGCCAGAGACCGCTTCGGCTCCCTGGTCATCGTGGGCATCACGACGCTCTTTGCCTTCCAGGTGTTCGCCAACGTGGCCGTGGTGACGAACCTCTTCCCGGTGACGGGCATCTCGCTGCCGTTCTTCAGCTACGGCGGCTCGGCGCTCATCATCCAGCTGGCAGAAATGGGGCTGATCCTAAGCATCAGCCGACAAAACCCTGCGTCGTAGCGCGGGCGGAAAGGATGGAGACAACATGAAGATCTTGTTTACCTGCGGCGGCACCGCAGGGCACATCAACCCGGCCGTGGCCCTGGCCCGGCTGTTCCAGGAGCGCAGCGGCGCAGAGGTCCTGTTCGTCGGGGCCAAGGGCGGCATGGAGGAGCGGCTGGTCCCCAAGGAGGGCTTTGCCCTGGAGACGGTGACCATCAGCTCCTTCTGGCGCAGCGTCAGCCCCGCTTCCATCAAGCACAACCTGACCACGGTCCGCAACCTCTCCGTCTCCCGGAAAGAGGCGAACCGCATTTTAGATGACTTTCAGCCCGACCTCGTGGTGGGGACCGGCGGCTACGCCTCCTATCCCGTGGTCCACGAGGCCGCCAAGCGCGGCATCCCCACGGCGGTGCATGACTCCAACGCCGTGCCGGGCCTGACCACCAAGCGGCTGGCGAAAGTCGCGGATCGCGTGATGGTGGGCTATGAGGCCTCCCGCGCCCACTACCAGCATCCGGAGCGGGTGGTGGTGACGGGCACCCCAGTCCGGGGTGACTTCTTCAAGCTGGACCGCCAGCAGGCCCGTGCGGCCCTGGGCATCACGGACGACCGGCCGCTGGTGCTGTCCTATTGGGGCAGCCTGGGGGCCGAGGGGATGAACCAGCACATGACGGACTATCTCCGTCTGGCCGCCGCCGACGGCGCTCCCTTCCACCACATCCACGGCGCAGGCCGGGATTTTGCTACGATGACCAAGGCGCTGGAAGGGGAGAACTTGCCCAAGGACCTGGAGATCCGGGAGTATATCTACGACATGCCCACGGTGATGCAGGCGGCCGACCTGGTCCTCTGCCGGGGCGGGGCCTCCACCCTGTCGGAGCTGACCGCCATTGGAAAGCCCGCCGTGATCGTGCCCTCGCCCTATGTCACCAACAACCACCAGGAAAAAAACGCCAACGTGCTGGCCCAGGCGGGCGGCGCGGTGGTCCTGCTGGAGCCGGTGTGCAGCGGGGCGCTGCTTTACAAGACGACGAAAGAGCTGCTGGCCGATGCCCCCCGCCGGGAGCGCATGGCCAAGGCCATGGCCGACATGGGCATCCCCGACGCAGCCGAGAAAATTTACGAGACCCTGGCGGAGCTGGCCAAGGGAGAATGACCCCGCTTCGCCCCGTGGACCTCTCCCTCTGCCTCCTGCCGCGCCCGCTCCGCCGCACACTTCCCACCGCCCCGCATAGGATGGGCTGAACATCATCCAACACCGGGAACGGGGGAGAAGCTATGGAGTATTTCGCGGTGACGGGAGGCCGCCCCCTGGCGGGGGAGGTACGGGTCCATGGGGCCAAAAACAGCGCTCTGCCCATCCTGGCGGCGACGCTGCTGGTCCGGGGGGAGAGCGTGGTACATAACTGCCCGGCCCTGACCGACATCCAGACGGCGTTAGACATCCTGTCCTGTCTGGGCTGCCAGGTCCGGCGGACGGGGGAGACGGTGACGGTGGACGCCGCGCATCTGACCGGCGCAGCCATCCCCGATGAGCTCATGGGCAGGATGCGGGCCTCCGTCCTCTTTCTGGGGGCCTTGCTGGCCCGGCAGGGGGAGGCCTCGGCCTGTTGGCCGGGGGGCTGCGCCCTGGGGCGGCGGCCCATCGACCTGCACATCCGCGCCTTTCAGGCCCTGGGTGCCCAGGTGGAGACGCGGGGGGAGCACCTGCGTCTCACGGCTGCCAGGCTGGCCGGGCGGCGCTTGTCGCTGCCCTTCCCCAGCGTGGGGGCCACGGAGAATGCCATGCTGGCCGCCTGCGGGGCGGCGGGGCTGACCCGCATCTGCAACGCCGCCAGGGAGCCGGAGATCGTGGACTTACAGGGCTTCTTGCAGGCCCTGGGGGCCAGGGTGACCGGCGCGGGAACGGAGGAGATCCACGTTTCCGGCGGCCTGCCCCTGCACCCGGGTACATACCGGGTGATGCCGGATCGGATCGTCACGGCGACCTATCTCTGCGCCGTGGCTTCGGCGGGCGGGCAGGGCGTTTTGCAGGGGGCCAGAGGGGACCATGTGGAGCCGGTGACGGCGGCGCTGTCTGCGGCCGGGTGCCGGGTCCGGTGCATCCCGGAGGGCCTTCAGATCACCCGTGACGGGTCGCTGCGGGGCATCGGCGCGTTGCAGACCGGCCCCTATCCCGCCTTTCCCACGGACGCCCAGCCGCTGCTGGCGGCGGCGCTGGCCGGGGGGACGGGGGAGACGGCCATCACCGAGACGATCTTTGACCACCGCTTTCGCTACGCCCAGGGCCTGGAGGCGCTGGGGGCGCAGGTGCGGGCGGCGGGGGAGACCCTGTATCTCACCGGCCATCCCCTGCACGGCGGAAGCGTGGAGGCCCCCGACCTGCGGGGCGGCGCAGCCCTGACGCTGGCGGCCCTGGCCGCCGAAGGGGAGAGCCGGATCACCGGCCTGCGGCACATCGACCGGGGCTATGAGGCCCTGGAGCAGGACCTGGCTGCCCTGGGGGCAGACATCCGGCGGGAGACCCTTTGCGTGTTATGAGACGCACGAGAGCTTTTACCAGTCTTTGACGATCTGAGGTATGGCAAGATGGCAAAGAAGACAAAAGAAAAGACAAAACCACAAAAACCGCCCAAGGAGCCCAAGCAGAAGAAGACCAAGGACGCCCGCTACAGCAAGCGGCGGAAGGGCCTGTTTTTTGCGCTCCTGGCGACGCTTCTCATCGCGGTGTCCGTGGTGGGGGCCTGCACGGTCTTTTTCCAGGTGGAAACGGTGACGGTCACCGGCAACGAGCGATACAGCGAGCAGCAGATCCTGGACGTTGCCTCCGTGAAAATGGGGGCCAACATGATCCTCACGCCCTCGGAGCAGATCGCCCAGCGCATCTATGACGGCTTACCGTACATCCACGAGGTCCAGGTCCACAAGCGCTTTCCCACCACGATCCGGCTGGAGATCACCGAGTGCCAGCCGGCGGCGGTGATCACGGGGGCGGCCTCGGCCTGGCTGGTGGACGCCAACGGGAAGCTGCTGGAGGCGGCGGACGACACCATGAAGCAGGAGTACCCCAACGTGACGGGCCTGGAGCTGCTGGAGCCCCAGCAGGGCAAGCAGGCGGCCACCACCGACGAGAACCAGAGCAAGCTCAAGGGCCTCGTGGCCCTGACCCAGGCGCTGTCCGACTGCGGCCTCATGGAGGGCGTGACGTCCATCGACGTCTCTTCCGGCACGGAGATTCAAGTGGTCTACCAGGGCCGCCTGACCATCAAGCTGCTCAACAACGCCAACTTCGAGAAGAAGATGCAGCCCCTGCGGACGGTCATCGCCGTGGCCGGGGACGACGGAAAGGGCATCATCAACATGAAGGGGACGGATAAGGTCATCTGGACCAAACAGAACTGATCCCGACCGGCCAGGACAAGGAAAATGGTTTTTTTTGAAAAACTCTAAGTTTTCTATTGACCTGCCGGAAAAAGGGCGATACAATAAGAGAAAATCAAAAATTATCGCACAATTCAGATAAACAACACAGACACTTAGGAGGACCGAACATGGCGATTGGATTAGATACCGGAACAGATTCCGTTGTGAATATTAAGGTGATCGGCGTTGGCGGCGGCGGCAACAACGTGGTCAACCGCATGGTGGAGACTGGCGTGAAAGGCGTAGAGTTCATCGCCGTGAACACCGACAAGCAGGCCCTGGCCGTCTCCGGGGCCAACCACAAGATCCAGATCGGCGAGAAGCTGACCGAGGGTCAGGGCGCAGGCGCCAACCCCGAAGTGGGCCGCCAGTCCGCCGAGGAGAGCCGCACCCAGATCTCCAAGGCGCTGGAAGGCACCGACATGGTCTTCATCACCGCCGGCATGGGCGGCGGCACCGGCACGGGCGCAGCGCCCATCCTGGCTGACCTGTCCAAGGAAATGGACATCCTGACCGTCGGCGTCGTGACCAAGCCCTTCTCCTTTGAGGGCCGCCGCCGGATGCAGCTGGCCGAGTCAGGCATCGAGAACCTGCGCACCAAGGTCGACTCCCTGGTCATCATCCCCAACGACCGGCTGAAGTTCGCCACCGAGCAGAAGATCACCCTGGCCAACGCCTTTGAGGTCGCTGACGACGTGCTGCGCCAGGCCGTGCAGTCCATCTCCGACCTGATCAAGAACACCGGCTTCATCAACCTCGACTTCGCAGACGTCTCCGCCGTCATGAAGGACGCCGGCATGGCCCACATGGGCGTGGGCCGCGCCTCCGGCAAGAACAAGGCCGAGGAGGCTGCCCGCCGCGCCGTGTCCAGCCCCCTGCTGGAGACCTCCATCAACGGCGCCCGCGGCGTGCTGGTGAACGTCACCGGCTCCACCGACGTGGGTCTGGAGGAAGTCGAGATCGCCGCCAACCTGGTCCAGGAGGCCGCCGATCCCAACGCCCTCATCATCTTCGGTGCCACCTTCGACGAGAACATGGAAGACGAGATCTGCGTCACCGTCATCGCCACCGGCTTTGACGAGAAGGTCATGAACGCCAAGAGCACCCCCGCCGCCGAGAAGAGCGCCCCCAAGGCTTCCGCTCACGCTGCGGAGAAGGCTTCCGCCCCCGAAGAGGACGATCCCTACAAGGAGATCTTCAAGATCTTCAACCGGGACAGATAATTCCATACCCTGAGCATGCAATAGCCCGCTGAGCAAAAACTCAGCGGGCTATTTTTACACATCTAAGATGATCGTCTCGACCCCTTGGCGCAGGGCGTAGGCCAGGGTGTTCATCGTGCCCCCCTTGGGGGTGCCGTCGTAGACGGCGATGAGGAGGGAGGAGCGGTCCACCATGTAGCGGTTCCGGCGGAGCATACAGCCCTTGGTGTAGTGGTGCTGGACCACCGTTTCCAGGTCGCATTGGTTCAGCAGGCGCTGCCGCCGGAGCCGGTCGGCGGGGGGCCAGTGGTCGGCCTGACCCTCGTAGGGGATGGCGGCCTCCAGGGTCACGCCGGGGTGCTGGGCCTTGAGGTGCAGGACGGCCTGGCAGAAGTAGAGGTCCGCGCCCTGGGCCATGCCGCAGAGAAAGTGGCGGTAGCCCTGGTCGTAGGCCTCGGCCACGGCGCGGGTCAGCCTGGCCTTGACGGCCTGACAGCGCAAATCGGCCTCATTGTCTCCCCAGGGCAGGCGCTGGGGGCGGTGGCCGGTGAAGCAGCAGGTGATCTCCGGGGTCATGGGGCGTCCTCTCCTTTCGGGTTTCGGGCTTTTCACACAGTCTGTCCCCTATGGTATACCGGCGGCTGTAGAAAGTCAACGAAAACCAAAAGAGAAAATCTTGCGCTATGGTACAGATTGGTGGTTGCATTTTTCCCGGAAGAGGATATAATAGAGTCGGACAACGAAATAAGATGTCTTCAGGGCGGGGTGAAAGTCCCCACCGGCGGTACAGTCCGCGAGCGACTTGCTCCTTTTGAGAAGCAGGAAGCCGACCCGGTGCGATTCCGGGACCGACAGTGATAGTCTGGATGGGAGAAGACGTGCTGACATACCGTGCACTTTGTTCCGTTTGACGGTATGTGACCCGGCAGAGAGACCTGGCAATGGGAGGCCAGGGAGGTTTTGCCGCTGTCAGAGCGCCCCCAAGGGCCTGTTAGCACCTGGAAGACATTGGTTTTTCGGGTGTTACAAGTCTTATGGGAGTGTTTTTTTATGCAGACAAAAGTTCGTAAGCTGGCCACGATGGCCATGCTGGTGGCCATCTCGATCGTGCTGGTCTACCTGATCCATTTTCCCATCTTCCCCGGCGCTGCCTTCCTGGAGTATGACCCGGCCGATATCCCGATCCTGATCGGTGCTTTCGCCTATGGCCCTGTGGCCGGCGTGCTGCTGACCGTCGTGACCGCCGTGATCCAGGGCTTCACCGTCAGCGCCAGCAGCGGTGTGTATGGCATCCTCATGCACATCATCTCCACCACCGTCCTGGTCCTGGTCGCCTCCGGCATCTATCGCCTGCGCCACACCAAGAGCGGCGCCATCCTGGGCCTCATCTGCGGCACCATCGCCATGGGCCTGGCCATGATGGTCGCCAACCACTTCATCACCCCCTACTTCATGGGCGCTCCGGTGGAAGTGGTGGACGCCATGCTGCTGCCCGTGATCCTGCCCTTCAATCTGCTCAAGGCAGGCATCAACTCTCTGGTGACCTTCCTGGTCTACAAGACCGTCTCCCGCCACCTGATCCACGGCGAGGGCTGGGGCCACCATACCCATGGTCAGAAGGCCCAGACCGAGCAGTAAGTCAAACAGCCGAACACAGCGGCGGGAAGCAAGTCTCCCCGCCGCTTTTCCCTGCAAGGAGGGACCCCGATGCTCCAGAAAGTATTGCTCGTGTGGGTGCTGGCCTGGACGGTCATCGCCTTTGCCCTCATGGGCATCGACAAAGCCAAGGCAAAGAGACACAAACAGCGTATCCCGGAAAAGATGCTCTTCCTCTCCGCCATCCTGGGCGGCAGCGTGGGGAGCCTGGTGGGCATGTCCCTGTTCCGGCACAAAACGAAGCACTGGTCCTTCCGCATCGGGATGCCCGTGATCCTCCTCGTCCAGGTGGCCCTGCTGCTGCTGTGGAGCTTTCGGCACTACGTTTGAGTCGTCTAACCCACCCAAATCAGGCCCATGCCCACCCGGAATGAACGATATCACCAAGTTTGTGCGCGGAAAAAGGACAACTTGCCACACAGTCACTACTTGACGAATGGGGCAAAGTATGATAAAATCCGAGATTGCGATGAACTATTTTGGTTGGGCCTCCCCGCCGGGATAGATGAGTGAGAGCTGCTGTGGGCAGCTCGGAAAGAGGAGTGCTTTTTTCATGCTTACCGAACTGACAACACAGCACAAGGTCACAGGGGCCAAGCAAGTCACCCGTGCCCTGAAAAACGCCAAGGCGCTGCGGGTCTTTATGGCCCAGGACGCCGACCCCCGCGTCACCGAGCCGATCCAAGACCTCTGCGAGGATCTTGGGGTGGACATCGAGGAAGTGGAGACCATGGCCCAGCTGGGTCAGGCCTGCGGCATTGCCGTGGGGTCCGCTGTGGCGGCTTTGGTGGAATAACGCCAAAGCAGGAAGTTTTTTCGATATTCCCCGCATAAGCTCCGGCGCATGCGGTCAGAATATAAATATCTTGTATTCTTTCAGAAAGGAGGAACATCCATGCCTACTTTTAATCAGCTGGTTCGCAAGGGCAGAGAGCAGGCCACCTACAAGTCCAACTCTCCCGCCATGCAGAAGGGTCTGAACACCCTGAAGAACAAGGAGACTGACCTGCCTTCCCCCCAGAAGAGAGGTGTGTGCACCGCGGTGCGTACTTCCACGCCTAAGAAGCCTAACTCCGCTCTGCGGAAGATCGCCCGTGTGCGTCTGACCAACGGCTACGAGGTCACCGCCTACATCCCCGGCGTCGGCCACAACCTGCAGGAGCACTCCGTGGTCATGATCCGCGGCGGCCGTGTTAAGGACCTGCCTGGTGTGCGTTACCACATCATCCGCGGCAGCCTGGACACCCAGGGCGTCAACGGCCGTATGCAGGCCCGTTCCAAGTACGGCGCCAAGAGACCCAAGGCCGGCAAGAAGTAATCTCGCCCAGCCTGAACGCTCGTGTCGCTTTCACAGCGACGATTTGATTGCAATTTTGCGCTCAGCGCAAAGCAAACTGGCTTTGCCGCGAGTCGCTTAACCATATACATCCGGTACGACAGTACAGGGGTTGGGGAAGCTCTCAAGGCAGGCACGAAGGCGGGGAAATGCCCCGGCTTCACACGGAAGACTTCTTCGCCAAGCGAAGCCAGGTCTTTCGAGTACCTATGAAATCATTTTTTTATGAAGGAGGGAAGCAAAGTGCCCAGAAGAGGAAACGTACCCAAGCGGGAAGTGTTGCCCGATCCTATGTACCGTTCCGTACTGGTAACTAAGCTGATCAACAGCATTATGCTGGACGGCAAGAAGGGCGTGGCGCAGAAGGTGGTTTACAGCGCCTTCGACATCGTCAAGGAACAGACCGGCAAGGAGCCCCTGGAGGTCTTCACCGCCGCCATGGAGAACATCATGCCTTCCCTGGAGGTCAAGGCTCGCCGTGTTGGCGGCGCCACCTACCAGGTGCCTATGGAGGTCCGCCCTGAGCGCCGCCAGACCCTGGGTCTGCGCTGGCTGACCACTTACGCCCGCAAGCGCAGCGAGCGCACCATGAAGGAGCGCCTGGCCAACGAGCTGATGGACGCTGCCAACAACGTCGGCAGCGCCGTGAAGAAGCGTGAAGAGGTCCACAAGATGGCAGAGTCCAACAAGGCCTTCGCACACTTCCGCTGGTAATCTGGAGGAAAGAGAAACATGGCACGAAAAGTTACTCTGGAAAACACCAGAAACATCGGCATCATGGCCCACATCGATGCTGGTAAGACCACGACCACCGAGCGTATCCTGTACTACACCGGCGTCAATTACAAGATCGGTGAGACCCATGATGGTACCGCCACCATGGACTGGATGGCACAGGAGCAGGAGCGTGGCATCACCATCACTTCCGCCGCTACCACCTGCTACTGGACCGGTTCCGCCGGCCAGTTCCCCCAGACCCGAATCAACATCATTGATACCCCGGGCCACGTGGACTTTACCGTCGAGGTGGAGCGTTCCCTGCGCGTGCTGGACGGCTCTGTGACCGTCATGTGCGCCAAGGGCGGCGTGGAGCCCCAGTCCGAGACTGTGTGGCGTCAGGCCGACCACTATAAAGTTCCCCGCATGATCTACGTCAACAAGATGGACATCATGGGCGCTGATTTCTACAACGTTCTGAAGATGATCCACGACCGCCTGAAGTGCAACGCCGTGCCCATCCAGTTGCCCATCGGCAGCGAGGATACCTTCAAGGGCATCATCGACCTGGTCGAGATGAAGGCCGACGTGTATTACGACGCCGAGGGCAAGGACATGCGCGTGGAGGACATCCCCGAGGACATGATGGACCTGGCGATGGAATACCGCACCAAGCTCATCGACGCCTGCGCAGACCTCAACGAGGACCTGATGATGCTGGCGCTGGAGGAGGAACCCATCCCCACCGACATGATCCGCAAGACCCTGCGTCATGGCACCATCGAGAACCTGCTGGTCCCCGTCACCTGCGGTACATCTTACCGCAACAAGGGCGTGCAGAAGCTGCTCGACGCCATTGTCGACTTCATGCCCTCCCCCCTGGACATCCCCGCCATCAAGGGCGTCAACCCCGACACCGGCGAGGAGGATGAGCGTCCCGCAGACGACAACGCACCCTTCTCCGCACTGGCCTTTAAGATCGCTGCGGACCCCTACGTTGGCCGTCTGTCCTTTATCCGCGTTTACTCCGGCCTGCTGAACACCGGCACGGCCGTTCTGAACTCCACCAAGCAGCAGAGAGAGCGTATCGGCCGTATCCTGCAGATGCACGCCAACCACCGTGAGGACATCGAGACCGTCTACTCCGGCGACATCGCCGCCGTGGTCGGCCTGAAGAACTCCACCACCGGCGACACCCTGTGCGACGATAAGGCTCCCATCATCCTGGAGTCCATGGAGTTCCCCGAGCCCGTCATCCGCGTGGCCATCGAGCCCAAGACCAAGGCCGGTCAGGAGAAGATGGGCATCGCCCTGATGAAGCTGGCCGAGGAGGACCCCACCTTCAAGACCTACACCGACGAAGAGACGGGTCAGACCATCATCGCCGGCATGGGCGAGCTGCACCTGGAGATCATCGTCGACCGTCTGCTGCGTGAGTACAAGGTCGAGGCCAACGTGGGCGCACCTCAGGTCGCCTACAAGGAGACCATCAAGAAGAAGGTCGAGCAGGACACCAAGTATGCCCGTCAGTCCGGCGGTAAGGGCCAGTATGGTCACGTCAAGATCCGTCTGGAGCCCAACGAGTCCGGCAAGGGCTATGAGTTCGTCAACGAGATCGTCGGCGGCGCCATCCCCAAGGAATATATCCCCGCCGTGGACGCCGGTATCCAGGGCGCCATGGAGTCCGGCATCCTGGCCGGTTACCCCGTGGTCGACGTGAAGGTCACCCTGTACGACGGCTCTTATCACGAGGTCGACTCCTCCGAGATGGCCTTTAAGATCGCCGGTTCCATGGCCTTCAAGGAAGCCTGCCGCAAGGCAAACCCCTGCCTGCTCGAGCCCATCATGAAGGTCTCCGTCATCGTCCCCGAGGATTACATGGGCGACGTCATCGGCGACCTGAACTCCCGCCGTGGTCAGATCCAGGGCATGGAAGCCCGTCCCGGCGCCCAGCAGATCGACGCACTGGTGCCTCTGTCCGAGATGTTCGGCTACGCCACCGACCTGCGCAGCCGCACCCAGGGCCGCGGCCAGTACTCCATGGAGCCCCACAGCTATGTGGAGATCCCCAAGTCCATCACGGACAAGATCGTGGAGAAGCGCAACAGCGCTGACTAATTCAGAGAATTTTTTGAAAACCGGGAGAAATCCTGTTTTTCCCGTTGTATTTTTGAGGAATATCCTGTAAAATAGGACCCATGAACGGTCTTATGCACCTGTAAGACAGCTTTGTCTTTATTTTGAGGAGGATTATCAATCATGGCCAAGCAAAAGTTTGAAAGAACCAAGCCCCACGTAAACATCGGTACCATCGGTCACGTTGACCATGGTAAGACCACCCTGACCGCTGCCATCACCAAGTACCTGGCTCTCCAGGGCAAGGCCGAGTTCGAGGATTATTCCAGCATCGACAAGGCTCCCGAAGAGAGAGAGCGTGGTATCACCATCAACACCGCTCACGTTGAGTATGAGACTGACAAGCGTCACTATGCTCACGTTGACTGCCCGGGCCACGCCGACTATATCAAGAACATGATCACCGGCGCTGCTCAGATGGACGGCGCTATCCTGGTCATCGCTGCTACCGACGGCCCCATGGCTCAGACCCGTGAGCACATCCTGCTGGCCCGTCAGGTGGGCGTGCCCGCTATCGTCGTGTTCCTGAACAAGGTCGACCTGCTGGACGACGAGGAGCTGCTGGAGCTGGTCGAGATGGAGGTCCGTGAGCTGCTGAGCAAGTATGACTTCCCCGGCGACGACCTGCCCGTCATCAAGGGTTCCGCTCTGAACGCCCTGACCTGCGAGTCTCAGGATCCCAACGCTCCTGAGTATGCCTGCATCAAGGAGCTGATGGACGCAGTCGACGACTACATCCCCACTCCTCCCCGTGATGACTCGCTGCCCTTCCTGATGCCCGTCGAGGACGTCTTCACCATCACCGGCCGTGGCACCGTTGCTACCGGTAGAGTCGAGCGTGGCCAGATCAAGATGGGCGACCCCGTCGAGATCGTCGGCCTGGCCGAGGAGAGCAAGAAGTCCGTTATCACCGGCATCGAGATGTTCCGCAAGCTGCTGGACTTCGCTGAGGCTGGCGACAACGTCGGCACCCTGCTGCGTGGTATCGACAAGAAGGAGATCGAGAGAGGCCAGGTTCTGGCTAAGCCCGGCTCCATCCACCCCCACACCAAGTTCTCTGGCCAGGTTTACGTCCTGTCCAAGGACGAGGGCGGCCGTCACACCCCCTTCTTCAACAACTATCGTCCTCAGTTCTACTTCCGTACCACTGACGTGACCGGCGTCATCTCCCTGCCCGAGGGCGTTGAGATGTGCATGCCCGGCGACAACGTCGTGATGAACGTTGAGCTGATCACCCCCATCGCCATCGAGAAGGGCCTGCGCTTCGCTATCCGCGAGGGCGGCCGTACCGTCGGTTCCGGTGTTGTCACCGAGATCGAGGGCTAATTCTTAACCTCTCTGAGAAGGGCAAAGCCTTGGCTTTGCCCTTCTTTTTTTCCACAAAACCCGCGAACTTTGTTGAGAAAGGGGTCATCGCAGCCTATGGATACGAACATTGACACCGGACAATTGGAGAGCAGTGTGGAGGCTGGCGTCCACACCTTGATGAAAAACGGCTGGGAGGGGGCTTTGAAGACCATCTTCTTTGCCCTCATCCTTCTAGTGGTCTGCCTGATCGTGAAGGCCATCGTGCTGAAAATTTTGGACCGGGCGCTGGACCGCTTCAAGCAGATCGAAAAGAGCCTGCACACCTTTATCCGCTCCATGATGAATATCATCCTATGGTTTATTACGCTGATGATCGTGGCGGAATCGCTGGGCATCAATGCTTCGTCCCTGTTGGCGTTGGTGAGCATCTTCGGCTTGGCCGTCTCCCTCTCTGTCAAAGACAGCTTGGCGAACCTGGCCGGGGGCTTTACCATCCTCAGCACCCGTCCGTTTAAGGTAGGGGACTACGTGGAGATCGGCTCCACCGGCGGGACCATCCGGGAGATCGGCATGGTCTACACGAAGCTGGCGACGCTGGACAACCGCATCATCCTCATGCCCAACAGCGTGGTCGTGGACGCGGAGGTCACCAATTACAGCGCCGAGGACCTGCGCCGGGTGGACCTGGTGGTGACGGCCGCTTACGATGCGCCGGTGGAGCAGGTCAAGCGGACCATCGCCGAGGTGGTGGACCGCCACGAGCTGACCCTCAGTGACCCCGCGCCGTTCATCCGCCTGCTGCGCTACGGGGACAGTGCGCTGGAGTATGCGGTGCGGGTCTGGTGCGCCAATTCCGATTACTGGACGGTCTACCACGATCTGCTGGAGCAGATCAAGGAGGCGTTTGATGCGCAGCGCATCTCCATCCCGTATCCGCAGATGGAAGTGACTGTGAGAAAATCATTCCCTGAGGTGAAGGAACATGCCTGATCGCAAAAAAGATACGTTTCAGATCCGCAACAGCACGGTGGATTTTCTTGTGTTTACCAGGGATGCCCACGAAGATGGAATTGAAGTACGGGTGCAGGACCAGGATGTTTGGCTGACCCAGAAAGCCATTGCTCAGCTTTTTGAAGTAGACCGAAGTGTTGTCACAAAGCACCTGAAAAATATCTATGAGAGCGGCGAATTGTCCGAAGCGGCAACTTGTGCAAATTTTGCACAAGTTGCGGATAACGGAAAGACCTATCGCTATAAGTTCTACGCCCTGTCTGCGATCATCGCTGTTGGCTATCGGGTCAACTCTGGCCGGGCAACAGAGTTCCGTCAGTGGGCCACCAAGGTGCTGTCC
>SFHQ01000069.1 GCA_004556345.1 Clostridiales bacterium | reverse complement strand
CGCCGCGGCCGTCCGGTCACCGGCCCCAACAACCGCGCCCTGAAGAGCCTTTCCGATCTGCTGAAGGGCAAGCAGGGCCGCTTCCGCCAGAACCTGCTGGGCAAGCGTGTCGACTACTCCGGCCGTTCGGTCATCGTCGTCGGCCCTGAGCTGAAGATGGACCAGTGCGGTCTGCCCAAGGAGATGGCTCTGGAGCTGTTCAAGCCCTTCGTGATGAAGGATCTGGTGGAGAAGGGTGTTGCCAACAACATCAAGTCCGCCCGCAAGATGGTCGAGCGCGCCAAGCCCGAAGTCTGGGACAGCCTGGAGACCGTCATCAAGGGCCACCCGGTCCTGCTGAACCGTGCACCGACCCTGCACCGTCTGGGCATCCAGGCCTTCAACCCGGTGCTGGTCGAGGGCCGTGCCATCAAGCTGCACCCGCTGGCATGTACCGCATTCAACGCCGACTTCGACGGCGACCAGATGGCAGTCCATCTGCCCCTGGGCGAGGATGCCTGCCGCGAGGCCAAGATGCTGATGCTGGCTTCCGGCAACCTGCTGAAGCCTTCGGACGGCGCTCCTGTTACCGTCCCGACGCAGGATATGATCCTGGGCAGCTACTACCTGACCACCGTTCGCGAGAACGAAGAGGGTGCAGGCAAGATCTTCCGCGATGAGAACGAGGCCCTGATGGCATACGCTGAGCATGTCGTCACCCTGCACGCTCCCATCAAGGTCCGCCGCACCATGACCATTGACGGTGTCGAGCACACCGGTCTGGTCGATGCGACCGTCGGCCGCATCATCTTCAACACCCCGGTGCCCCAGAACCTCGGTTATATCGACCGTACCGATCCGGAGCACTGGCTGGAGTATGAGGTCAGCTTCCGCGTGACCAAGAAGACCCTGCCCGACATCATCTCCCGCTGCATGACCCGCAACGGCACCCGCACCTGCGCCAAGATGCTGGATGCCATCAAGGCACAGGGCTACAAGTACTCCACGCTGTCTGCCATCTCCGTCGCAGTCTGCGACGCCGTCATCCCGCCCCAGAAGGACGAGCTGATCGCCGATGCAGACAAGCAGGTCTCCCAGGTCAACAAGCTGTTCAACCGCGGCCTGATCTCTGAGAACGAGCGCTACACCCAGACCATCAACATCTGGCAGGCAACGACCGATAAGGTCTCCAAGGCGCTGGCAGCAAACCTGCCCAAGGACAACGAGATCTTCATGATGGCAGATTCCGGTGCGCGTGGTTCTATGAACCAGATCAAGCAGCTGGCCGGC
Organism: Clostridiales bacterium; assembly: GCA_004556345.1. Lineage (GTDB taxonomy): Bacteria > Bacillota > Clostridia > Oscillospirales > Oscillospiraceae > Evtepia. Next base: position 1,842 of record SFHQ01000069.1, on the reverse strand, counting down.
ATGCGCGGCCTGCTGGCAAACACCGCCGGTAAGACCATCGAGATGCCCATTCGTGCCAACTACCGTGAAGGTCTGAACATTCTGGAATATTTCGTTTCTGCCCGTGGTGCTCGTAAGGGTCTGGCCGATACCGCTCTGCGTACGGCGGACTCCGGCTACCTGACCCGTCGAATGGTCGATGTCTCCCAGGAGGTCATCGTCCGCGAGATCGACTGCGGCACCACCGATGGCCTGTGGGTCTCTGAGATCCACGAGGGCAAGGAGAAGATCGAGAGCTTCCGTGAGCGTATCATCGGCCGTTATGCCGTGGGCGACGTGGTCAACCCTGTCACCGGCGACGTCATCGTGCCCGAAGGCAAGATGATCGACCTGTACGATGCCAACGACATCGAGGCAGCCGGCATCACCAAGCTGAAGATCCGCAGCCTGCTGACCTGCCGCGCCAAGGTGGGCGTCTGCGCACACTGCTACGGCAGCGATATGGCCAACGGTGAGCCCGTCCAGCTGGGTGAGTCCATCGGCGTCATTGCAGCAGAGTCCATCGGCGAGCCCGGTACCCAGCTGACCATGCGTACCTTCCATACCGGCGGTATCGCATCGGCAGAAGATATTACCCAGGGTCTTCCCCGTGTTGAGGAGCTGTTCGAGAGCCGCCGCCCCAAGAGCATGGCCATCATGAGCGAGATCTCCGGCGTCGTCTCGCAGGACGACACCAAGAAGAACGTCGTCATCAAGGTCACCGGCCACGATGAGACGGGCGCAGAGGTCGTCAAGAGCTACTCCATCCCGTTCACCCAGCATGCACGTGTCATGCCCGGCGACCGTGTGGAGAAGGGCGACATCATCACCCGCGAAGGTGTTCTGTATCCGCAGGATATTCTGGCCATCAAGGGTCTGGAGGACGTCCAGAACTACCTCATCAGCGAGGTCCAGAAGGTCTACCGTCTGCAGGGCGTTGAGATCAACGATAAGCATATCGAAGTCATCGTCCGTCAGATGTGCCGCAAGGTCCGCGTGACCGACTCCGGCTCCTCCGACCTGATCGGCGGCGCACTGGCCAACCGCCTCGAAGTGGAGAACATCAACGCCGAGCTCCAGAAGCGCATCGATGCTGGCGAAGAGGGCATCAAGCTGGTCGAGTATCAGCAGGTGCTGCTCGGCATCACCAAGGCTGCTCTGGCCAATGAGTCCTTCCTGTCCGCCGCTTCCTTCCAGGAGACCACCCGTGTCCTGACCGAAGCTGCCATCAAGGGCAAGGTCGACCCGCTGGCCGGCCTGAAGGAGAACGTCATCATCGGTAAGCTGATCCCGGCCGGTACCGGTCTCCCGGAGGTCCGCGAGGATCTGAAGCGCCGTGAGGCAGAGCGCGACGAGGCTGTCGCTGCTGAGATGGCTGCTGCAAACCAGCAGTAAGCGCCCGGAACTGAAATTCAAGCACTGCAACTGCCGCCCTGTGGGGATCGCCCCGCAGGGCGGCTTTTTGCGCCGTTTGCCTGTTCCGCTCCGGCCATCGGCAGGCCGGGCAGGGGACGGGATTGCAGAAAAAGCCGGGCATTGTGGCAAAACGGAAATAGAAGAGAATAATTGCAAATTTTTCTGGAAAAACTGTTGACATTCCAAATCAAAACGAGTATTATATAACTGTTGCGCGTCCCTGAAGGGGAAGTGCGGCAAAAAGTCGGAAACTGTCCGATGTTCATCATTAAGAAAGGAGAAACAAAATGCCTACTTTTAACCAGCTTGTACGCAAAGGCCGTCAGGTCCTGGCTACCAAGAGCACCGCTCCCGCACTGCTGAAGAGCTACAATTCTCAGAAGAAACAGTATTCTGATCTGAACAGCC
>SFHQ01000068.1 GCA_004556345.1 Clostridiales bacterium | reverse complement strand
TGAAAGACGTCGTTCGGATTCCGGATGATACCCCGAAGGATGGTAAAATCCGCAAAGCTGGTACGGTTACATTTACGGTGGTTCCAGATAGCAATAAGGTCTTTAACCAGCTCAAGGTTGGGAACATAGACTGCTTGTCTACACCGAGTACAGGTGATGTGACTGCAGTTCGAGAAGGAAATGGATATAGGATCACAATTTCTAATGTGGCAGGAGAAATCAATCTTACCGCAACGGCAATTGAGTTCCAAGTGATTAAGAATGAATTGACCCAAGTACCGGAGGGACTGACAGAGAAGTATGCGACGCCTGAAGCAATGAAGTCCGCACTGCGTACACAAATCAGCCCCTCGGTCTCTGGCTCGAACATCAAGTATCTTGACATCAAGCTGAAAATCAATACTGGTAGTGGATGGCAAGACGTGACCGCTGCCAACTTCCCGAAGGGCGGCATCAACATTACGATTTCGTATGGTATCCTTGGAAACGGCTTAGACAATTCTTACAATTACTCTGTTGCCCACATGCGGGCAGATGGAACTATTGAGAACTTGCCGGCGACGAACGGGGAGAGTGGCATCACCTTCCACGTCAACAGCCTGTCTCCCTTCGCCATTGGCTGGTATAAGAATACGCCTACGCCTGGCGGCGGTGGCGGCGGCGGGGGAGGCGGTGCAGTGAGCACCTGCACCCTGACCTTCGACACCAACGGCGGCAGCGCGATCGATAAGATCACGAAGGACAGCGGGACGACCATCGACCTGGCTGCCTACAAGCCCACCCGCGCGGGGTATACCTTCGCCGGTTGGTTCAGCGACAAGGCGCTGACCAAGGCTGTGACCAGCGTGAAGCTGACGGCCAACACCACGGTCTATGCCAAGTGGACCCAGAACGGCGGCACGGCACAGAATCCCTTCGTGGATGTGAAGGAAGGCGCTTACTACTACGACGCCGTCCTGTGGGCCGTGGAGCAGAAGATCACCAGCGGTACCTCCGCCACGACCTTCAGCCCCGATGCCTCCTGCACCCGCGCCCAGATGGTGACGTTCCTGTGGCGGGCGGCTGGGTCCCCCAAGGTCGAGAACGGGAAGAACCCCTTCGCTGACGTGAAGGCAGACGCTTACTACTACGACGCCGTCCTGTGGGCGGTGGAGAAGGGCGTGACGAGCGGCACCTCCGCCACCACGTTCAGCCCCGATGCCACCGTGACCCGTGGGCAGACCGTGACGTTCCTGCATCGGAACGCCGGGTCCCCGGAGGTGAGCGGCACGATGCCGTTTACCGACGTGGAGGCCGATGCCTATTACGCCAAGGCCGTCCAGTGGGCGGTGCAGCAGAAGATCACCACCGGCACCAGCGAGACCACGTTTAGCCCCATGAGTGACTGCACCCGCGGGCAGATCGTGACCTTCCTGTACCGGGCCAAATGATCCTGATCCAGCGCTTTGCGTGATCGGATCGTGATAACAAAATCAAGTAGGCGGCTCCCAAAATTCGGGAGCCGCCTACTTGATTTCTTTCAGAGAGGGGGATCAGATCATTGGTTTTGCAGGTACCGCGCCAGCATGGCGGCCACCTGCGCCCGCTGGGCGTTGTCCTTGGGGGCGATGGTGTTGCTGCCTACGCCGTTTACGATGCCGTTCTGATTGGCCCAGAGCAGGGCGTCCTCGGCGTAGTCACTGACGCTGGCGGCGTCGGCGGCGTGCAGGGTGCCGCTCACACTGGGAGACCCGGCGTAGCGGTACAGCAGCGTGGCCAGCTGCTCCCGCGTCACGGGGGCGGTGGGGTTCGTCCCATCGGAGATGCCGTTTTTCTTGGCCCAGTCGGTACCGACCTCGTACCAGGCTTGCCCTTGGCCGGGGGTGGTGTCCACGTCGGCCAGGCGGGCCAGGACCGTATTGACCATGCCGCGGGTCATGGGCTGGGACACGCCGAACTGGTTGCCGCCCACACCGTTGAACAGCTCACGGGCGGCCACGAAGTTCACCTCGTCCCGGCTCCAGTGGTCCTTGGTGTCGTCAAACGTCTTGGAGTTGTCGATGATCTTGACCGTCGTGCTGCCGCTGAGCTCCAGCTGCACGCCGTGTTCCGTGGGCTTGCTGTCCTTGACGAGCTCCTCCGTGCCGTCCTCATGGACGATGACGGCCACAGTGCCGGAGGTGACGTTCTCCACCGGGATCTCGACGGTCGTCTTGTTGGCGTTGTTCGGCACGTCGATTTTGATCTTTGTGGCGGCATTGGCGTCCTTCGCTGCCTTGATCTCCTTCACGGGAACGGTTACGGCTTCGCCCTTCTCCTGCGCCTCCTTCACGTCTTGGTCGCTGAGCTTGGCGCTGGCCTCGGTCGTGGTGTTGCCCTTGGCGTCGGTCTTTGTTACCGTGGTCCCCGTGGACCCGCCGCTGGAGCTGGCCGTGGTGGTCTCCGTCTTGGACCCATCGGCCTTGGTCTCCGTTTTCGTGGTGGACCCGTCGGGGTTCTTCACCGTGTCGGTCTTGGTCCCCGGCGTCACCGCCCCGGAGGAACTGCCGGAGCTGGACTTGTGCCAGAGCGTGATGGTGCCGGTGAGGGAGTTATAGTTGTCAGTATCAGTCGGGACAAACTTCCAGGTATAGGAGGTGTTGGCTTTGACCTCGGTGTCTACATCCATCTTAACAAGCTGACCTTCTTTTTCCTCTACCCACTGCACATGACCAGGAACGGAGAAGGTGCTGCCCGCTGTGGTTAGATCAGCGTCAGAAAGCTTCTTGCCGCTGGTGGTGATGGCGGTGTACTTGGGGGTGCCGGTGGGGGTAGCCTTGTTGACGGTGATGTTAGTTTCACCATGGACGGTTGCATAAGTATTCTTATCCTTCGGAGTGAATACCCATATGGCAACATACTTTTCAGTAGTGCTGGGCTTGTCCTCAGGAGATACCCAGGAGAAGGTGCCCTCGACCGCTGCTTCTCCGTCCATCATAGAACCGGAGAGGGTGATGTCACCTAATTTGTCACCATAAGTCAGGAGCGATTTACTCAGAGTAGGGGCACCAACGGGGATTGCCTTAGGCGTTAGAGTAAGAGAGACAGTTGCTGTCGTGTCTTCGTAATTCTGTGACTTAATGGTTACGGTGGCTGTTATTGTGCCTTCTGTGCTGTCTTCAGTGACATTATAAATGAGGTGAGGCTCTACGCTATCGCCGCTTCCCAGGCCGAAACCATTCATTGTACCAGTCACATAGCCAGATACGTTCGCATCCTCAGGCATCAGACCAGTGAGCGGGACGGTGATAGTTT
>SFHQ01000036.1 GCA_004556345.1 Clostridiales bacterium | reverse complement strand
ACTCCGTCAAGGGTCCTCCGTTCGACTTGCATGTGTTAAGCACGCCGCCAGCGTTCATCCTGAGCCAGGATCAAACTCTCAATAAAATGGTATCTAAACAAGTCAAACTTGCTTAAATCAATTTATCGAGCTAATCTCTTAGCTTCAAAGAAATAAAACGTTGCCCCACAAAGCTTATAAGCTTCATGGACAACTTTATTGTCCGTTTTAGTGCTTCGTGTTTCTCTTACATTGTTTAATTTACAAGGTGCACGCCACTTCTCAGCGGGTGAGCTATATCTTAGCACAGCTCTTAGCGTTTGTCAAGAGGTTTTTCAAACTTTTTTCAAGTTTTTTCAACCGGTTTTTCAAATCGCTTCCGCGTCTCGCGACAGCTTTGATAGAATACCACCCCAGCGAGGAAATGTCAAGCACTTTTTTCAAGTTTTTTCAGATTTTTTTGAAAAAGCCATTTTCCACCCCAAACCCAGGCTCATCACCCCCATGGCAACGAGGTTCCCTACCGGTACCATAGAGAGGACCTCGATCCCCCTTCCATGGGCCAATGGCAGCGCCAGCAGAAAGCTCCCCCCGGTCACGATCCACCCCAGCCCGCTGCTCTCCTCCCGGCCCGCCAGACCGGCCAGCAGTCTCCTCATACATAATAGAAGGAATCCCAGCAGCGCCACATCCCCCAGCACCCACAGCGCCGAGGCCAGCTCCTCCAACCGCTGAAACGCCCCCTCAAACCCCAGCCCGGACACCATCTGGAAGAACGGCCGGTCGATCTGCCCGGTCAGCCCGGCCCCCAACCGGCCCACCACCAGCAGCATCCCGACCGCCAGGCTCCCAAACAGGACCCCCAGCTTTCGCCGCAGGACCCGCTTCTGCTTCTCCTCTGGCCGCACCTGCCCCAGGAGCAGCAGCGCATATCCCCCCGCCGCCAACGTCCCGGCGGCAGACAGCGCCCCTCCGGGCACTTCTTCCAACGCGGCCCAGTCCCACAGGATCACCCGGTCCCAGGCCACGCCAAACACGCCGAACAGCACAATGAGGACAAACCCTGCCCCCACCGCCAGCCCAAAGATCTCCCCCGTCCGCGCAAAGGCCGGCAGCCCCTTGGCAACGAGCCACCCGGCCAGCGCCAGCACCGCCGCCGTCAGCAGCAGCGGAGACGCCCGTAAGGACTGCGCCAGCCGCTCCCCGATCCGCGCCCCTTGCGCCCCGGTGAGAAACAGCCCCCATGCCAGCAGAACCAGCGCAAAGCCCCGCAAGATCTTCCGCCCCTTCTGCTGCTCCAAGGTCTTCAAAAGGTCCTCCCCCGGCGTTATCCAGCGCCCCCACAGCGCGACCAGCGCCAACAGCAGCCCTCCGGCCCCCAGCGGACACAGCCACGCCGCGCCCCCGGCCTGAGACAACCGGCTGGGCAAGACCTCCGTCCCCAAAGGCAGCAGGGCCAGGACCAGCAAGGTCCCCAGCTGCCGTATTGATATGGTGTTGATGGTCGTGTCGCGTTCCATCCAGCTTCCCCCTCATGTCTCCGTCTCCAGCGCGGCCTCCACCCGAAGGTCGATGGACAGCCCCGGAAATTTCTCCGCCCACTGCCCTTCCAGCGCCGACCAGCGCACCGGACAGTGTAACCCCGCTCGGCCCAGCAGTCCCGCCGCGTCCACGCCCGCCGCCTGCATCCGATGTAGGGCCAGCCGCATGGCCTGCGCCGTCTCCTGCTCCAGCTGCACTGCGTCGCTCTGCTGCTTCTGCCAGCCTCCGGTATAGGTCCCTTCCAGCCGGCAGCGGATGGAAAGCCCCGCCAGTATGCCACCGTCCCACTGTGGAACGACCCGGCACCCCAAGCTTTGCAATACAATAGAACTCTCCCCCACCGACCCGGTCCAGTGGATCCGTTCTCCTTGCAGCAACGCCGCCCCCAACGCTTCCTCGCCCCGGAGCCAGCGCAAAATTTCTCCGTCCTGATACAGCCCGAACCCGGCAAAGACCAGCTTCTCGCCCTCGACCCGGAGCGCAGGCAGAAGCAGTGCCTCCTCTCCCGCCAAGGCCTCCGCCGCTTCCCGAAGCGTCACAGGCGAAAACCCCTGCTTGTCCTTTCCCTGGGCTTTCAATACGGTCATTCTCCGGGCCACGTCCTGTTCTCCGTCAAAGAGCCTGTCCAGCCCGCCGCCCTGGAAGACCCACAGCTGCGTCTCCGTGCTCTGCTGCGGCTCCTGAAAGGCATAGCTGAGCAGGGAAGATAGCTCCCCCACCGCACTCTCGTCTACGAGCCAATGCTCCACATGGGCACAGCTGACCACCTGCTCGGCCCGGTCCGTCAGGTCCTCTACCGCCGCCGCCGGAGTCTGCCCCCAGCTCTCGCAGTGAAACGGCCCCTGGCTCCCCCGCCCCTCGGCGGCAGCCCGGATACAGAACCCCTCGCCCAGGTCCTCCACGCCCAGCACCCCGGCCAGCACCGTCGCGCCGCTCTCCCGGCTCTGGGGGGTCCCGGCGCAGCCGGAGAGCAGGGCCAGCATCCAGGCGGCTGTGACCGCCCAGGCCACGACCCCCCTCATCCCTGCCTCCTGCGGTTCCGGGTGTGCAGAATGGCCTCCCGGAACTTCACCCGGTGGGTGGGCCACCGGAGCACGCCATAGCCGTCCTTCCCCTGCCCCGGCGCAAAGGGGGCCAGATAGGGCACGCCAAAGCTCTCCAGCTGCGCCAATCGCCCCACCAGCACCGCCGTCAGCGCCGTGACCGCAAACAAGCCCCCCAAGCTGGCCCCAATGACCAGCAAAAACCGCCAGATCCGCAACGCCGCAGAAAACTCCTGGCTCGGCACCGTGTACCCTGCAATGCCCGCAATGGCCACCACGATGAGCACCACCGGCGACACGATGGCCGCCTCCACCGCCGCCGAGCCGACCACCAGCCCGCCCAAGATCGATGCCGTCTGTCCGATCGGCCCCGGCAACCGCAGCCCGGCCTCCTGCACCGCCTCAAACGCCAGCAACATAATGAGCACCTCAAACAAGGTGGAAAACGGCACGTTCAGCTTCGCCTCCGAGATCGACCAAGCCAGCCGCGCCGGGATCATCTCCGGGTGAAAGTTCACCGCCGCCACATACCAGGCCGGCAGAAACAGGGAGCAGAGCATACAAAGGTATCGCAGCACCGACAGCGTCGATGCCGCCAGCCAGTTCTGGGACCGGTCCTGTCCCGTCCGAAAGAACTGCCCGATGGTCCCCGGCAGCAGATACCCCAGCGGCAGCCCGTCCACGATGACCCCCACGCGCCCCTCGACCAGCCCCGCGCAAAACCGATCCGGCCGCTCCGTATAGGCCAGCAACGGAAACGCCGTGTCCACCTCGTCCACAATGAGCTCTTCCAATGTCGAGGGCTGAAACGCCTGGTCCGTGTCGATCCCCGCCACCCGGCGCTGAACCTCCTTGACCAATTCCGGGTCGGTCAGCCCTTCTATATATAGTATGTCCACCGGCGTCACGCTCTGCCGTCCCACCACGGACTCCGTGATCTTCAGCTCCGGTGCCCGCAGTCTCCGCCGCACCAGCGACGTGTTGGTCCGCAGGGACTCCACAAAGGCGTCCTTCGCCCCCTTGAGCGACGGCTCATTCTCCGGCCTGCTCACCGCTCGTTTTTCCTCCGTCCCCACGAAGTAAGCCAGCATCTCCCCGTTCCCAGGAAACTCAAAGACCGCCCAGCCGTCTACCATCGCAAAAACGGCCTGGTCCAAGCTCCGGCATCGCTTCACTCCCTGGCAGTATACCGTTCCTTCCTCCATCAGCCGCGCCGCCGACTTTGGGGATGCCGTTCTCAGCGCCAGGCTCGTCGCCAGCGGCCTCAATACATAGTCGTTCAGCCGTTCTCCCCGCACTTGGCCCTGAATGAAAAACACCCTCGTCCGCTTCTCCGGGTCTCCGCCGATGAGCACTTCTCGCTCCCCAAAGTCCACGCAGTCCCGAAACAGGAACCGAATATGCTCCCCCGTCAGTTCCCCCGCAAAGCGCGGCTCCTGCCGCGGATGCGGCGGCTCCACATACTTCATCCGCCCCGCTCCCTTCCCTTGTTCAGATAGGGATAGTATGGCCCGGAAACGCCCCTAGTATAACAACGAAGCACCCCGGAACCAATACCGTTCCGGGGTGCTTCGTCAATTCAGAATCAACAACAGGTTGCAATGGGCTTTGTTTCTCAGGCGTGGACACCCAGCGCCTGGCCGATCAGGCAGGCAGTCTCCTCCTCGTCGGCCTTGGGGCCGGTCAGCAGGGTGGTGGTGTCGGGGTGGATGCTGGCGGCAGAAGCCTCCGGCACAACGGGTGCCTGCGTGGGGGCAGTGACCTCAGAGGACACATACCAATAGGCGTTGGAGTTCTCGATCCGGGTCCCCCAGGCCTGCTCGATGGGGATGATGCCGGTCCCGGCAAACTCAGAGGGGTCGGCGCAGTAGAACTGGCCGTCCTTATACTCCGTCAGCAGGATGCCGTGGGGCACGCAGGCGGCGTGGAGCATGATGCCCTCCGGGTGCTCCGCCAGCAGGTCGATGAGGACCTGGCGGTTGGCCTGCCCGCCGGGCAGACGGGCGTGGTCCACGGTCATAGTCTCGTAAGTGAAGTGATAGGGCAGGCCACGGCCGGCCAGCCAGAAGGCGGAGCGGCAGCTGGCCTCGGTGATGGAGGCCCAGTTCTCGTCTCCGTTGAGCATGGCGGCTCTTCTGAGCATCATGGCAGTGGAAGCCAGGGTGCAGGTCCCTCTCTGGGACTGCTTGACAAAGACGGCGTCCTGGTTGATCTCCTCATAGGTGGCGGCTCCGGCGGTCGTCGCCATCGCTGCCAATAACATCACTGCCAAAATAATACTCATCAGTCGCTTCTGCATTCGTGTCTCCTTTGCTCCGCAAAATCATTGCTCGGGTCATATATCGGCCAGCTGTTTCCGGTCGTAACCATTCGTCAGCTGGCTGTTACTATCTGTTACAGTTTTGTAATCATAGCATAGATCGGCCCGCTTGAAAACCCCCTTCCTGGGATTTCTCTCCTTTCAAATCTTTCAAAAAGGTGGTTTTTTTGTGGAACTTTGCGTTCTTTTGTGGAGATTTCACAAGATTTTCTTCGATTCCCCAAAAATCTTTCACGCGGTAAAGCGCACAAACTGCGAACAAACGTCCGCTTTCTCAGGACAGATTTCCCGCTGCCCAGGTATTCAGAATGGCCGCCGCCGCGTCTCCCAGCGCCGCCCCGGAGCCGCCCTGTTCCGCCACCAGCGCCAGGGCGATTTTCGGCGCGTCATACGGCGCAAAGCAGACCAGCACGGCGTTGGATTCCTCCTCCCCCGCCACCTGGGCCGACCCTGTCTTCGCCCCCGCCGTCACCGGCAGATCCCGAAACGCCTCCGCCAGTGACCCGCTCCGGACCACCCGCCGCATCCCCTCTTTGATGGCCGTGAGATTCTTCTCAGAAAGCGCGATCTTCCCCAGACTCACCACCTCCTTTGCTTCCTCCCCCGCCACCTGTTTCAGCAGATGCACCTGCCGCCGCTCCCCGCCGCTGACCAGCGTCGCCGTCATGTGCGCCAGCTGCACCGGCGTGAAGCGATGGTTCTCCTGCCCGATGGCCGCAGACAGCACGCTCCCCTCATACCACGTCCCACCCACGGACGCCGTATACGCCGGCCCGGCCACCACCCCAGACTGCTCTCCGGCCAATTCAATGCCCGTTTTCTCCCCCAAGCCCAGGGCCTTGGCGTAGGTACCAAGCGTCTCGATGCCCACTCTCCGCCCCGCGTCAAAGAAGAAGATATTGCAGGAGTCTGCTATGGCGTCCGTCACCGTCTCCAGCCCGTGGGTCTTCCCCGCCTGCCGATACAGCCAGCACTGCGGCTGGGGACTTTTATAATAGGTATACCGCCCCGTGTCCAAAATTTTTGTCTCCGGGGTGAGGACGCCCTCCTCCAGCGCCGCCGTCGCCGTCACCAGCTTAAAGGTCGATCCCGGTGCATACAGCCCCTGGATCGCCCGGTTCATCAGCGGATGCCCCTCGTCCTGGGCCAGCGCCCCATACTGTTTGGAAAATGTCTCCGGGTCATACCCCGGCAGACTGGCCATGGCCAGCACCCCGCCGTCCTCCACGTCCAGGGCCACCACGGCCCCGCCGCTCGCGTTCGGGTGTCCGTCCAGAAATGCCTGCAAGGCATCCTGCACCGCCGCCTGCAAGTCCTTGTCCAGCGTCAGCGTCACGTTCTTCCCCGCCACCGGTTCCGTGTCCCAGCCGCTTCCCGCAGTCTCCACATACCTCCGCCCCGGCGTCCCATGCAGCGCTTCCTCAAAGGCCGCCTCGGCCCCGTCCTTTCCCACGGTTTCCTCCATCGCATACCCCTTGCGTTTCAGTTCCTCCCACTGCTCCGGGCTCATCGCTCCCACGCGCCCCAGCACATGGGGGGCCAGCGCCCCGCTTCCCACGCGCTCCACCGCCGGGGAGAAGGTCACGCCCTCTAACCCCTCCTCCTTCCCACGGGCCAGTAAGCGGGCCGTCACGCCCGTCACCGCGCCCTCACCGTCCCAGCGCACGCCTTCCTCCCGGCACAGCTGCGCCAGCCGGACCCTGCTCTCCTCCGGCGCTCCCTCCGCCACCACGGCGGTCCAGCGCACCTCGTCCCGCACCAACACCTTCCCGTTCCGGTCCAGGATCTTCCCCCGCGCTGCCGGCACGCTCTCCACCTTCGCCTTGCTCCGCAAGGACGTTTCGTAATACCCCTCTCCCTGAATGACCTGCGCCCGGACCAGCAGCACGCAGAAAAAAGCAAGCACCCCGGCAAAGGCCAGGGCGGCAAGAACATGACGAACCGAATGACCCATTCCCATCACTTCCTCTTCCAAATACAAAGGAGCATCGTAACCACAATCTCCAACCCGACCTCCATCCCCGCCAACCAGACGCTCTCCGCCAGCGCCACGCCCCCCAGCCAGTGCACGCCCACGACCAAGGACTCTGCCCCCACCAGCAACGGGATCGACGCCAGCCACTTTCCCCATTTTGACGCATTTTTGTGGACAACTTCTCCCGCCATTCCCCCAAGCAGCGCCAAAATCGCCATCTGGCTGGCCGAACCTCCACAGATCCACAGCAAACCTCCCCCCAATCCTCCACATTTCGCCCCGACCTCCGGTCCGCCCTCGACCCCCGCCAGGTACACCACCCCCGGCACCAGTCGCACGCAGACCCCCAACACCGGAAACTTTACCAAAACCAACCCATCGACCAACCAGGCCGCCCCCACGGCCCAGCCCCACCGCCGAACCATCTACCGCACCTCCCAAAAATCCGTCACCACAAACACCTGCCCCAGGTTATTGAGGTCCGCCGCCGGTTCCACAATGGCCGCCCGCGTCAGTCCTCCCGGATCGTCCACGATCTGCCGAACGGTCCCCACCAGCAGCCCGGAGGGATAGTTCTCCCCGGCGGCAAAGGTGACCACGCGCTCCCCCGCCTGCACCGGGTCTGCCGCCGTGAGGCAGGAAAAGCTCGTCTCCCCCTTGGGCAACAGATCGGTCCGCCCCTCCACAGCTCCCAGGACCCCGGAGGAGACTCCCTGCCCCGCCAGCGAAAGCGCCGGGTCACAGACCAGCGTCACCACTGCCCAGTGCTTCCCGACCTCCTTCACCCGGCCCACCAAGGCCCCGTTCTCGTCGATGACGCACTGCCCCGCGGCAACCTTCTGCGCCCTCCCCTGGTCCAGCGTCACTTCCCCCTGCCAGTTGTCCGGCGTCCGGGCAATGACCCAAGCCGAAGCAAGCGTCAAATGCTGCCCCGCCTTGGGCAGGTCTAGCAAGGCTCGTAATCGGGCATTCTCCGCCTGGGCCAGCTCCCCCGTCCGGGCCGTTTTTTCCAGGGCGACCACCTGCTTCGCCAAAGCATCCCGCTCGTCTCTGAGGGCCTGTATCCCTTTCAAATCCTCCTTTCCCTGCCGAAGTTTCGCCTCCACCTCCGAAAAAAGGCGTAAAAAAGGCCGTGACACCGTCTCCGGCAGCCCCCGCAGAGAACCCCCCGTCCCAGAAAGGACGAGAGCCACTCCCGCGGCGACCAGGCTCAGAGACAGAGCCACGGCCAATATTTTGAACCAAGTACGGTGAAACAGACCTCTCACGGCAGCCTCCTCCCGCCCCAGGCAGGCAGAGACGCCGGGCCAGTTCCCCGGAACGTCACCGCCCAGCCAGCGCCAGACAGTCCACGCCAAAGTCCTTCAGCATCTGCCCCAGACGGCACACCGGCAGGCCGACCACATTGCTGTAATCCCCCCGGATGCCCTCCACCAGCAGCCCACCCAGGCCCTGGATGCCATAGGCCCCGGCCTTGTCCATCGGCTCCCCGGTGGAGACGTACTGGCGGACCTCCGCCTCCGTCAGCTCCCGGAAGGTCACCTGGGTCTCCTCCACCTGGGTCAGGACCCGGTCCCCCCGGCAGACGGTCACGCCGGTGCAGACCTGGTGGTCCCGCCCGGACAGCGACAGGAGCATCGCCACGGCGTCCTCCGCGTCCTTGGGCTTGCCCAAAGCGGCCCCGTCCCGCACGACCACCGTATCGGCCCCGATGACCAGGGTCTCCCCGTCCAGCTGTCTGGCGATCCACTGGGCCTTCTCCCGCGACAGGGTAGCCACCAGCTCCCGCGCCGCCAGCCCGTCAAAAGCAGACTCGTCGATCTTTGACGCTTGCGTTACAAATTCCAGTCCCATCCGCCCCAGCAGTTCCTTCCGCCGGGGGGATTGAGATGCTAACACTATTTTCATGCTTTGCCTCCGTGTTTTCCATCGAATTTGGTGGGGGAAAATTTTTCCGGTGTGGAGGAGGATAACCCCTCAGTCCGCTTCGCGGCCAGCTGTCTAAGGAAGATTTTACTGAATCTAACTGTCCCCCGGACAGTTAGACCCTTTCAGGGGAGCCATTACTCCACCCCGCGATAATACAGTCCTCTGGTAAACCCTTCCGGCCCATCCCCCTCGCCGGTCCGATAGGCCCGCAGGATCCGGGCGCAGGTCTTGGCGTCCTCCCGCAAAAAGGCCAGCCGCGCATACCGCAGCCCTGCCTTCTTCCAGTCGTCCTTGTCCGCCAGCCAAAGGGTCTTGGCGTTGAAGAGTTCATTCCGGCAGCCCCAGGCCCGTTCCACGGGGAACTCCTCCCCCTTCCGGTCCCGCAGGCTTTGCGGGGTGTCCTGGCAGTGGCACCCCTTCCCCCGGTTCTTTAGGATGCAGTTTTCCGTCAGCATCAGCGGCAGCCGCCCATAGACGATGAGACTGGTGTCCAGCGCCTTGCTCAGGTCGCGCACCTGCGACAACCGGCACTCAAACGACGCCGTCGCCGAGGCAAACCCCAGCCGCGCCAGTTCCTGGGCCGTGAGATCGTTCACCAGCCCCAGCCCAAAGTCCCCTCTGGGCACAAAGCCAAGCTCCCGCGCCAGCCCCAGCTGGCCGATGTGCCCCAGCAGCGCCTGGGTCACGCCGATCTCCCGCAGCGCAGCCAGCTGCTTTCGCAGCTCATCCCGCTCCCGGTCCCAGGCCACGCGGGGAAACACCACCCCAAAGGCAATGTCAGGGTAGGCGTTCACCGCGTCAGCCAGCTCCGCTCGGTTCTGATACGCTTCCTCACAGGGCAGCCAGACGATAGCAGGACCCTGCTCCAACAGTTCCTTGGAAACCTGCGCCCACCGGTGCAGAGACACCGTCAGCTCCGGCGATCCAGACGGCCCCCGCTTCTTCTTCGGGGCTATAAACGGCAAAGTCCGCCCATTTCCCGGCTGACTTCGCAGGGCGTCCAGCTGCCCCAGCACATCCCGCCGCAGGGCGTTGACCGCCGAGAGCGGCACAGCCAGCCCCGGGTCTAAGTCTACCTGCACCGAGGCGGCGGTATAGACCGTCCCGCCGGTCTTCCCCAGCTGGGCGATGAGCTGCTCTGCCGTGGTCTCCCGGTTCCGGGCGGCCTGGGGGGCCTCCCCCTGGGCAAAACATCGGTGCCCCGCGTCATCCTCCACCGTAAGCATCAACGGGCCGCCCGCCTTCGCCAGCGCGGTGAAGGTCACCGGCGTCAGCCGATGTTCTCCCCGCCCATAGAACGCCCGCGCCTGGGCAAATAATTCTTCCGGGTCCTTCGTCCCCTCCGGCCGGGTGCCGAACATGGCGGGGCCTTTCTGGTCCCGGTAATACCCCTGGGTAAAGCCCTGCCGGGAAAAGGCCGCTTCCAGCTGCGCCAGCTCGTCCCTGGTCGGCTCCCGCCCCTCTTTCAGAGCAGTAGCATAAATCTTCGTGACCACGGCCACGTATTCCGGCCGCTTCATCCGCCCCTCTAATTTCAGGCAGGCCACGCCCATCTCCTTCAGGCGCTCCAGCTGCCCCGCCAGAGACAGGTCCTTCAGCGACAGCGGATGGGACGCTTTCTTATCCCCCGGCCAGCGAAAGGCCAACCGGCAGGGCTGGGCACAGAGTCCTCGGTTGCCGCTCCGTCCCCCCAGCACCGCCGAGAGGAAGCACTGGCCGCTGTAACACATACACAGCGCCCCATGCCCAAACACTTCAAGTTCCACCGGGGACTTCTCACAGAGATATTGGATCGCCTCCCCCGACATCTCACGGGACAGCACCACCCGCGTCATGCCCAGGTCCGCGCAGGCCTGTATGCCCGCCAGATCATGCACCGTCATCTGGGTGGAGGCGTGCAGCGGCACATCCGGGCAGGTCTCCCGCAGGAGCTTCGCCACGCCCAGGTCCTGGACCAGGATCGCGTCGATCCCCAGCCGCGCCGCCAGCGCCCCCGTCTCCGCCGCCAGAGCAAGCTCCCGGTTTTGCAGCAGCGTGTTCAGCGTCAGATAGACCCGCACGCCCCGCAGATGGCAGTAGGCCACGGCCTCCTCCAGCTGTTCCTCCGTAAAGTTTTTCGCGTTCCGCCGGGCGTTGAGCGGGCCGAAGCCCAGATACACTGCGTCCGCCCCGCCCTGCACCGCCGCGACCAGGGCCTCCGGGGACCCGGCAGGGGCCAGCAGTTCCATCAGGTGCTCTCCTCCGTCTGGGCTTCCTGGGTCTCGGCAGGGCTGGGCTGGGCCTCCTCTGCCTTGCCCTCCGCCTCCGCTTTGGCCTCGACCTTGGCTTCCCGCTTGGCCTTGGCCTTTTCCTTGGTGGCCTTGCGGGCCTCCCGCTTCATCTCCGACATCTCCTTTGCCAGCCGGGCGTTTTCGTCCAGGGCCTGCTTCAGCTGGGCCCGCAGGTTGTCCGAGACCAGCCGCTCCTTGCAGTATTTGTCCGCCACGTTCATGGCCGCCAGCACCGCCCCGTCGGTGATGGAGAGGGTGTTGCCGTCCATGGCGTTGTCCATCTCTTTGTTGACGATGTCGGCGCACTGCTGCAAATAGTCCTCGTTCTCCTCCGCCAGAAAGCGGTAGCGCTGGTTGTGGATGTAGATCGTCACTTTATTGTTTGCCATGATCAATGACCTCCGTTTCGAGGATAAATTTTCTCGTTAGAACACTATATTATAGCATGATTCGACGGGAATGGGTAGATACAACTTCTGCCCGTCGACCCATCTCATTTTGACTTTTCCCCTGGCATTTGTTATAGTAGGGTACAACTTTTTTGAGATAGGTGGTACGACCATGTTTTCTTTTCAGCACGCCGGACCGGTCGAGTGGATCGTCGTCGGTCTGGGCAACCCCGGTCCCAAGTATGACTGGACCCGCCACAACGTCGGCTTCCTCGTGATAGACGAGCTGGCTGACCGAGCCAACATCCCCGTCCAGCGGGTAAAATATAAGGCCCTGACCAACACGACCAAGCTCGGCGGCAAGTCCGTCCTGCTGATGAAGCCCGTGACCTACATGAACCTCTCCGGCGAAGCCGTGGGGCAGGCCGCCCGGTTCTATAAGGTCCCCCCGGAGCGGGTCCTGGTCATCTCGGACGACGTCTCCCTGCCCCAGGGCAAGCTCCGCATCCGCCGCAGCGGCTCCGCCGGGGGCCACAACGGCCTGAAAAACATCATTGCCCACCTGGGCACCGACCAGTTCCCCCGCGTGAAAGTCGGCGTGGGCAACAAGCCCCGGCCCGACAGCGACATGGCCGCCTGGGTCCTGGGCAAGTTCACCGGCCCGGACAAGGAGGCCATGGAGGCCGCCGTCAAAAAGGCCGCCGATGCCGTCACCTGCCTCATCGAGCAGGGGGCCGACAAGGCCATGGCCCAGTTCAACGGCTGACCCAGCCCGTTCTTCGCCTGTATGATTTGAATTTGAAAAGGAGGGTTTCCCATGCCCGCGACCCGTTCCACCACCCTGCTGCCCGGTCTGCTGGACCGGCTGGCGGATTACCGCCGCCTGCGGCAGGCCGTCACCCAGGGCAAAAGCCCTCTCGCCCTGTCCGGCCTGGCCGCCGTCCACCGGGCCCACTTCGCCGCCGCGCTCCGTCAGGATACCAAGCGTCCCTTGGTCCTGGTCTGCCCCGACGACGCCGAGGCCCGCCGGGCCGCCGGGGACCTGGGTGCCTTTCTGGGCGAAGAGGTCCCCGTCCTCACGGCGCGGGACTTTCTCTTCCACCCCGGTGCCGCCAGCCGCCAGTGGGAGCAGCAGCGCCTGGCCATCCTGACCCAGCTGACCCGCGGGACTTGTCCCCTGCTGGTGGCCACGGTAGAGGGCCTGCTCCAGCGCACCCTGCCCCAGGAGACCCTGACCCAAGCCTGCCGCCAGCTCCAAGTGGGCCAGGTCTGCCAATTAGACGACCTGACCGACTTCCTGGTCCGGGCCGGCTACACCCGCTGTGACCAGGTGGAAGGCCCCGGCCAGTTTGCCCTGCGGGGCGGCATTTTAGACGTCTTCTCCCCCGGCCTGGACCTCCCCCTCCGCATGGAGTTCTGGGGGGATGAGATCGACTCCATGGGTCTCTTCGACCCCGTCACCCAGCGCCGCACCGCCCAGCGGGAGACCTGCGAGCTGCTCCCCGCCGGGGAAGTCATTTCCTTGAATGGAGACCCCATCTCCGGCCCCCCTGACCTGGCCCTGCCCCAGGTCTATCCCCAAGTGGCCACAGCGGCAGACTACCTGCCGCCAAACGCCCTCGTCGCCCTGTGCGACACCCCCCGCGTGGCAGACCGGGCGAAAAACTACCTCTGGCAGCTGGGGGAAGACATCACCGCCCTCTTAGAGCAGGGCGTCCTCACCGGCAAGCACCCCGTCTTTGCCGAGACCTGGGAGGGCCTGTGCGCCGCGCTGGCCAAGCGTACCTTACTCTATTTCGATTCCTTCACCACCGGCTCTCTGCCGGTCCCCCCGGCGTTTCTGCTGTCGCTGACCGCCCGCCAGCTCCCCGGCTACGGCATCAGCTTTGAGGCCGTGGCGGAAGATTTACGAGCCTATCAAAAATCCGATTTTTCCGTGGTCGTTCTGACCTCCAGCCGGAGAAAAGCCGATGCCCTGCAAGCCATGCTCCGGGAGCAGAAAGTTTACACGGCGGTGGACGAACTGCTCCACGAGCTGCCGGAGCCGGGCCGCATCACCCTGGCCGTGGGCGGCCTCTCCGCCGGGTTTGACTACCCCGACGGGAAACTGGCCGTCCTCTCCGAGGGTGAAGCCCTCCCCCCGCGAAAGCCCCGCCCCAAGCGGGCCAAGGGGGATGCCACCACCCGCCAGAAATTAGAGGCCTTCACCGACCTCTCCCCCGGCGATCTCGTGGTCCACGACCACCACGGCATCGGCCGCTTCGTCGGCATGGTAAAGATGTCCGTGGACGGCACCCCGCGGGATTACATCAAGCTCCAGTTCGCCGGGGCAGACATTCTCTATGTCCCCGCCCTCCAGCTGGACCTCGTCTCCAAATACATCGGCAGCGGCGACGACCCCAGCCGCAAGCGCCTGTCGAAACTGGGCGGCACGGAATGGGAAAAATCCAAAAGCCGCGCCAAAAAGGCCGCCAAAGACATGTCCAAGGGCCTCATCCAGCTCTACGCCCAGCGCCAGCGCCTGGCCGGCCACGCTTTCGCCCCGGACTCCCCCTGGCAGCAGGAGTTCGAAGCCCTCTTCCCCTATCCCGAAACCGACGACCAGCTCCGCTGCGCCCAGGAGATCAAGCGGGACATGGAGAAAGCCGTCCCCATGGACCGCCTGCTCTGCGGCGATGTGGGCTACGGCAAAACGGAGGTGGCGTTCCGGGCCATCATGAAATGTATCTTAGAGGGCAAGCAGGCCGCCCTGCTGGTCCCCACGACCGTTCTGGCCCAGCAGCATTACATGACGGCGGTCAAGCGCTTCTCCCACTTCCCCGTGCAGATCGAGATGATCTCCCGCTTCCGCACCGCCGCCCAGACGAAAGATATTTTACGGCGGACAAAAGAGGGGTCCGTGGACCTGCTCATCGGCACCCACAAGCTTCTGGGGAAGGACATTCAGTTCCACGACTTAGGCCTGCTCGTGGTGGACGAAGAGCAACGCTTCGGGGTTGGCCACAAGGAGAAGCTCAAAAAAATGACCAGTCAGGTCGATGTCTTGACCCTCTCCGCCACGCCCATCCCCCGGACCCTGAACATGGCCCTCTCCGGCCTGCGGGATATGTCCACGCTGGAGCAGCCCCCCGTCAACCGCCAGCCCGTCCAGACCTATGTGATCGAGCACGACTGGGGCCTGCTGGCCGACGCCATGCGCCGGGAGCTGGACCGGGGCGGCCAGGTCTACTATCTCCACAACCGCACGGAGACCATCGACCAGACCGCCGCAAAAATTCGTTCTCTTCTGGGCGAAGAGGTCCGCATCGGCACCGCCCACGGCAAGCTGGACCAGGAGCAGCTGGGCGATATTATGAGCCAGATGACCGATGGGGAGCTGGACATTTTGGTCTGCACCACCATCATCGAGACGGGCATCGACCTGCCCAACGCCAACACCCTCATCATCGAAAACGCAGAAAACTTCGGCCTGGCCCAGCTCCACCAGCTCCGGGGCCGCGTGGGCCGCTCCACCCGGCGGGCCTCGGCCTACCTGACCTACCGTCCCAGCAAGATCTTGACGGAGGACCAGAACAAACGCCTCTCCGCCATCCGGGAATACGCCGCCTTCGGTTCCGGCTTCAAGATCGCCATGCGAGACCTGGAAATTCGCGGGGCGGGCAATCTCCTCGGCCCGGAGCAGTCCGGCTTCCTCATGAGCGTGGGCTATGATCTCTACCTGCGCCTCTTAGAGGAGGCCGTCCTGGAGGAGCAGGGCAAGCCCGTGGAAAAGCCGACCTGGTGCACGGCGGACTTCGCCGTCCCCGCCGCCATCCCGGAGAAATACATCCCCGCCCCGGAGCAGCGCATGGACCTCTACCGCCGCATGGCCCGCGTCCGCACCCAGGAAGAGGGCGACGACATCATCGACGAACTCATCGACCGCTACGGCGAGCCGCCCAAGAGCGTCACGAACCTCATCGCCATCGCCCTGCTCCGCGCCCGCGCCGCCGCCCTGGGCATGACAGAGCTGGCTCAAAAAGAAAACAGCGTCCGCTTCTCCCTCCCCAAGCCGGATTTCGCCCGCGTCGCAGCCACCTGCGGCCTGGAAAAATACAAGGGCCGCCTGCTCTTCTCCGCCGGCGAGAAGCCCTACCTCTCCCTCCGCCTCAAAAAAGGCGACGACGTCCTCAAGCTCACCAACCTCGTCCTCACCGACTTCGCCGCCGCCCCCCAATAACTCCAAAACCGGAGACCGCACAGAAAATCGTGCAGTCTCCGGTTTTATTTGGGTAGATTTATTTTTTGTAGCGCTGGTATTAAAATCAATTCATATCTTGATTTTATATAGTATTTATAAAATTGTTTTTGTAAGTCACTGATATAGGGTGTCTCTTCGATCAATGTGTTAATATTTTCCAAATTTATCCGAGGTACTATCCGGTGAAGTGCAGCGTAGCAATCTCTCCTGTCCGTACTCATCAGGAAATCATAATAATTGATTTTCCTCCCGCCCCACTTGATCGCAGAAGTTGGAAACTGGTACACTCGTGCCAAGAGCATTTCATCTTGCTCTAATACACTCCGCATAATACGGTCATCTGCCTGCGGCAAAAGGCAACTTCCACAGTCATAAACAGGGGCGATCTCCCCTCTTTCCGTCTCTTCATCATAGAGGAACCCCCAGTTTCCATTATGGCGGTCAAAATTGCCTAAAAGGGTATCTAAGACAAAAATATCCCAAAAACGCTTCAATAGCTCACTTGGCTCTACAAACGCTTGTTTTTCGATGGTTTCTATGATCTCATCCAGTT
>SFHQ01000067.1 GCA_004556345.1 Clostridiales bacterium | reverse complement strand
CCTGCGCCCCGGTGCGGACTATGACGGCCTGCGGGATGCGGCCCTCTGCCGCGCCAAGGCGGACTGGCTGGTGGGTATCAATGCCACCCGGCTGTTTTCGGTGCTGTACCACCGGACCCTCAACATCGGGCGCGTCATGTCCCCGACGCTGGCCCTCATTGTCCAGCGGGAGGCCGAGATCGACACCTTCAAGCCGGTGCCGTTCTACACAGTAACGCTGGAGCTGCCCGGTTTTTCCGTTACCGGGGAGCGCATGGCGGACAAGGCCGCCGCCCAGCAGCTGAAAACGGCCTGCCAGAGTGCGACTGCCACGGTGAAAAAGGTGGAGCGCAAGGACAAATCCGAGAAGCCGCCCGCCCTCTATGACTTGACCACCCTCCAGCGGGACGCCAACCGGCTGCTGGGATTTACGGCCCAGCAGACCCTGGACTATTTGCAGAACCTCTATGAAAAGAAGCTCTGCACCTATCCCCGGACGGACAGCCGTTACCTGACTTCGGATATGGCTGAAAGCCTGCCCGTGCTGGTCAATCTGGTTGCCAATGCTATGCCGTTTCGGAAAGGGATCGCCATTTCCTGCGATGCCATCCAGGTCATCAACGACAAGAAAGTAACCGACCACCATGCGGTGATCCCTACCCGCAACCTCCAGGGCGTGGACCTGACCGGCCTGCCGGTGGGTGAAAAGGCGGTGCTGGAGCTGGTGGCCCTGCGGCTGCTGTGCGCCGTGGCCCAACCCTATACCTTTGCGGAAACCGCCGTTGTTGTGGAGTGCGCCGGTGCGGAGTTTACCGCCAAGGGCCGCACGGTGAAAAATTACGGCTGGCGGGCGCTGGACGCTGCCTACCGTGCAGGGCTGAAAAATGCGGAGCCGGAAACCGAGGAAAAGGCCCTGCCGGACGGAGGCCGTCTGCCAGAGCTGTCTGAAGGTCAGACGCTGCCCCTTTCTGGTGCTGCCGTCAAGGAAGGCAAGACCACCCCGCCCAAGCACTTCACCGAAGATACGCTGCTTTCCGCGATGGAGACTGCCGGGAAGGACGATATGCCGGACAATGCCGAGCGCAAGGGCCTGGGGACCCCGGCCACCCGCGCCGGGATTCTGGAAAAGCTGGTGTCTACCGGCTTTCTGGAGCGTAAAAAGGGCAAAAAGCAGGTGCAGCTCCTGCCGTCCCATGATGCGGTGTCCCTTATCACCGTGCTGCCGGAGCAGCTGCAATCACCCCTGTTGACCGCCGAGTGGGAGTACCGGCTGGGTGAGATCGAGCGCGGCGAACTGGCCCCGGAGGACTTCATGGCCGGGATCAGCGCCATGCTCCAGGAGCTGGTGAGGACCTATCAGGTCATCAAGGGGACCGAGTACCTGTTCACGCCGCCCCGCGAAGTGGTGGGCAAATGTCCCCGCTGCGGCGGTGATGTGGCGGAGCTGCAAAAGGGTTTCTTTTGTCAGAACGAGGGCTGCAAATTCGCTATCTGGAAAAACAACAAGTGGTGGGAGCTGAAGCGCAAGCAGCCCACCAAGGCCATCGTGACGGCGCTGCTCAAAGATGGCCGCGCCCATGTGACCGGCCTGTATTCCGAGAAAACCGGCAAGACCTACGACGCCGCCGTGGTGCTGGAGGACGATGGGAAGTACGCCAATTTCAAGCTGGCGTTTGACCGGCAGAAAGGAGGCGGAAAATGAAACTGAGCCTTTATGAACAGGAAACCATCATCCTCTACAACCAGGCCGAGACCGCCGCCGAGGTCTATACCCATGACCCCCGGCTGCTGGAGAAGCTGCGGCGGCTGGCGGAGAAATACCCGGACCAGATTGTGAAAAAGAACCGGCAGACCTTTCTTGTCCCCAAACGCTGCGTGTCTGTCCGGGAGCCGTACAGAGCCGAGCGCCGCAAAGCGGCCAGTGAACGGGCCAAGGCTGCCGGGTACAGGCCGCCCACCCCCAAGAAAGGCAATGAGTAAGCATGGCCGAGAGTGTCTTTGAGGCCGTCAAGCAGTCCGTCACCGTTCGGGAAGCGGCGCAGATGTATGGGATCGAGGTCAACCGGAGCGGCATGGCTTGTTGCCCATTCCACGATGACAAAAATCCCAGCATGAAGCTGAATGAGGAATACTTCTACTGCTTCGGCTGCGGGGCCACCGGCGATGTGATCGACTTTACCGCCCGGCTCTACAATCTGTCCCCCAAGGAGGCCGCCGAGAAGCTGGCCCAGGATTTTGGCCTGGTCTACGACAGTCAGGCCCCTCCCCGGAGGCGCTATGTCCGGCAGAAAACCGAGGCACAGAAATTCAATGAGGACCGGGACCATACCTTTCGTGTTCTGGCCGACTACTATCATCTGCTCAGAAAGTGGGAAACGGACTATTCCCCAAAAACACCGGAGGAAAATCCACACCCCCGATTCATGGAGGCAATTCAGAAAAAGGACTATGTGGGCTATCTGTTGGATTTTTTCCTGGAGGACGGCCCGGAGGAACAAAAGCTGTGGCTTGCCGAACACCATTCAACAATCGCCAATTTGGAAAGGAGAGTGAAATTCATGGCTGATAAGCCCACCAACCGAGAGCGGTTGCAGGAGATCACGGCGGGCATTGAACAGGGTATCAAGGAGCTGTTTGAGAGCGAGAAGTATATGCGCTACCTGTCCGTCATGTCCAAGTTCCACCGTTACTCCGTCAACAACACCATGCTCATCTATATGCAGCGCCCGGACGCCACCCTGGTGGCCGGGTTCAACAAGTGGAAAAACCAGTTTGAACGCCATGTGAAAAAGGGCGAGCATGGTATCACCATCATCGCCCCTACGCCCTACAAAAAGAAAATCGAGGAAATGAAGCGCGACCCGGACACCCAGGCTCCTATTCTGGACGCAGACGGCAAGGCGGTCATGGAGGAAAAGGAAATCGAAATCCCCATGTTCCGCCCAGTCAAGGTGTTCGATGTGAGCCAGACAGACGGAAAGCCTCTGCCGGAACTGGCCTCCAGCCTGTCCGGGACGGTGCCGCACTATGAGGCGTTTCTGGAGGCGCTGCGCCGCTCCGCCCCGGTCCCCATCGAGTTTGAGCCGATGGCCGAGAACATGGACGGCTATTTTTCTTCCGAACAGCAGCGGATCGCCATCCGGGAAGGCATGAGCGAGGTGCAGACCGTTTCCGCTGCCGTCCATGAGACCGCGCACAGCAAGCTCCACGACCCCAAAAAGTATGAAGCGGAGCCGACCTGGAAGATCGTGATGGTGAGTGAGGGCGGCATCAAGCATGACTTCCGCCTGGACTTTGCCACCGAAGCGGAGGCGGAACAGGCCGCCGCCGAGGAAGGCTGGCGCTATGTGGACGAGAATCAGTTTGAGTGGCGGCTGGAGGTGGAGGAAGATCTG
>SFHQ01000009.1 GCA_004556345.1 Clostridiales bacterium | reverse complement strand
CGCTATCTCCCTATTGGAATACGCCAGCCAGTTGCCCGGCAAATCAGTTCTTGCTGGGGTATGGTTCTATTTCGCTTATGGAACTGCCTCTTGCTATGGCGGCAATCCGTACCACCATAGATTGAAGGAAGCATCCTATCCTGCGTTAGTTGTCCGATTTTTATAAAATGCAATGCCACGGAACAGAAAACCAGGCGAAACAAAAAAGTCCTTCCGTTGGCGGGGATTTTCTGGTACGATAATACCAACGACCAAAACCACGACCAAACTGGGGGCGAGACCTGCCATGCTACAATTGGCTTTCTGCGACGACGACCTTTCTGAACTGCAAACCATCCAGACCCTGCTGGACCGCTACCGCGTGGCCCGGAACCAGGAGATCCGATACACGGCCTTTCAAAACGCCTGGGACCTGCTGGCCGAGGTGGAGCGGGGGACCCGGTACGATGTTCTGCTTCTGGATGTCCTCATGCCGGGGCAGAACGGCATCGAGGTGGCCGGGGAGCTGCGGCAGTACGACAACAACGTGAAGATCATTTTTCTCACCTCCTCCCCGGAGTTTGCGGTGCAGTCCTACGCCGTGGGGGCCTATTTCTACCAGCTCAAGCCCATCTGGGCGGAGAGCTTTTACCGCATCATAGACGCGGCCTTAGAAGCCTGCCACAAGGAACAGAGCGACAGCCTGATCCTCCGCTGCAAGACGGGCATCACCCGCGTGGCCCTGAACCAGCTGGAATACTGCGAGGTCATCCACAGGACCCTCCTGCTCCACCTGGACAGCGGCAAGGTGTTGGAGAGCAGCGGGAGCTTAGATGAACTGAGCCGCCAGCTGGCCCCCTACGGCTGCTTCTACCGCCCCCACCGGTCCTATCTGGTCAACTTGGAGTATGTCCAAACCCTGTCCTACCGGGCCATCACCTTAGCCTGTCTGGCGGAGATCCCCATTCCGCGGGGGAAATACAACGAGGTTAAGTCCGCCTTTCTGGACTACGCCTTTCAGAAGGGCCAGGTGACGGTATGAGAGAACTCATCCCATTTTGCAACGACTGGGCCGTGGGCCTGTTCGGCAGCGTGCTGGCGGCCTATTTTTGCAGCGCCCTGACCACCCGGCGGAACAAGTGGATCTTCTGGGTGTCTATGACCCTGATCCCCGTGGCCCAGAGTTGGATCTACTATCTGTGGGACGGGAGCTTCCTGCGGAAGATCTACCCTCTTCTGGTCCACCTCCCCCTGTTCCTTGTGCTGCTGTTTTTGACCCGCCGGGCCTTGTGGCCCCTCATTTCCATTTTCACGGCCTACCTCTGCTGCCAGCTGCGGCGGTGGATCGCGCTGTTCGTGATCCAGCTGCTGGGGGGAGGGGAGCTGATGCGGTGCAGCGTGGAGCTGCTGGTGACCCTGCCGCTGCTCCTGGCCCTGCTGAAATGGGCGGCCCCCACCATCGCCAATTTGGGAAACTACCCCACGAAGACCCAGTGCCTTTTCGGGTCGGTCCCCGTCATGTACTATGCTTTCGACTATCTCACGCGGGTCTATTCTGACATCTTGATCAGCGGGGAGCCGGTGGCGGTGGAGTTTATGCCCTTTCTGTGCAGCGTGGCCTACCTCGTCTTCCTGCTGCACTACTCCAAGGTCGAGCGGGATAAGATCCAGGCCGAGCAGGTCCAGAACAACATGAGCATGCAGCTGGCCCAGGCCGTGCGGCAGATCGACGCCATGCGGGAGTCCCAGGACCTGGCCAGCCGCTACCGCCACGACCTGCTCCACCACCTGCAATACGTCCTCAACTGCATCGAGAACGACCAGGAGGACGAGGCGAAAAAATACATCTCCACCATCTGCGAGGAGATCGAGGCCCAAAGGGTCCAGCGCTACTGCGAAAACGACGCCGTGAACCTCATCCTCTCCGCCTTTGTGGGCCAGGCGAAAAAGGCCGGGGTCACCATGCAGGTGTTGGGCTATCTCTCTGACTTTATCCTGGCCTCGGACAGCGACCTGTGCGTGCTGCTGTCCAACGCCCTGGAAAACGCCCTGCACGCCTGCGCCCCCCTGGTGGAGGCGGGGCAGGACTGCGTGATCGACGTGAACTTTCACGAGCGGGGCAAGAAATTTTTCCTCCAGATCATGAACCCCTGCCAGCAGGAGAAGGTCCGCCTGGTCAAAGGCATCCCCGTGACCGACCAGCCGGGCCACGGGCTGGGGGTGCAGAGCATCTGCTCCGTGGTGGCCAAGTACGGCGGGCTGTACGATTTCTCCGTCCAGGACGGGACATTCACCCTGCGGCTGTCTCTGTGAGCACTGTCGATTCGGGACGCTTTTGGTGCGATTCGTGCCAAAGCGTCCCGTTTTTTGTGGAGAGGGGGTATCCTATGCCCATAGCACACCCCAACACAGAATTGACAAAGAGATGAAAGGATGTTTTCCCCATGAAAAAGTTTGCATTGCTCTTGCTTTCCCTGACCCTGTGCTTCGCTCTGGCCGCTTGCGGCGGCAGCGACACCTCCGCCGACGAGCAGGCTGCGGCCGACGACACCGCCGCCAGCACGACCGCGGATGAGTCCGCTGACACCAGCGCAACCAGCGACAAGCAGACTGCCATTGACGAGTTCAACGCCACCAGCGCTGCCTTCAACGAAGTGGCCAACGCCATCAACGCCGATCCCTCCGCCTTTGACAGCGATGTGATCGACACCATGCAGCAGATGTCCGATCTGCTCAACCAGTATCAGCAGATGCTCTCCGGCGACGACGAGTACACCCAGGAGGACCTGGATAAGATGACCGAGTGGTTCGGCCAGGTCCAGGATTGGGTCGATCAGGTCAAGGCGGATCTGAACATCGAGTAATTCATTCCAAGCGCCCGATCGATACTATATTCAGCCATAGTATTAGGGATACAACAGAACGGCGGATGCGGGCTTCCGCATTCGTCGTTCTCTATTCTGCGAGAAATCATCAGAAAGGAAGGCAGCTTTTATGACACTCATTATTGTTGCGATCATCGTCGTGGTTTTGATCTCCTGGATCATCTCCGTCCAGCGCAGACTGGTGGCCATGGACGAAAACATCAACAACGCCATGAGCCAGATCGGCGTGCAGCTCTCCTCCCGCTTCGATGCGCTCACGGCCCTGCTGGACCTGACCAAGGGCTACGCTGCCCATGAGGCCACCACCCTCATCGAGACCATCAAGTCCCGCCGCAGCGTCATCACCGCCACCTCCACGCCCCAGGACGTGCTGAAGCAGGAGGGTGTCATTTCCGAGGCTCTGGGCCGCATCTCCATGGTGGCCGAGCGCTACCCCGAGCTCAAGGCCAACGAGAACTATGCCAAGTGCATGAACGCCGTGGACAGCTACGAGAAGATGGTCCGCACCAGCCGCCTTATCTATAACGACAGCGTGACCAAGCTCAACCGGGAGATCCGCATGTTTCCCGTCTCCCTGCTGGCCGCCCCCTTCGGCTTCCACGCCAGAGACTATCTGGAGGCCGTGGAGGAGAAGGCGGACATGCCCAGCATGAAGTAAGTAACGCTTCAAACCGTTTGGGAGAATTGTTATGAAACCTGCGATCATCAAGCGCTCTGCCCTGCTGCTGGCGCTGGCCTGCGTGCTGGCCCTGCTGGGTGCCCCCAGGGCGTCCGCCGCCAACCAAGTGGCAGACATCCGGATCAAAGCCGTCTTACAGGACGACGGCTCGGCCGACATCACCCAGACCTGGACGGCCACCACCGACGAGGGCACCGAGTTTTATCTCGCCTGCCGGGACAACGGCTACCTGTCCATCACGGACTTCACCGTCTCCGACGAGCGGGGGACCTATGAGCCTCTGGCCAGCTGGGACGTGGACGCCGACTTTACCCAAAAGGCCCGCAAGTGCGGCGTGGTGGAGACCGGCGAGGGCGTGGAGCTGTGCTGGGGCATCAGCGAGTACGGCACCCACACCTACACCCTGCGCTACACCCTCCACGGCTTGGTGGGGGCCTACGACGATGCCGACGGCTTCAACTACCGCTTCATCGACGAGATGGGGACTTTCCCCACCGACGTGGAGCTGACCCTGACCAAGGCCGACGGCACACCCCTCACCGACGCAGACTGTAACATCTGGGCCTTTGGCTACCAGGGCCAGATCCAGTTCGTGGATGACACCATCCAGGCCTGGACCGAATCCCCCTTGGAAGACAGCCAGAACATGACCGTCATGGTCGCCCTGAATAAGGGGGTCCTCCACCCGGAACGGACGGAGGAGGGCAGCTTCGAGACCGTGAAGGAGCGGGCCTTCGACGGCAGCGACTATGAAGACGAGCCTCTGACCGCGAAAGACATCTTCTATGCGATCTTAGGCGTCGTGCTCCTATGTGCGGTCGTGGCGGCGGTCATTCTCATTGCTCGCCGGATCCACAAGGCCAAGCTGGCCCGCCTGGTGAAGCAGGCCCCGTATTTCCGGGACGCACCCAACGGGGGCAACCTGAACGTGACCCACCGCCTGGGCGTGTGCAGCAAGCAGTGTGAAGAGAGTTCTATTCTGGGGGCCTATCTCCTGCGGCTCATCAGCGACGGCTGCTTAGAGCCGGTGCAGCAGGCTCTGAGCGAGAAGAACAAAAACGCCAGCCTCCGCCTGGTCCGTCCACCCCGGAACAGCGCAGGGTATGACGATGCCCTCTACACCATCCTGGAGGTGGCCGCCGGGGCTGACGGCATCCTCCAGCCCAGAGAGCTGGCCCTCTTCTGCCAGCGCAACTATATCCCCCTGTCCCGGTTCCTGGCCTCCTGCAAGAAGGACGCCATGCAAGTCCTGGTGCAGAAGGGCTGCCTCAAGGGTGCGGGCTGCGACAGCATCCGCAGCCTGACGGCCCAGGGCAAGCAGGCGCTGAACGAGGTCCTGGGCCTGAAGCACTTCCTGCTGGACTTTTCCCTCATCCGGGAGCGGGCACTTCAGGAGACGCTGATCTGGCAGGACTATATGGTCTACGCCCTGCTCCTGGGCATTGCCGACAAGGTCGCCCCCCAGCTCCGTCGGCTCTACCCCGACCTCCAGCCGGAGATCGACCAGTACGCCCGGCAGGCGACCTGGGCCGGGTATTACAACCACGTGATGTACAACGCCTATGAGCGCGAACGCCAGCGCCGCGAGGAAGCCCGCTCCGGCGGCAGCGGCGGCAGCGCGTCCTTTGGCGGCGGCGGAGGCTTCTCCGGCGGCGGCGGGGGCGGCACGCGGTAAAGGTGCGCCACCGGAGGCGGCGGGATTGGATAAGTGGTTCCGCGTGGTGCGTGGGTACGTTGGTACACTACGGACTGCTTGCGGAACGTAGCCCTCATTCGTCCGCTTCGCGGCCACCTTCCCCCCAGGGGAAGGCTCTGGTGACGCCGTGCAAATTTGTTATCACGTTCCTTTCATCGACCACGAAAAAAGCCTTCCCCGAGGGGGAAGGTGGGCCGGGCGAAGCCCGGGTCGGATGAGGGCAACGGGCTGAACGGAATCGGTTGTGTACTAAGGCGACACCGCACTATGCGGTACCACGAATGAAATCATCTGGCTCCGCCAGACACCATTTTTATCTCACAAGGAGTGAATATATCATGGGATTATTTGCAAAACGCCCGCCCTGCCCCATTTGCGGCGGGAAGGTCAAGGGCCTGCTGACCTGGAAGGTCGGCGGGGAAAAGGTCTGTGACGACTGCTACGGCTTCGTGGACCTGCCGGACAAGATGGTCGACACCATGTCCATCGAAGAGTTCAAGCAGTACATGGTCTTCCGGGACGAAAACGACGTGCTCCGCCAGGAGTTTCAGGAGACCCAGCGGATCGACTTCGGCTGGTTGGACACGAAGTTCCTCTTTGACATGCCCCACCGCTACCTCTGCATGGACAAACACCTGAAGAAGACCATCTTCGAGGGCGGTCAGATCAAGTCCTTCGTCATCCGGGAGGACAGCATGCCCCTCTATGAGGGCAGCGCCAACGGCCTGCGCAAGCACGAGAGCAGCGTCCCCGCGCAGGTGGCGGCCATGGCCCCGCAGATCCAGCAGATCGTGTCCCAGAAGCAGTTTCAGCGGAACATGGAGCGCCTGGTCGATCAGCTGGACGACGGCAAAAGGAACCACAGCACGGGCTACTATAACGACTTTGTGGATATCGCGGCCCCGTTTAAGAACTTTATCCTCGAGATCCGGTTCGACCACCCCTACTGGAAGACCTTCACCGCCGACACCCCCGGCCCCACCTTCGACAGCACCGAGCCCAACGCCGGAGATTACTTAAACGCCTACCGGGAAAAAGTGCAGACGTTGGACCAGTTGGCAACGGCCCTCATGGCCATCGCCTTCCCCGGCGCGAAGGTGGAGCAGGTAGCCGCCGCCGGAGCTCCCGGCCAGCCCGCCGTGACCCGCACGGCTGCCGCTGCCCCCGCCACGTCGGAGGATGCCATCGAGGCCATCCAGAAGTTTAAGCGCCTGTATGAAGAGGGTGTCCTCACCGAGGAAGAGTTCGCCGCCAAAAAGCGGCAGCTTTTGGGTATCTAATTGCCCTACGATTTTTCCGTAGGGGCCGCAGACCCCTGCGGCCCGAACCGGTTGCGTTGTGCGATTTGCCGTTACATGGAGCTACCCTTCCCGCGCGGGCCGCAGAGGTCTGCGGCCCCTACAAGGGAAACGGCGACGTATCATCATGAATCGAGAGAAAAGGAGAGAACCCACCATGAAAAAACGCATGTTATCCCTCCTCCTGGCTCTGGGGATGGGCCTGTCCCTGGCTGCCTGCGGCGAGACGGAGACGACAGACGTCCCCAGCAAAGCCCCCGCCGGGGACGGCAGCTGGGCCGTGTACTGGTACCTCTGCGGCAGTGACCTGGAGACCAACTACGGCTGCGCCACCACCGACCTGAACGAGCTGCTGGAAGTCCAGCTGCCCGAAAACGTCACGGTGGTCATCGAGACCGGCGGCGCGGCTGAGTGGCAGAACGACCAGGTGGACGCCTCGAAGCTCCAGCGCTGGGTCTATACCAGCGACGGCCTGGAACTGGTGGATGAGCAGGACACCGCCGACATGGGCGATGCCCAGACGCTCCAGGACTTCCTGGAATTCGCCAGCGAAAACTATCCCGCCGACAAGACCGCCGTCACCTTCTGGAACCACGGCGGCGGCTCCGTCAGCGGTGCGGCTTTCGACGAGCTGCACGACTACGACTCCCTGGACCTGACGGAGCTCTACCAGGCGTTCAACGCCGTCTGGCCGGCGGACAAAGAAAACCCCTCCCTGGAGCTGGTGGGCTTTGACACCTGCCTGATGGCCACCGTGGACGTGGCGGCTACCTTCCAGAACTTTGCCAAGTATCTGGTGGCCTCGGAAGAGACCGAGCCGGGCAACGGCTGGCTCTACTCCGGCTGGGCGGGCGCTCTGGCCGAGAACCCCGCCATGGACGGCCAGGAGCTGGGCACCGTCATCTGCGACACGTATTATGAGGGCTGCCAGGAGGCCGGCACCGAGGACCAGACCACCCTGTCCCTCACCGACCTGACCCAGCTCACCCCCCTGCTGGACGCCTATGAGGCCTTCGGCCAGGAGGCTCTCACCGTGGCCGCCCAGGACCCCGCCTTCTTCGCCGAGCTGGGCCGCGCCGCGTCCCAGAGCGAGAACTACGGCGGCAACACCCGTGAGCAGGGCTTCACCAACATGGTGGACCTGGGCGACCTGGCCCGGAAGAGCAGCGATCTGCTGGACTCTGCCCAGGCCGTCACCGATGCACTGAGCGACTGCGTGCTCTATCAGGTGGGCGGCATCTACCGCGCCCAGGCCTCCGGCCTGAGCTGCTACTACTCCTACAACGGTGACACGGATGATCTGGACGCCTACTCCCGCGTGGGCACCGGCCAGGCCTTTAAGTCCCTGTATACCTACGAGCTGACCGGCCAACTGGACGAGAGCGAGGTCCAGGCCCTCCCCGGCATCCAGGAATTGCAGGACGTGGTCACCCTGAAGGACATGAACTGGGACGACGCGCCCCTGGACTTGAACGACGACGGCAACGCCGTTTTGACCCTCGGCCCCCAGGCCAATGACGTGCTGGCCAGCATCGGCTTTTCCCTGATGTATGTGGACGAGGAAAACGACCAGATGCTCTACCTGGGCACCGACAACGACATGACCGCCGACTGGGACAACGGCGTCTTTTACGACAACTTCCGCGGCGTCTGGGGCGCCATCGACGGGCACATCGTTTACATGGAGCTGTCTTACGAGGGCGACGACTACAACCTCTACTCCGTGCCCATCCTGCTCAACGACGAGGAGTACAACCTGCAAGTGGCCTACAACTTCACCGATGAGGCCTGGAGCATCCTGGGCGCGGCCAAGGGCCTGGACGCGGACTCCGGCATGGCCAGCAAGGAGCTGCGCCTCCTGGAGGCCGGCGACAAGATCACCACCATCTGGATGGCGGCCTCCTACAGCGGCGACGACGACTTTGAGATGTACACCGCCGAGGAGCTGACCGTCACCGACAGCACCAGCTTCGGCGAAGCCGAGCTGCCCGACGGCAGCTACGCCATGGTTTTTGAGATGTGGGACGCCATGGGCAACGACGCCTATTCCGACGCCGTGACCTTCGACTGCGAGAACGGCGAGATCTGGACCACCGTTTACGAGTAATTTGATACGGATGCAAGCAGCCCCGGAGCGTTTTAAGAATACGCTCCGGGGCTGCTCTAGGCTATTCTATTTTGTGACCCCGTAGCGCCGGCCCAGCGCCGCCACCCGCTGCGCCCAGCGGAAGTGGGTCTGATACTCGTTCATCCGCGTGCCCTCTGCGCTGGGGGCCACGAGACAGGGGTCATCCCAGGCGAGGATGCTGTTCGCGTCCGCATAGTCGGCGGGGGAGACCTGAAGGGACTGGTTCACGATGGGGATCTGCTTGGGGTGGATGACCGTCTTGCCGACAAAACCATTCAGCCGGTCCAAGGCGCACTCCTGTGCCAACCCCTCCGCCCAACCGGGGCCGTCATAATACTCCCAGACCGGCCCGGCCACAAGATAGTCCGGGGCAAAGGTGGTGAGCAGGTCGGTCAGTACGTCTGCCACCGGGCGCAGGTCATAGATCGTGTGCCCTGGGTCCCGGCGCAGGCCGAAGACATGGCAGAGGTCGTTGCCGCCCACCCGGATATTGAGGATGCACTCGCGCAGCGCATCCAGCTGGGCCTTGACCTCCGCCAAAGCCGCGTGGCGGGTGTGGAGGGGGAGCAGCGACGGGGCCTCGAAGACGGGCATATAGAAGTAATCCAGCCCATCCGCCTGCAAGTCTCGAATAACGGCGCAGTAGGCTCCGCATGTTTCTATAAAAATTTTGGGCAGAATAAACCCGGTGAGCAGGGGACGGTACTTCCCATACGCCCGCCCCAGCCGGGCCAGCTGCTCCGGCGAGCGCACCCGGACGAAGGTCAGGGGGCGGTAAAACGTCTCCTGCCGGGCGGTATCTGTAAGGTCGTGCAGGGTTTGTTCCACGGCCTGCTCTGCCGCCGCCAGGGCGTCGGCCCGCACCGTGTCCTCCAGGCACAGGGCCAGGGAGAAGGGGCGCGGCAGGCGCTCCGCCGCCACTGCCTGGGCGACGGTGTGGTGGGCGTTGGCGGGGCAGTAGAGCAGAGCGCCCACGTCGTATCCGCTGATGTCCTGGGGCATGGGGGAAGCACCTCGTTTCCGACTGAGATAAATACCATTGTATCACACACGGTGGCATTGACAAGCAGAAAAATGCGAAACACGCACAAGCGGGGGATTTTGTATTGAAAGCGGAGGAAAGAAATGGTATACTATATCCTGTTAAAGTATCAAAAGTGAACAGGATGACCAACAGCATGTTTCAATTGGGACGGATCGAAAAACTGCATGACTATTTCAGTGCGTGTTCTCGCCGCCGGGAACAAGCTGTCTTTTTTTATCGCGTGGCGGGGTACAGCGGGGAGGTTGCGGCCTTTTTGACCCAGTATGACCAGGCCGCCCGCACCAACGGCGTGGTCATCGAGGGGCGCATCCCCAACCCGGACCCCAAGCAGCTGGACTACCTGGCGGAGATGATGGGCAGCGATTTTCAGCTGGACGTGGGCTTTCTCACCCAAAAGCTGACCCGCTGGCTGCCCCGCCTGACCGGGGCCCAGCGAGAGGCCGTGGTGACCGCCATGACGGCGACCTTACAGGACTTGCAGGCCCACGGGAAAAACGAAAACATGCTCCGCAACGCCTACATCAAGTACATGTGCTGGCTCTACTATAAGTTCGAGCGCATCTTAGGCCGCCTGGGCGGGGACGAGCTGCCGAAGATCTTATACGACGGCACGGTGAGCAGCTATGAATTGCAGCTCCTCGTGATCCTGGCCCGCGCCGGGGCAGACATCGTCCTGCTGGAGCGGGCGGGGGACGCGGGCTACCTCCGCTGTGACCCCACGAGCCAATATGCCCAGCTCTATCAGGCCCCCGGTCTAACGCCCTTCCCGGCAGACTTCTCCCTGCGCCAGCTTCGGGAGCAGGGCCGGCAGCAGGCCGAGCGGCAGAAGCTCTACGGTGCCCCGGCGGGCATCGCACCCTGCACCAACGCCTGGATGAAGACCCCGGACGTAAAAGAGATTCTTACGGCAGTCCGGGCCAGAGGGGACGACCCCAAATTATTTTACAATGCCTTTGTCGTGCAGTACGGGGTGGAGGACAAATTGCTCTTCCCCAGCGACATGGTGGCGTTTTACCAACAGCTCAAGCGGGAGGGGAGAAAGGTCTGCCTGGAAAACGGCCGCTTGCCGCCCCCCACCCCGGAGGAGATCGCCGCCGTCCGGCGGCGGAACCACCAGACTGCCGAGCAGCTGGCGGCGGACCTGGCTGCAAATCTGCAATACCCCAACAACCAGCAGCTGCAAACGCTGATGCGGCAGGCCTTCCTGGACGTGGTCCTGGAGGAAGACAAGGCCGTGGGCGGAAACCTCAACCGCCTGCTGAACAAGGCCGTCTATCTGGTGGCCTGGATGAAGCGATACCAGAAAGACCTGTTCCAGAACTGGCAGGCCCCGGAGGTCGGCGTCTTCCTCCTCTTTGGCGCTTGCTCCGGGGACAACGAGGCGCTCTTCCTGCGCCTGCTGGCGAAGCTGCCGGTGGATGTACTGGTTTTGCTGCCGGATCTCAACGCCCCCTGCGTGCTGAAGGACCCGACGCTGCTGGACCTGCACAAGGAACATTCCCTGCCCATGACCGACTTTCCCGTGGAGCCCTCCCAGATGCGGGTCCGCACGGCGGCCTACCAGGCCGAGCGGGAGATGGACAGCATCCTCTATCAAAACACCGGCCTCTACCGGGCCAAGCAGCACCAGAAGGCCGAGGCCGTGACTTTGCAGACCATGTACGAGGAGATCGGCCTGCTCTGGGACCAGGAGCTGAAATACCGCCCCGGCTTTGCCGCCGAGGGGGACATGGTGACGGTCCCGGTCCTGCTGGAAAAGATCTGCGGCATCAAGGACGGGCCGATCCTGCCATACTGGCTGGAGATCAAGAAGCTGGTCACGCCGGAGACGACGCTGGTCACGAAGCTTCCTTGGCAGACGGGGCTGGAGGCCAACCCCATGAAGCCCTACGCCACGCAGTTTTTGCGGCAGGGCCGGCTCCAGCGGGAGAAGATCAAGCAGCACAAAGACTATCCCTACGGCATTTTGCGGCCGGAGATCCAAGACTACCTGCTGGATAAGCTGCAAGTTCTGCTGGACGAGAAGCTCATTGCCGGAACGTATCAGAACGGCACGGAGTACACCATCGTCTCGACGATCCTGGGCCTGCCGAAGGACCTGCTGCGGCGCATCCAGAACTTCGACTTTACCAAGAAAAACCCCAAGCTCATCATCATCAGCACCACGGAGGAAACGCTGTCGCTGGAGGACAGCATCTTAGTGGCGTTTCTGAATTTGGTGGGGTTCGACATCCTATTCTTCGTCCCCACGGGATACCAAAGCATCGAGAAATACTTCCAAAAGCCGTTTGCCAACGAGCATCAATTGGGCCCCTACCGCTATGACCTGCAGGTGCCCGATTTTCGGACCCTGCATGAGGGAGGAAAAAGCTCGATCAGAAAATTATTCGGAAGGAGTTTTTAAGCCATGGGATTGGATTTTACAAAGCCCGCCGCCAGCCCGGCCCCGGCGGAACAGAACACCGCGACCCCCGCAGTCCAGGAGGAGACCTATCCCCAGTACAACATCGTGGCCGACCGCCAGCAGATGGACCAGACCCTCACCGGCTCCCAGGAAGTGGACGAGCTGGCCAGCAAGATCGAGGTGTATAACTTAGAGACCATCGTTTCCTTCGGCGCGGAGGCCGCGGACGAGATCTCCAAGTGCTCCGACGTGATCCTCAACGGCATGGACATGAGCCAGCTGGACAACTCCAGCGTCATGCTCAACACCCTGGCCAAGATCATGGATAAGTTCGACATCGAGGAGCTGAAGGACAACCCCGGTCTCTTCAACAAGCTCTTCGGCAACCTGCGCAAGCAGCTGGACAAGATCCTCAACAAGTACCACACCATGGGCGACGAGGTGGACAAAATTTACGTCCAGCTCAAACAGTATGAGAGCGAGATCAAGCAGTCCAACCGCAAGCTGGAGGATATGTTCCAGGCAAACGTGGGCTATTACCATCAGCTGGTGAAGTACATCCTGGCCGGTGAGCAGGGCTGCCGGGAGCTGGAGGCCTACATCGCCCAGCGCCAGGCCGACCTGGAAAGCACCGGGGACAACGCCATTCAGTTCGAGCTGGCCTCCCTGAACCAGGCTCTCATGATGCTGGAGCAGCGCACCCAGGACCTGCGGACGGCCGAAAACGTGGCCATGCAGTCCATCCCCATGATCAAGACCATGCAGTTTAGCAACATGAACCTGGTGCGGAAGATCAACTCGGCCTTCATCGTCACCCTGCCTGTCTTCAAGCAGGCCATCGCCCAGGCCATCATGCTCAAGCGCCAGCGCATCCAGGCCGAGGCCATGTCCGCCCTGGACGCCAAGACCAACGAGATGCTCATCCGCAACGCCCAGAACACCGCGGAGCAGTCTAAGATCACCGCCCGCCTGGCCTCCGGCAGTTCCATCAAGACCGAGACCCTGGAAAAGACCTGGCAGACCATCGTCTCCGGCATCGAGGAGACGAAGCAGATCCAGGAGAACGCCCGGAAGCAGCGCATCGAGGACCAGAAGAAACTGGAAGCCATCAAGGACGATTTCAACAAGCGCTTTAGCGGGGCCTTGAAGTAAGGCACCCCAAACGTAGAAAAAGGGAGGAAAACCTATGCCGATCAACCTGACAAAAGGACAGAAAGTCGACCTGACCAAGGGCACCCCCGGCCTGACCAAGCTCATGGTGGGCCTGGGCTGGGACGTGAACGCCTTTGACTCCGGCTATAACTTTGACCTGGACGCCTCCGCGTTCATGGTGGGCAGCAACGGCAAGTGCCCCACCGAGAAAGAGTTCATCTTCTACAGCAATTTGGAGCACCCCAGCGAATCCGTCAAGCACATGGGCGACAACCTCACCGGCGAGGGCGAGGGCGACGACGAGCAGATCGAGGTCGATCTGTCCAAGGTCCCCGCCAACATCGAGCGGATCGCCTTCACCGTCACCATCTACGACGCCGACGTGCGCCGCCAGAACTTTGGCCAGGTGCAGAACGCCTATATCCACATCCAGGACATGGTCTCCGGCGCCGACCTCATCCGCTATGACCTGGGCGAGGACTTCTCCATCGAGACGGCCATCGTCGTCGGGGAGCTGTATCGCCACAACGGCGAGTGGAAGTTCAACGCCATTGGCAGCGGCTTCCAGGGCGGTCTGGCCGCCCTGTGCGGCCACTATGGCATCGAAGTCGCTTGAGCGCAGACACAAAAGGAGTAATACACTATGCCGATCAGTTTGAAAAAGGGGCAGAAAGTCAGTCTGTCCAAGGAAAACCCCGGTCTGACCAAGGTCCTGGTGGGCCTGGGCTGGGACGTGAACGCCTTTGACACCGGCGGGTCCTTCGACCTGGACGCCGCCGCCTTCCTGCTGGGCGAGAACGGAAAAATCACCCGCACGGAAGACTTCGTCTTCTATGGCAACCTCCAGCACCCCTCCGGGGCCGTGGAGCACCTGGGCGACAACCTCACCGGCGAGGGCGACGGGGACGACGAGCAGATCAAGGTCGATCTCTCCCTGGTCCCGGCGAATATCCAGCGCGTGGCCTTCACCGTCACCATCTATGACGCGGATGTGCGCCGCCAGAACTTCGGTCAGGTCAACAATGCCTTTATCCGCATCGTGGACGAGAGCAACGGCCAGGAGATCCTGCGCTATGACCTGGGGGAGGACTTCTCCATCGAGACCGCCGCGATTTTTGGCGAGCTCTACAAGCACAACGGCGAGTGGAAGTTCAACGCCATCGGCAGCGGCTATCAGGGGGGCCTGGCGGCCCTGTGCGCCAACTACGGCGTGGAAGTGGAAGACTGAGCCGGCGCAAAGCGCCGGAAAAAGGAGGCGTTTCCCATGGCCATCAGCCTGGAAAA
This sequence comes from Clostridiales bacterium, assembly GCA_004556345.1. Classification (GTDB taxonomy): domain Bacteria; phylum Bacillota; class Clostridia; order Oscillospirales; family Oscillospiraceae; genus Evtepia. Next base: position 62,249 of record SFHQ01000009.1, on the reverse strand, counting down.
GGGAAAGAAAGTCAACCTGCACAAGCAGGAAAAAACGGGGTTGGGCGAGATCCTCGTGAACCTCAACTGGAACAACAAGCCGGCCAAGAAGGGCTTTCTGGGCAGCCTCTTCGGCGGCGGGAGCAAGCCCATCGACTTGGATCTGGGCTGCCTGTACGAGCTGAAAAACGGCAGGAAGGGGACCGTCCAAGCCCTGGGCAATGCCTTTGGGTCCTTGCAGCAGGAGCCGTACATCGCCCTGGACGGCGACGACCGCACCGGGGCCGTGGCCACGGGCGAGAACCTGCGCATCGACGGCAACCACATTGCCGACATCAAGCGCGTGCTGGTCTACACCTATATCTATGAGGGCGTGGCCAACTGGCAGCAGGCCGACGCCGTGGTCACCATTCGCTATCCCGGCGCGGAGGACCTGGTGGTGAAGATGGACGACTACCAGTCCAACCAGATCATGTGCGGCCTGGTCCTGCTGGAGAACGTGAATGACGAGACCTTCAGCGTGGAAAAGATCGTGCAGTTCTACCGGGGCCACCAGGCGCTGGACCAGGCCTTTGGCTGGGGCATGCGCTGGACCCCCGGCCGGAAATAAGGAGGAACAACTATCATGGCGATCAGCCTGCAAAAGGGACAGCGCGTGAGCCTGTCCAAGGAAAGCAAAGAGGGCCTCGACCGGGTCATCGTCGGCCTGGGCTGGGACGAGGCCAGGCAGCCCCAGACCAAGGGCTTTTTGGCCAGCCTGTTCGGCGGCGGAGAGCCGCAGGCCATCGACTGCGACGCCTCCGCCCTGCTGTTGCAGGACGGCAAGCTCCGCAACTGGAAAGACGTGGTATACTTCGGTGCCCTGCGCCACGGCTCCGGGGCCGTCCAGCACATGGGCGACAACCTCACCGGCGCGGGGGAGGGGGACGACGAGCAGATCGTCATCGAGCTGGACAAAGTCCCCGCCCAGTATGACCGCATCGTCGTGGTCGTGAACATCTTCCGGGCAGAGGCCCGGCACCAGCACTTTGGGATGATCGAAAACGCCTTCATCCGCATCGTGGATGCCCGGAACAACCAGGAGCTGTGCCGCTTCAACCTCTCGGAGCACTACGACGGGATGACCGCCATGATCTTTGGCGAGGTCTACCGCCACGGCAATGAGTGGAAGTTCAACGCCATCGGCCAGGCCACCACGGACCCCAGTTTGCAAGCGCTGAGTAAGCGTTACCAATAAGCAATGACCCGGAGAAAGAGGAAGGGGAGACGCTTCCTCTTTCTCCAAGCGCACAAAAAGGAGAAAAACACACCATGCACTTTAACGGTTTGAACGACCAGGAAGTGGAGCAATCCCGCAGAGCCAACGGCAGCAACGCCATCCCGGACTCGGAGCCGACGACTTTCTGGGCGGAATTCAAGGAGACCTTTGGCGACCCCATGATCAAGATCCTGCTGGCCATCGCCGCCATCATGATCATCATGTTTGCCTTTGGCTACTCCGACATCTACGAGCCGGTGGGCACCATTGTGGCCGTCCTCATCGTGGCTGTGGTCAGCGCCAAGACCGGCGTGGCCAGCGACACGAAATACCGGCAATTAAAAGATTCCACGAAGAAGGACCAGTGTAAAGTCTACCGCAACGGCGTCATCACCGTCATCGACGTGGATGACGTTGTGCTGGGCGACAAGGTCCTGCTGCAGTCCGGCGATAAAATTCCCGCTGACGGCATTTTGGTTGCCGGCGACCTGCGCGTGGACAACTCCGCCCTGAACGGCGAGGCCGAGGAATGTTCCAAGACCGCCGCCGCCGAGGGCACGAAGCTGGCCGATGACATCACCGGCGATACGTTCGTCGATGCCCACTCCCTCTTCCGGGGGGCCGTCCTGTTCGACGGCGAGGGCGTGATGGACGTGCAGAAGGTCGGCCTTGCCACCATGATGGGCAAAATGGCCGAAGAGATGCAGGAGAACGAGCCGGACTCCCCCCTGAAGGTGAAGCTGGCCAAGCTGGCCAAGCAGATCTCCACCTTCGGCTATATCGGCGCCATTGTCATCGCCGTCATGTACTTTGGCTACTTCATCCTGCAAGCCGGCGGCTTCGGGCCTTATTTTGCGGCGTCCCCGGCGGATATCATCAAGGATGTCGTTGAGGCGGTGTCCCTGGCTGTCGTCATCATCGTCTGCGCCGTGCCGGAGGGCCTGCCGCTGATGATCTCCCTGGTGCTCATGCAGAACACCAGCAAGATGCTGGATCACAACGTGCTGGTCCGTAAGGCCGAGGGCATCGAGACCGCCGGTTCCCTGAACATCCTGTTCAGCGACAAGACCGGGACCATCACCAAGGGCCAGCTGGAGGTCGTGGAGTTCTTCACCGCCGACGGCCTGACCATCCCCCTGGATGAGCTGAGCCAGCACGGGAAGATCAAGGGCCTGCTCGACCTGGCCATCGGCAAGAACACGCAGTCCATGTTTGACGCGGACGGCCGCGTGATCGGCGGCAACGCCACGGACCAGGCCCTGGTCAAGTTCCTGGGCAAGGAGAGCATGGCCCAGCTGGAGGGCGTGTGCAAGACCGTCAAGGTGCAGGGCTTCAACTCCACCAATAAGTTCAGCCAGGTCTATCTGGGAGACATGGGCAAGACGCTGTATAAGGGTGCCCCGGAGCGCCTGCTGGCCACGGCGAAGAAGTACCTGGGCCTGAACGGAGAGATCAAGGATCTGGCCCCCAAGGTCCTGGATGCCAAGATCGTAGAGCTGGCCGACAAGTCCATGCGCGTGCTGGCCTTTGGCTACTCCGAGCAGGCCATGGTCGAGAATAAAATCCATGAGGACGTGGTTTTGATCGGCTTCGTGGGCATCCGGGACGACGTGCGCCCTGAGGCCAGAGAGGCCATTGCCGAGGTGCGGCAGGCAGGCATCCAGGTCGTGATGATCACCGGTGACCGCCTGGAGACCGCCGTTGCCATCGCCAAGGACGCGGGCCTGTACCACGGCGGCGACGAAGTCGCCCTGACGTCCGCCCACCTCAACGAGCTTTCCGACGACGAGGTGAAAGAAATTATCCCCCGCATCCGGGTCATTGCCCGCGCCCTGCCCACGGATAAATCCCGTATGGTCCGCCTGTGCCAGGAGATGAATCTCGTGGTCGGCATGACCGGCGACGGCGTGAACGACTCGCCCGCCCTGAAGCGGGCTGACGTGGGCTTCGCCATGGGCAGCGGCACCGAGGCCGCGAAAGAGGCCGGTAAGATCATCATCCTGGACGATAACTTCAAGTCCATCAAGGATGCCATCTGGTATGGCCGGACGATCTACCATAACATCCTGAAATTCTGTAAGTTCCAGCTGGTCATCAACGTGGCCGCTGTGGTCGTCAGCGCCATCGCCCCCTTCTTCGGGGTGGAGGAGCCGCTGAAGGTCACCCACCTGCTCTTCGTGAACCTGGTCATGGACGGCTTGGGGGCCATCATGCTGGGCAACGAGCCGGCCCTTGCGCGGTATATGAGGGAAAAGCCCCGCCGCCGGGACGAGAGCATCATCAGCAAGCCCATGATGGGGCAGATCCTGACCATGGGCCTGTGGCTGACCGTGCTGAGCTTCCTCTTCCTGAAGCTGCCGGTGTTTGACCGCATCTTCCCTGTGCAGGAAGAGAAGCTCACGGCCTACTTTGTCCTCTTCATTTGGAGCGCCCTGTTTAACGGCTTCAACGTGAGAGACGACGGCTTTGGCATCTTCCGTGGGCTGAACCAGAACACGGGCTTTATGAAGGTCTTTGCCATCATCGCCATCGTGCAGGCGGCGATCGTCAACGCACCGCTGATCCCGTTCCAGGTCTTCACTTGGATCGGCGACATGTTCAGCTGCGTGCCCTTCCCGCCCCTGGGCTGGGCGGTGGCCATTGTGCTGGCCTTCACCATGATCCCGGTGGACCTCATCCGCAAGGCGGTCACCAAGCAGGAGAGCCACGATCTGATCGGGCAGTCCAAATAAAGTTTCCAATATCCTCGCAGGAACGGGGCCTTCAAGACGGTGTTTTGAAGGCCCCGCTGTGCTAGGTCATATTCTGCGGACAGGAGGTCTTATGCCAAGCTACACGACAAGTTACACGAAAGAAACGACCCTTCGGGTCGCCAAACGCTATCGGAACGCCAAGCGGGCCTATCTGCTGGTCAACCCCTTGCAGGCCAAGCACATGCCCGTCTCCCCGACGGAGGCCCTGACCATGATGCGGACCCTGGGGGAGGGGCTGCAGCAGGAATTTCCGGGGGCAAGGCTGGTCCTCGGCTTTGCCGAGACGGCCACGGCCCTGGGGGCCGCTGTGGCCAGTCGGCTCGGCCCGGACTGCGCCTTTCTCAGCACCACCCGCGAAGCCGGGGAAGGGCCTGGCTGGGTCCGCTTTTTGGAGGAGCACAGCCACGCCGCCGAGCAGAAGCTCTGGGGCGGGGACCTCGACGCCCTGCTGCAAGAAACAGACACGGTCTTGTTCGTAGACGATGAGATCTCTACCGGCAAGACCCTCCGAAACATGATCGCCCAGCTCACCCGGCGCTGGCCGGCGCTGGGGGAAAAGACGCTGGTGGCGGCGTCCCTGCTCAACCGGGTCACACCGGAGCAGGAGGAAGCCCTGGCCGACGCGGGGATCACCTGCCGCTGCCTGGTCCGTCTGCCCCAGGAGGATCACACGGCCCAGGTGGCGGACTGGACGGTCACGGAAGCCCCGCCGGCAGTGCCCCAAAACCTCTCGTTTCGACAAGAAACGCTGCCTGGTGAGGGGCTGTTGGACCCGCGGAAAACGCTGCGCATCGGGGCCTATGACAGGAGCTGCCAGGCCGTGGCCGAGGCCATGCTCTCCCGCGCCCTTGGGCCGGTGGAGACGCTGGGGAAGACCCTGGTCCTGGGCACGGAGGAGTGCATGTACCCGGCGCTGCGCTTGGGAGAAAAGCTGGAACGGCTGGGGGCCGAGGTCTGCTGCCACGCCACCACGCGCAGCCCCATTGGGCTGTGCAATGCGCCGGGCTACCCCATCCGTTCCGGCTGGAAACTGCCCAGCTTTTACGAAGAGGAACGGACAACCTATGTCTATAATTTGAAAGAATATGATACGGTCATCGTCCTCTCCGACACGAAAAAAACAGACCTCCGGGCGATCCAGGCCCTGGCGTCTGTCTTGACCTGCAAGCAACTGATCTACACACAGGGGGAAGGCTATGTTTGGAAGCTATCGAAGGGATGACGTGACGCTGCTGCTCAAGGACATCACCGGCCAAATCGAACCCTTGGGCACCCAGGCGCGGGAGCGAAAGATCCAAAGCGGCACGCCCTATTATGAGATGCTCCCCATCGAGTACGAGCCGACCCCGGCCTATCTCCATGCCTATCAGGATGCGCTCGCCCGCTACGCGGGCATCACGGCGGAGGCCGTGGGGTCCGTGGCGCGGCAGATTTGGGAGCAGAAGGGGGACAGGGCCGCCCTCGTCTCCCTGGCGCGGGCGGGGACGCCGGTGGGGATCCTCATCAAGCGCTATCTCAAGACCTATTACCACGCCGACGTGACCCACGCGAGCGTCTCCATCATCCGGGGGCGGGGGATCGACGAGAACGCTATGGCCTGGCTGCTGGAACGCCACGCACCGGAGGACCTCCAGTTCGTGGACGGCTGGACGGGGAAGGGGGCCATTCAGGGCCAGCTTCAACAGGCCATGCAGGCCTACCCCGGTGTCAGCCCCGGCCTGGCCGTGCTGTCGGACCCGGCCTGTCTGGCGGAGAAATGGGGGACGCGGGAGGACTTTCTCATCGCCAGCTCCTGCCTCAATTCCGTCGTCTCCGGCCTGCTCAGCCGGACGGTCTACCGCCCGGATCTCATTGGCCCCCAGGACTTTCACGGCGCGGTGTTCTATGACCAATGGCAGGACCGGGACCTGACGTACCAATTCATCGACCGGATCGAGGCCCACTTCCGGCCCCCCAGGCAGACCCCGCCCCCGCCCGGCCCGCAGACGGACCGGACGGCGGCAGAAGAGGTAACGCAGATTTGCCGGGTCTTCGGCGTCCGGGACCGCAACCTCGTCAAGCCCAGCATCGGGGAGGCCACCCGCGTGCTCCTGCGGCGGATGCCCTGGAAGATCCTCGTCCACAGCCTGGACGATGAGGCCCACCTGGGCCATCTCTACCAGCTGGCGCGGGAGAAGCAGGTCCCGCTGGAGGTCTACCCCCTGGTGCATTACCGGGCCTGCGGGCTGATCCGGGAGATGGCGGACGCATGAGAAACGAAAGCATCTTATTCGCCAGCGACCTGGACAACACCCTGCTCTTCTCCCACCAGCACGCCCGGGCGGGGGATGTGTGCGTGGAGTATCTGGACGGCAAGGCCCAGGGCTTTTTTCCCCCCGGCGTCATCCGGGGCCTGGCGCAGATCAACCGGTCGATGCGCTTTGTCCCGGTGACGAGCCGGTCGATCGCGCAGTTTTTGCGCATCCAATTCCCCCCCGGCTGTGTGCCAAAATATGCCCTGGTGGCCAACGGGGGCCTGCTGCTGCGGAACGGGGCAGTGGACCCGGCGTGGCAGGCCCGCTCCCTGGCGCTGGTAGAACCCTGGCGGGGGGAGCTGGCAAAGGCGGGGGAGCTGCTGGCGCAGGTCCCCCTGCCCCTGCGGGCGCGGATGGTAGACGACCTCTACCTCTTCGCCGCCTGCGACAGCCCGGCGGAGGCCGCCCAGGCGCTGGCCCACGTGCAGGGCAGGACCCGGCTCACGGCGGAGCTGTCCGGGCGGAAGCTCTACTTCTTCCCGCCGGGGCTGAGCAAGGGCGACGCCCTCGTGCGGGATCGACGTCCCCATGCTGGAACAGGCCGACGTGGCCATCGTGCCAAAGCGCGGGATGGTGGCCGGGGGCGTGGTCTGGGATGGCCGGGGGCGGTTCTCGGAGTTCGTCGTGGAAAAGGTGGCCGCCTTTGGCGGCGGGATCTGAGCTTCGGAGAGCTTGATACGGAAGTGGTCGGGCCCTTCGGGGACAACCCCTCAGACCGCTTCGCGGCCAGCCGTCTAAGGAAGATTTTACTGAATCTAACTGTCCCCCGGACAGTTAGACCCTTTCAGGGGAGCCTTTTTATAGTAATACATTATGTTGAGCTATGCCTCCCCTGAAAGGGGAGGGGGACCGCCGTCAGGCGGTGGAGAGGTGCGCCCCCTGGCGCCAGCGTTGTGCATTGCAGTTGCTAGGGTAGGTGGTTCGGCCCTTCGGGGACAACCCCTCAGTCGGCTACGCAAGTGGTCGAGCCCTTCGGGAACAATCCCTTAGTCTGTTTCATAGCCGGCTTCCCCTTCGTTGACCTTTCCCGTCCTGTCGCGTATAATGGGGGAAAAAGACGCAAATCAAGATTCAAATTCGGAGGGAATGCTTTTATGATCCGACTGGAATGTGACTACGCCGAGGGGGCACACCCCCGCGTGCTGCGGCGGCTGACGGATACGAACTTCGATCAGACCGTTGGATATGGAGAAGATACGTTTTGCGACAAAGCCCGCGCCCAGGTCCGGGCCTTGTGCGGGGGCGGGGAGGATCTGTCCGTCCACTTTTTGGTGGGCGGGACCCAGGTCAACACCACGGTGATCGCCGCGGCCCTGCGGCCCCACCAGGGGGTCATCGCCGCCCACACCGGGCACATCAACGTCCACGAGACAGGGGCCATCGAGTCCACCGGACACAAGGTCCTGCCCATCCCGTCGGAGGACGGGAAGCTCACGGCGGAGGCCATCCTGGCCCTGTGGCGAGCCCACTGGACCGACGCCACCCACGAGCACATGGTCCAGCCCGCCATGGTCTATCTCTCCCAGCCCACGGAGAACGGCACGCTCTACTCCCTGGAGGAGCTGGACGCGATCTGGCAGGTCTGCCAGAGCAAGGGGCTGACCTTGTATATCGACGGGGCGCGGCTGGGCTACGGCCTGATGAGCAAGGCCTGCGACATGACCCTGCCCGACCTGGCCATCCGCTGCGACGCCTTTACCATCGGCGGGACGAAGCAGGGGCTGCTCTTCGGGGAGGCGCTGGTCATCCGCAACCGGGCCTTGAACCGGGACTTCCGCTATCTGATCAAGCAGCGCGGCGGCCTGCTGGCCAAGGGGCGGCTGCTGGGGGTGCAGTTCTCGGCCATTTTGGAGGAGGAGCTGTACTTCACCCTGTCCCGGCAGGCGGACGAGTTCGCCATGAAGATCCGCCGGGCCTTTGAGGCCAAGGGCTGCCCCATGCTCTACGATTCCTACACCAACCAGCAGTACCCCATCCTGCCCGACAAGCTGCTGCACGAGCTGGAGAGGGAGTTTGCCTTCGCCTTCTGGTGCAAGACCGACGAGACCCACACCGCCGTCCGCATCTGCACCAGCTGGGCCACCACGCAGAGGGCGGTGGACACCCTCTTGCGACGCCTGAAACAGTTCGCCTGAACACGCACGAAAGGAGACCGCCCATGAAACTCTACACCGTTGCCGACGAGAAGCGCACCCTGGTCTGCCGGGAGACTGCCCCCGGCACCTTGCAGGTCCTGCCCTACGCCACCATGAACGACCTGCTTACGGACGACCCCGCCCACCGGGAGACGATCCTGGCCCAGCAGGCAGGGGAGACCCTGGCCCTGGCCGAGGTCCGGGTCCTGGCCCCCATCCCCGCCCCCCGGCAGGACGTGATCTGCCTGGGCATGAACTACCAGAAGCACAAGACCGAGGCCGAGCAGTTCAACGCCGACGCCTTTACCCGGGAAAAGGGGAGCGCCGTCTACTTCTCCAAGCGGGCCACCCACTGCCCCGGCCCCGGCGACCCCATCCCTGGGCATTTTGACCTCGTGGATAGCCTGGACTATGAGACGGAGCTGGCCGTCGTCCTGGGGAAAGATGCGAAACACGTCCGGGAAGAAGACGCCTATGACTATGTTTTTGGCTACACCATCGTCAACGACGTCTCCGCCCGGAACCTGCAGACCGGCCACAAGCAGTGGTACTTTGGCAAGGGCCTGGACGGCTTCACCCCCATGGGCCCCTGCCTGGTCACCCGCGATGCATTCGCCCAGCCCCCGGCCCAGGCCATCCGCACCTGGATCAACGGCGAGCTGCGGCAGGACGCCGTGACGGACGAACTCATCTTCTCTATTTCCCACGTCATCGCAGAGCTTTCCCAGGGCATGACCCTCCAGGCCGGGACCGTCATCGCCACCGGCACCCCGGCCGGCGTCGGCATGGGCTTCGATCCCCCCAAGTTTTTGAAAGCGGGGGACGTGGTCCGGTGCGAGATCGCAGGCATCGGCGTCTTAGAGAACACGGTCGAATAACTTTTTTCCACAAGAGAACCGCCCCGCCGCCTGGTTTGTTTTCCGGGCAGCGGGGCGGTGTTTTATTCGTCAGCGACGGCGAAGGTGGTGAAGGGGGGCTTGCCGCGGGTACCGAGCAGGCGGACACCGGAGCGATAGAGCGTCTCCACCGTCTCGACCAGATTGGCGGTGATCTCCTCGCCGGGGGTGACGAGGGGGATGCCAGGGGGATAGGCCCAGATGTATTCCCCGCAGACCTTCCCGATGCCGTCGTACAGGAAGGTCAGGCCACCGGGGGCCATGGCGGCCTCTTCCAGGGACATGCGGCGGGGCGGCAGCTCGTAGGCGGGCAGGGGTTCGGCGGGGGGCTCCTCGTTGGGACCGGCGGCTTCGTCCAGGGCCAGCAGGGCCTCGGCCAGGCGGGTGGGCATGGTGTCGTCGGTACCCAGGCCGGTCATGGCGACGGCGTAGTGGTCCAGGGCCATTTCCAGCTCAATCTTGTACTCCTCCCGCAGGCGATTTTTTAACTCCACGCCGGTGAGAGCGCTGTTGCGGGTGGAGATGAGGATCTTGGCCGGGTCCAGGGCGAAGATGCCGGGGTAAGAGGCCCCTGCCTCGGCTCCGTGGCCCAGCAGACGCAGGTGCTTCAGGCCGCTGGCCAACCGGTCGAATTTGTCCAACCGGGCTTTCCAGGCGGCGAAGAGTTCCTCGCCCTGCTCCTCCAGCAGGCGGATGCACCCGTCCATGGAGGCCATGAGCAGGTAAGAGGGGCTGCTGGACTGGAAGATGCCCGCCTGCCGGACGACCTGGGGCAGGGACAGCCGCGCCCCCGTGGCGTGGAGGACGGCGGTCTGGGTCAGGCTGGGGAGCATCTTGTGCAGGCTGGCCACGGCCAGGTCCGCCCCCTGGCCCATGGCGCTGGGGGGGAAGGCAGGGTGGAGGCCCAGATGGGCCCCGTGGGCCTCGTCGACCAGGACGGGGATACCCTTTTCATGGGCGATGGCGCAGATGCCGGCGGTGTCGCTGAGGATGCCGTCGTAGGTGGGGCTGGGGTAGACGATGAGCTTCACGTCCGGGTGCTGCGCCAGGGCGTCCGCCACTTGCTCCGGCGTGATGGACCCAGCCAGGCCGAAGGTCGGCTCGGTGGCGGGGGTCAGAAAGACCGGGTCCAGGCCGCAAAGCTCCATGGCGTGGTAAATGGCCTTGTGGCAGTGGCGGGCGACTAAGAGCTTGTCGCCCCGGCGGGTGGTGCCGCGCATGGCGGCCAGCAGGCCGCCGGTGCTGCCGTTGACCAGCAGGCAGCTCTTCCGGCTGCCCCAGAGGGCGGCGGCCCGGTCCATCATCTTCGCTAAGATGCCCTCAGGGGCGTGGAGATCGTCAAAGCCGGGCAATTCTGTGATGTCCCATTCCGCGCCCAGCTGGGCGAGGTAGGGGGCCAGGGCGGCGTTTTCCTTGTGGCCTGGCATGTGCAGGGAGAGATACCCCGCCTGGTGGTGGGCCTGTAACTGCTCCAGCAGGGAGGGGGTGGTTTGTTCTGACATGTGCATCCGACTCCTTTTATTAGTATCCTATATATTAAAGTGTTTTCACAAGAAAGCAGACGCGGCAAGGGAGACCTGCGCGAAAGGGGCTGCAGAGGTATGATACCAGAAACCATGCCAGATGGCAACCAGGGCGCAGACTCTGGCCTGTCCGCAGGCCACAGACGGGGAGATTCTGACCTTATGAAAAACTTTCGGTTTGGTGATTTGTACAGGGCCAGGACTGTGGTAGATTAAACCTACCAAACAGAATCACCAAAAGGAGGCCCATTTCTATGAGCACCAACTCTGCGGCTGCCACGAGCAGCAACTCGTCCCGCGTCAAGTCCCTTGCCATCACGGCCATTTGCCTGGTCCTGGTGTATGTCTTCACGTCCGTCGTGAACATTCGCCTGCCTTTCGCCCCCAACGGCGGCTTGGTCCACCTGGGCAACGTCCCCCTCTTCGTCGCGGCCATTCTCTTCGGCAAGCGCACCGGCATGATCGCCGGCGGCATCGGCATGGGTCTGTTCGACCTGCTCTCCGGCTGGACCCTGTGGGCTCCTTTCACCTTAGTCATCGTTGGCTGCATGGGCTTCGTCGTGGGCGCCATCACCGAGAAGCGGAAAAACATGGGCTTCATCGTCCTGGCCCTCATTGCCGCCTGCGCCATCAAGATCGTCGGCTATTACTTCGCCGAGGTCGTGATCTATGGCAACTGGGTGGTGCCGTTCACCTCCATCCCCGGCAACCTTATCCAGATCGGCGTGGCCGCCGTCATCACCCTCATCATCATTAAGCCCCTCCAGGCTGCGGCCGAGCACACCATCCTGAAGAAGGCTTGAGGAAATGACCAAACCTGGTCACGGAGCGGCGAGCCATTTGCATAATTTGCAGAGGTTCCATCATCTTCATTTGCAGAGAAAAAGACGCCGATGCAATTTCGGCGTCTTTTTGCAATTTCTGGTTTTCCATCTTTCATGCTGGAACTTTTGTGCGATGCCGCAAAAATTGTTCAAAATTTTTCAAAATAATTGTTGCATTTACAGCAGGGACGTGCTATACTTGCAACTGCAATAGGGAGGAACTGAAAAGTTTGTCTTAGATTGCAAGTATCCTTGTATTTTCGCCTGGAGCCTGGTGCCGCCGGGGAAAAATAAATCTTCAAAAGAAGGAGCCAAACATCATGAATGCTTACATCGAAAGCGTTATTGAAACCGTTAGAAAGAAGCACGGCAACGAGCCCGAGTTCGTGCAGACCGTGGAGGAAGTTCTGAGCTCTCTGGATCCCGTCGTTGAGAAGCACCCCGAGTACGAGGCTGCTGACCTGCTGGGCCGTATGGTCGAGCCTGAGCGTATGTTCACCTTCCGCGTTGTGTGGACCGACGACGCTGGTAAGCCCCACACCAACATCGGTTATCGTTGCCAGTTCAATGGTGCTATCGGCCCCTACAAGGGCGGCCTGCGCTTCCAGCCCAACGTTTACCCCGGCATCATCAAGTTCCTGGGCTTCGAGCAGATCTTCAAGAACTCCCTGACCGGTCTGCCCATCGGCGGCGGCAAGGGCGGCGCTGACTTCGATCCCGCCGGCAAGTCCGACGCTGAGATCATGCGTTTCTGCCAGAGCTTCATGACCGCTCTGTATCGTTACATCGGGCCCGACATCGATGTCCCCGCTGGTGACATGGGCGTTGGCGGCCGTGAGATCGGCTTCCTGTATGGCCAGTATCGCCGCCTGAAGGGCTGCTTCGAGAACGGCGTTCTGACCGGCAAGGGCCTGTCCTATGGCGGTTCTCTGGCTCGTCCCGAGGCTACCGGCTACGGCGCTGTGTACTATCTGCAGGAAGTCCTGAAGCACGAGGGCGAGAGCATCGAGGGCAAGACCATCGCTGCTGCTGGTTTCGGCAACGTGACTTGGGGCATCTGCAAGAAGGCTAAGCAGCTGGGCGCTAAGGTCATCACCCTGTCCGGCCCCGACGGCTATGTCTACGATCCCGACGGTGTCTCCACCGACGAGAAGGTCGAGTACCTGCTCGAGATGCGTTCCTCCGGCCGCAACAAGGTCAAGGACTATGCTGACAAGTTCGGTGTTGAGTTCCACGCTGGCGAGAAGCCCTGGGGCGTGAAGGCTGACATCATCATGCCCTCCGCTATGCAGAACGACGTCAACATGGAGCAGGCTAAGAAGATCGCCGCTTGTGGTGCTAAGTACTACATCGAGGTCGCTAACATGCCCACCACCAACGATGCTCTGAAGTTCCTGATGGAGCAGCCCAACCTGATCGTGGCTCCTTCCAAGGCTGTTAACGCCGGCGGCGTTGGCGTTTCCGCAATGGAGATGTCCCAGAACTCCGAGCGTCTGTCCTGGACTGTTGACGAGGTCGACGGCCAGCTGAAGAAGATGATGGAGAACATCCACAGAGTCTCTGCTGAGGCTGCTGAGGAGTACGGCCTGGGCTACAATCTGGTCGCTGGCGCTAACATCGCTGGCTTCAAGAAGGTTGCTGAGGCTATGCTGGAGCAGGGCCTGTTCTAATTCAGAACACCCCCATCTTCTGAAACAAAGCATAATGACAAGACCTGGCCTTCGGGCCAGGTCTTGTTTTTGTATCCTGTATTCTGTAAAGTATCGAAAAAATCAGCGTACCCATCCGAGTACGCTGGTTTTTCTTATGACTCGTCTTTTTCGTGCGCCCGCCCGCACACCGGGCACTTCCCCAGCGCTTCCTGATACCACGTTCCGCAGGAAGGGCAGTGGGCACGAGGAGGTTCGGTGGGGGCCTTTGCGGCCGGCGCTTCCGCCTCCGGCTCTTTGGTCAGGTCCTCTTCCTCTGCCGCCTGGGCGGCCCCTTCGGGGACCAGGAAGCTCAGCTTCCGGTTGATCTCCCGCGTGGCCTTGACCTGCATGATCCGCAGCAGGATCAGCTCGTATCCCACCCGGCAGAGCAGCGGCCCCAGGAGGAGCAGCAGCAGGCCCATCATCAAGAGCGTTGTGTTGGCGAAGAGACCCTGGAAGATCAAGACCAGCCCCAGCAGCACCGCCACCAGGGAGAAGAAGACATTCAGCACTTGCAGGATCTTTTCCAGCAGCAGCGTCTTCGGCGTGAAGGCGTCAAACAGCAGCTGGAAAAAGGCAGGCAGCTTTCCGTCCTTGTGCTTGGGCAGCACCAGCACGGCCAGCAGGGCCGTCAGCACCACTGCGATCACCAGGATGCCCACGATCCCGGCCGCGGCTAGGATGTGCGTGTTATAAGTATAGTAGTACATCAAAAACCTTTCTTTCTGTCGTTCATTCCGATCGGTTGGAGGAGGGAGTTGCCGTTACTTCAGGGCTTCCGTCCGGTATAGGTCGGTCCGCCGCCCGGCCAGGATGGGAATCTGGGCGCGGTACTTGTCCAGGTCGGCCAGGTCGATCGTGACCACCTGCACGCCGGCTTTCTCATCGAACTCCGTGAGCAGATTCCCCCAGGGGTCGCTGACCAGGGAGTGGCCGTAGGCGACATAGGACGCCGTCTCATCCCTGGCGGGGGAGCAGCCGGCGATAAAGCACTGGTTATCCAGCGCCCGCATCCGAAAGGCCAGGCTCCAGTGGACAGGGCCGGTGGTCATGTTGAAGGCGGCAGGGATCAGGATCAGCTGTGCCCCCTTGTCTCCCATGACCCGGAAAAGCTCGGAGAAGCGAATGTCAAAGCAGATGGCGATGCCCAGCTTGCCCAGCGGTGTGTCGACCACGGTGATCTGGTCCCCGGCGGTCAAAGTGTCGGACTCCATGAAGCGCTGACCGCCCGGCACGTCGATGTCGAAGAGATGGACTTTCCGGTGGCGAGCCAGCTCCTCCCCTTGGGGAGAAAAGAGGTAACAGGTGTTGTAGATGGCGTCCCCCTCCCGTTCGGGCACGGAGCCGCCGGCGAGATAGACGCCCAGCTCTTTGGCGATGCGGGACAAAAACTGCCAGGTCTCGCCCCCGGCGGGTTCTGCGTACACGGGGAAGCAGGCGTTTTCATAGGGGCAGTTGAACATTTCCGGCAGCAAGACCAGCTCCGCGCCCTGGCGGGCGGCAGTGCGGATGGCCTCTTCGGCGGTGCGGAGATTTTCGGCCTTGTCAGCTGTCACCTTCATCTGACACAGGCCCAGTTGAATGGTCCCCATAGACAGGCTCCTTTCCTCTCCGCTCCCCAGTGGGGGGCGGCGGTTTTTTCTCTTTGACTGTACCATATTTTCAAGTGGGACGCAAGGTGGAATCCCCTTCCTCTTAGTCGTACACCATAAAAATCCCCCCACCCTGCCCCCAAAAATTGTGGGAGCGGATAGGGAAAAGCCCATGACTTTTATCGGTGGGCGTGGTAAAATGAAAAGGACTATATCAAGTAAACGAAATGACTTTACGTCATAAACCATATTCCGAATCCCACAAGGAAAGAAAGGATAGTTACGCTATGAACGAATTCAAGGGAAGCAGCAAGTACGTTGTCTCCGAGGACCTGCTGCGCATCGTCAACATCTCCATCGCGTTGCAGAAGCCTCTGCTCATCAAGGGCGAGCCCGGCACCGGCAAGACCATGCTGGCCGAGGCCATTTCTGAGGCCCTGGGCAAGAAGCTCATCATTTGGAACATCAAGTCTACGACAAAGGCCCAGGACGGCCTGTATGTATACGACACCGTCCAGCGTCTGTACGACAGCCAGTTCGGCGGCGAAGGCGTGGACGATATCAAGAAGTATATCAAGCTCGGCAAGCTGGGCGAGGCGTTCTCTGACAAGGAGCAGGTGATTCTGCTGATCGACGAGATCGACAAGGCCGATCTGGAGTTCCCCAACGACCTGCTGTGGGAGCTGGATAAGATGGAATTCTATATCCCGGAGACCAAGGAGACCATCGCCGCGCAGCAGCGCCCCATCGTCATCATCACCTCCAACGCAGAGAAGGAGCTGCCTGACGCCTTCCTGCGCCGCTGCGTGTTCCACTACATCGCCTTCCCCGACCAGGAGATGATGCGCGACATCGTCCACGCCCACTATCCCGACATCGAGGACCACCTGCTGGAGCTGGCCATGCGGGCCTTCTACCAGGTGCGCGACCTGCCCACCGTGGCCAAAAAGCCCTCTACCTCCGAGCTGCTGGACTGGCTCCAGGCCCTGCGCCTGGGCGGCGTGGACCCGGAGAAGATCGAGGCCGAGCTGCCCTACGCCGGCATCCTGCTGAAGAAAAACGAGGACCTCACCGCCGTGAAGAACGCCAAGAACCGCGTGAAGAACGGCTTCCGTTGGTAAGAACGTCGACATCCGCCAACGAGAAAGGAGGGACACCGTTTGTTTACGGACCTGTTTTACTACATGCGTGCCAAGGGCCTGAAGGTGTCCATGAACGAGTGGCTGTCGCTGATGGAGGCCCTGGAGCGGGGCCTGTGCCGCAACAGCCTGCTGGAGTTTTACTATGTCAGCCGGGCCATTTTGGTCAAGACCGAGGCCGACTTTGACAAGTTCGATGAAATTTTCCTGGATTATTTCGACCGCATCCAGCACATCGAGGACATCCCCCAGGAGCTCATGGACTGGCTCCATGACCCCAAGAACATGAAAAAATACGACAAGGACGAGGTAGACGCCCGCACCACCTACGACCTGGAAAAGCTCCGCCAGATGCTGGAGGAGCGGCTCCAGGAGCAGCACGAGCGCCACGACGGCGGCCAGTACTGGGTGGGCACCGGCGGCACCTCCACCATGGGCCACTCCGGCTACGCCGCCACCGGCATCCGCGTGGGGGGCAAGAGCCAGCACCGCCACGCCTTGCAGGTGGCCGGGGAGCGGGAGTTTCAGGACTTCCGCGAGGACAACGTGCTCGACCAGCGGTCCTTCCAGCTGGCCTTCCGCCGCCTGCGGCAGATGACCACCCGCCAGGACGGCCCCATGGATGTGCTGAACCTGGGCCGGACCATCGACGAGACCTGCAACAACGCAGGCTATCTCCACCTGTCCTTCGACCGGCCCCGGACCAACGACATCAAGGTCATGGTCCTCTTCGACTCCGGCGGCTCCATGACTCCCTACACCCGCCTGTGCGGCCAGTTGTTCCAGGCGGTGAACCGGGCCAACAACTTCAAGGACCTGCAGATCTATTACTTCCACAACTGCTGGTACTCTGAGCTGTACACCGGCCCCCGCTGCGTCTACGGCGAGTCGGTGCCGACCCAGTGGATCATCAACAACCTCAGCCGGGAGTATAAGGTCATCGTGGTCGGGGACGCCTCCATGGCGCCCTCCGAGCTGACCTGGATCGGCGGCAGCTCCTACTACAACCGCTACAACGCCGAGACGGGCCTGACCTGGCTCAACCGCTTCCACACCCGCTTTGACAAAATGGTGTGGTTCAACCCCATCCCCGAAGCCATGTGGGAGTATGACTACGGCTACCAGACCATCGAGATGATCCGCCAGGCCGTGGACATGTACCCCCTGACCGTGGAGGGCCTGGGCCGCGGCCTGAAAAAGCTCGTGTCTGCCCGGTAACTTCCTGTCCGACCCCAGTGTCCCGCCCGCTGTCCAGCGGGCGGGTTTTCCGTGACGTCAGAGAAAACACAAGGAGGCGCCCTCTATGAATCAAATCGGGCGAAAACTGCAAACCCGCACCATGAATCTCCTGCGAGGGCTCCTCACCCTGGCGGTGACGTTCGTGCTGCTGACGGTGGTGCTGCAATTACAGGTGGAGTACAACCTGCTCATCTGCATCTACGCCGTCTCCGCCGGGGCCATGCTGCTGTACTGGATGATCCGCAACCGCAGCGACCAGGAAAAGCTGGACCAGGAGGTGGCGCGAAGTAACTCCCTGGTGAACGCCGCCCTTCCCGTGGGCGACGTGCGCCTGTTTGAGCTGCTGCCGGATGGGATGCTCCGCGTCCTGACCCCCGGCCAGGGGCAGGGAGACCAATTAAAAACCACGCTGGAAACGCCCCGGCGCTTGCTGGAATACTTAAACTGCTCCGCCCAGTGGGAGGCCCCGTTCCAGGCGGCCCTGGAGCAGGCCGCTCTGGGCCAGGACGGAGAAATCGAGTTCCAGACCATGGACCAGCAGGAGACCTGGATCCAGCTGCGCATGGAGCCCCTGCCCAACAACGAGGAGGCCACCGCCATCGGCACCATCCGGGACGTGACCGACGAAGTGAAGGAACGCCACCGCCGGGAGGACGCGGCGAAGCTCCTGGACCGCATGACCGAGGGCACCATCGCGGGCCTGGAGATCGGCCTGGAGACCGACAGCTTCCGCCTGCTCTGGGGCACCCAGGTCTACCAGGACATGCTGAAGGACATGGCGAAGAAGTTGGGCAAGGATCTGCCGTCCTACAGTGTCTTCATCCATGACTATATCGCCCCCACCATCCACCCCAGGGACCGGAAGGCATACCAGCGCAGCATGGACCGCACGACCCTGCTCTCCCTGATGCTGTCCGAGGGCCAGGCCCCCATGCCGGAGTATCGGGTGATGACCGACCAGACCCCCGGCTACGAGTGGCACGGGGCGGAGTTCTATTTCTTCCGGGACCCTGTGACCCACAAGGCCATGTGCAATGTCTTCATCCGCCAGGTGACGGAGGCCAAGAAGCGGCAGCTGGAAGAAAAACGCCGGTTGGAAGAAAAGGAGCATGTCCTCTTTTTGCAGGCCAAAAAGCTGGTGGAGTCTGAGGAAGAGCTGGACTTCGTCCACGTCATCGCCGAGTATTACCAGGGCATCTATGTTGTGGACCTGTTGGAGGACCAGACCCGGAGCATCAAAGTGCCCCGGTATTTCGCGGACCTTTTACAGGAGGCAGGCCACTGCCAGACCAAGACGCTGGAGCTTTACTGCGAGCGGCTCCTGGACCCCGACTATGTGGCAGCGTTCCAGTCCGTGACGAACTTCGACAATCTTCGCCGCCGCCTGGAAAAGAAGCGTCAGGTGGAGTTTCTCTTCCACAAGAAGAACGACACCTGGCTCCGCCTGCGGGTCTTTGCCATGCCCAGCTACACGCCCCAGAACCAAAAGACGCTGTGGGTCTTTGAGGACGACACGGCCACCGTCAACCTCCGCCAGGAGGAGGAAAAGGCCCGCGTCACCGCCCAGGCCGCCGAGGCCGCCAGCCAGGCCAAGAGCCAGTTCTTGGCCAACATGAGCCATGACATCCGCACCCCCCTCAACGCGATTTTGGGCATGTCCGAGCTGGGCCTGCGGGAGGACGCGAGCGAGTCCAAGGACAACTGCTTCCGGGACATCCGCAGCAGCGGCCGCATTCTGCTGGACAACATCAACAGCATCCTAGACCTGTCCAAGATCGAGGCGGGCAAGATGGAGATCTCCCAGGAGAGCTATCACATCCACTCGCCCTTCCACGATGTGGTGACGATCCTGCGGATGCGTGCCCAAGAAAAAAAGCTGGACTTTCACGCCCAGCTGGATGAGAATATTCCGACGACGCTCTACGGCGACGACGTGAACATCAGTCATATTGTGATGAACCTGGGCGGCAACGCCATCAAGTACACCAAGGAGGGCTCCATCACCCTCTCCGTCACCTGGGAGCCCCAGGGGGAGGACGGTGTACTGGTCATCCACATGGAGGATACCGGCGTGGGCATCCGCAAGGAGGACCTGCCCTACATCTTCCAGAGCTACGGCCGCCTGGACCGCAAGGCCAACCGGCACATCGAGGGCACCGGCCTGGGCCTGCCCATCTGCCAGAAGCTCACGGAGCTGATGCACGGCGAGCTGGGCGTGGACAGCACCTACGGCGTGGGCAGCAACTTCTGGGTGCGCCTGCCCCAGAAAGTCATCGACCCCACCCCCTGCGGCCCCTATTGCAGCGAGGAGCAGCGGTCGGACACCGGCAGCTACAACTCCTTCACCGCCCCCGAAGCGGTGGTCCTGGTGGTGGATGACCAGCCCCTGAACCTGAAGGTCTGCCAGGGTCTGCTTGGCCCCTATGAGATGGAGGTCTACACCGCCCGCTCCGGCCCGGAGGCTCTGCGGCAGATGACCCAGGTCTGGCCTGACCTGGTCCTCATGGACCACATGATGCCGGACATGGACGGCGTGGAGACCACCCAGCATATCCGGGAGATGGGCAAGAAAGACCCCTATTTCGCCGTGGTGCCCATCATCGCCCTGACCGCCAACGCCATGAAGGGCGTGCGGGAGGAGTTTCTCCGCAGCGGCTTCAACGACTTTTTGCCCAAGCCCATCGAGCTGGACAAGCTGGACAACACCCTCCGCGCCTGGGTGCCGGAGGACAAGCAGAAGGCCCCCGTCATTCCCCTGGGCACTCTGCCGGGGGAAGAGCTGCCGGAGGACCTGCAAAACCTGCCCGGCATCGACGTGGTCCGGGGCATGTCCTACTGCGGCACGGGGGACGCCTACCGCAAGACCCTCTTCCTCTTCCGGGAACAGATCCCCGGCTACCTCCGCCGCATCCGGCAGGACTGGGAGGAGGAGAAGTGGGAGGATTACAGCATCGAGGTCCACAGCCTGAAAAGCGCCGCCCGCTGGATCGGGGCCATGGACCTGGGCGACAACGCCGAGGCCCTGGAAATGGCCGGGCGGGGCGGGGACCTGGAAAAAGTCAACGCCCGGACGGAGGACCTGCTGGAGCAGTGTCAGAAGCTGGGGGATGCGCTGGCGTTCCTGTGATCAGCCGGCGATCATCGTTTTGCCCAGCCACACGCCAACCAAACACAGGGCCACGCTGAGGAGGGCGTAAAGGGCAAACAGCCCCGTCCGCCCATGTTCCAGCAGGGTCAGGGACTCCAGCGAGAACGTGGAAAACGTCGTAAAGCCCCCGCAGATGCCGACCCGCCAAAACAGCAGGAGGCTGGGGGAGAGGTCCGCCCAGCGCTGGGCGCTGGCGGCGGCCATGCCGATGAGGATGGCACCGCCCAGGTTGATGAGCAGCGTGTGCAGGGGGAACGCCCCCCGCTGCAAGGCCGGGATGAGGCCCACGGCGTAGCGGCCCATGGCCCCGATGGCCCCGCCTGCACCGACGGCCAAAAAGTTGGAAAACATAGCAGTTGCTCCTCTCGCTCAGAATGCTCCGAATGCTCTCGACAGAAAGCCCCAGTCGCGTCAAAACGACTGGGGCTTTTGTGCTGCGTCAGCTTACTTGTCCACGGCGTCCTTCAGGGCCTTGCCGGCCTTGAAGGCGGGGACCTTGGTGGCGGGGATGGGAATGTCCTCGCCGGTCTTGGGGTTGCGGCCCATGCGCTCGGCGCGGACCTTGGTCTCGAAAGCGCCGAAGCCCACGATCTGCACCTTCTCCTGGTCCGACAGAGCCTTGGTGATGAGGTTGATGGCGGCGTTCAGGCCGATCTCTACGTTCTTCCGGGAAAAGCCGGTCTCTTCGGCCACGCCGAGGATCAGTTCAGTCTTGTTCATGTTGATTGTCCTTTCTCTTCTTCAGTTTCCTCAATTTCGTCCTTGGCCGGGTGCTTGGCCCGGTTCCAGTAGACCATCAGCTGGGATACGTCTACGTCTTTCATGTCCTGGCCTTGGGCCGTGACTGCCGCCTCCACTGCGGAGAAGCGGCGAATGAATTTTTCGCACGTCCCCTCCAGGGCTTCCTCAGGGTCTATGCGAAAGAACCGGGCCACCTTGACGGCGGCGAACAGCAGGTCTCCCAGCTCTTCCTTGATGTTGGTGTCGTCCGCCACGGCGGACTGGAGCTCGCCCAGCTCTTCGGCCAGCTTGTCCAGAGCGGCCTGGACGTTGGGCCATTCAAAGCCCGCCTTTTCCGCCTTGGACTGGAGCTTTTCCGCCCGCCACAGGCCGGGCAGGCTCTTGGCGACGGCTTCCAGGGTGGCGGTGTAGGTGGTCTGGCCCTTCTCCCGGCGCTTGAGGGCCTCCCAGCTCTCCGCGGTGCCCTCGCCGCCGTCCCCAAAGACATGGGGGTGGCGGAAGATGAGCTTTTTGCAGATGCCGTCGGCCACGTCGTCCAGGTCAAAGCGGCCTGCATCCTCCTCCAGGGAGGCGTGGAAGACCACCTGGAGCAGCACGTCGCCCAGCTCCTCTTTCAGGTGGGCGGGGCTTTGCTCGTCGATGGCCTCGGCCACCTCATAGGCTTCCTCAATGAAGTTCCGGCGGATGCTCTCGTGGGTCTGGGCACCGTCCCAGGGGCAGCCCCCAGGGGCCCGGAGCAGGGCCACGATGCGCCGCAGGTCCTCCACGGTATACTGCGCTTTCTGTGTAAAGTCTACCATACTTCTGTGCCTCCCTCTGTGCGCAGCTCACTTGATGTGCAGCAGCTTGGCGATCTTATCGCCCTTGGGCATGAGGGACAGGTCATCCTTGGAGACGATGCGCAGCACCAGCACCAGGATGGCATAGACAATGGCACCGACCACGATGCCCCCGGCCACGCTCATGGTGTTGCCCAGGTGCCCGGCCAGGATGCCGTAAGCGGCGCGGGCTGCCGCACCCATGATGGCCGCAGCAAGGACGGGCTTGACAAACACCCGGAGGTACTTGGGGGGGTGGGGCGTGACGCGCTTGATGGCGATGAGCTCCATCACGGAGACCAGCATAAAGCACACCAGCGTGCCCACCGGCGCACCCTTGATGCCCACAGAGGGCATCTGCACCAGGATGAAGTTCACGATGAGCTTCGTGGCGCTGCCGATGGCGATGAACCAGATGGGCAGGGCAGCGCGGCCGTTGGCCTGCAAAATGGCGTTGCACAGCAGCATCATGCACACGAAGGCGGAGGCGATGCCCAGGACCATCAGGCAGTGGCTGGCGATCTCCTGGTTGGTCTCCGGGTACAGCATCTGGATGATGGGGCCGGACAGCACAGCCAGGCCCACCCCGGCGGGCAGGGCCAGCAGAGCGCCCACGCGCAGGGCGGACTCGGCGATCTTGCCGGCGCCGATTTTATCCTTCTTCGTCAGGGCCGCAGAGACGGCGGGAACGATGCAGGCCGTCAGGGAGACCATGAAGGCCGAGGGCAGGTTGTAGATGGTGATGGCCTTCTGGTAGCAGCCGTACAGGCTCACGGCCAGCTCCTCGGAGTAGCCCAGGGCGCTTTGCAGCAGGTTCTGGACCTGCACGGTGTCTAAGTAGGTGGTGATGGGCACCACGGAAGAACTCAGCGTGATGGGAATGGCGATGGAGGCCAGCACCTTCAAAATGTGCTTGGCGCTCTCCGGCCGGTCGTCGGTCTTGGCCAGGCCCTGGGCGCTGTTTTTCCGGCGGAAGCGGATCATCAGGTAGACCAGGGAGACCAGGCCGCTGGCGGTGACGCCGGCAATGGCACCGGCGGCAGAGAACTCACTGCCAAAGCCCAGGCGCAGCAGATACCAGGCCAAAAACAGGCCGACGATCAGCTTGGTCATGGCCTCCAAGACCTGGGAGACGGCGGTGGGCACCATGTCCGAGTGCCCCTGGGCGTAGCCCCGGTAGGCCGACATGGTACACACGAAGAAGCAGGACAGGGCCATCACCCGCACGGCGGGGGCGGCCAGGCTGTCACCCTGCAAGTTCGCCAGGGGCTGGGCGAAGAGAAACATGATGAGGCTGCTGATGGAGCCTAGGATGATGAACGTGACCAGGGCCACGTGGAACACGCGGCTGACCTGGTTGCGCCGGTTCAGGGCGTTGGCCTCGGAGATGGTCTTCGACATGGCCACGGGCAGGCCGGCGGTGGAGACCATCAGCAGCAGGTTGTAGATGGCATAGGCGTTGTTGAAGTGGCCAAAGCCCACGTCCCCTAAAATTCGGCCCAGGGGAATTTTATAGAGGGCGCCGATGACCTTCACCACGGCGATGCTGGCGGCCAGAATGGCCGCGCCGCCGAAGAAGGTGCTGCTTTTGGCATTGCTTTTTTGGGTTCGTTTGTTCAAGGTTTGATTCCTCCGGTCGTGCTGAGATTAGCCGAACAGCAGGGGCAGGGCGTAGTCTTTCACCTCGGCCTTGATCTGGTCCAGGTCCAGGGTCAGGAAGGCCCCGTCTTTGTATATGACCTTGCCCCGCGCCATATTCATCACCACGGCGGAGCCGTTGGCGGAGTAGACGAGATTGTCCCGGACGCTGTGGCAGGGGGTCAGGGCCGGGCGGTCGAAGTCCACCAGGATGAGGTCGGCGGTGTAGCCAGGGGCGATCTGGCCGGTCTTCCGGCCCAGGGCCTTGGCCCCGTCCCTGGTGGCCATGGCCAGCACGTCCTTGGGCAGCAGGGCCAGCGGGTCGCGCTGGACGCCGTTGTGCAGGACGGCGGCGAACTTCATCTCTTCAAACATGTCGGTGTTGTTGTTGGAGGAGACGCCGTCGGTGCCCAGGGCGATGTTCACCCCGGCCTTTTTCATGGCGGGGATCCAGGCAACGCCGGAGCCGAGCTTTAGGTTGGACACGGGGTTGTGCACGCAGCTGACGCCCTTGGCAGCCATGCCGGCCCAGTCCTCTTCCGTGGTCCAGACGCAGTGGGCGGCGATGGCACGGGTGTTCCAGACGCCGAACTTGTCCAGGATCCCAAAGGGGGTCAGGCCCCAGCGCTCCTGGCAGGCCTCGTGCTCGTGCTGGGTCTCGGAGAGGTGGACGTGCATGCCCAGCTTGTGGTCCTGGGCGTACTGGGCCATCCACTGCCACAGGGGGACGTTGGAGGTGTACTCCGCGTGGATGGAGGCATCGACCAAAATTTGTCCGTCCCCAGCCCCGTGCCATTCCTCGGTCAGGCGGATCTGATTGCCGCAGTCGTTGCAGGTCTTGGGGGAAAAGTCCGCCGGAGCGCCGAAGTAGACGCCGCCGCAGGAGAGGTTTGCGCTGATGCCCGCCTGCAAGACCGTCTCGGCGATGGCGGGGGTGTGCATGTACATGTCAGCGATGGTGGTCACGCCGCTGGCGATCAGCTCCGCCAGGGCCAGGCCCGCCCCGGCCTTCACGGCCCGGTCGTCCAGCTTGGCCTCGGCGGGGAAGATCCAGTCGTTGAGCCAGGTCTGCAAGTCACAGCCGCCGCCGTAGCCCCGGAGCAGGGTCATGGGGATGTGGGTGTGGGCGTTGACGAGGCCGGGCATGAGGACGTTGCCGCCGCAGTCGATCTCGTGGGTAAACTCCCCGGCGGGCCGCTCGGTGCCCACGGAGCGGATGGTCGCGCCCTGGACAACGACAAAAGCGTCGTCCAGGAGCGTGTCGGCCTCGTCCATGCACAGGGCGCGGCAGTGATACAAAAGGGTGGTTTCTTCCATGGTGTGCTCTGGCCTCCCTTACGCTTCGTCCAGGTGGGCCAGGCAGGCCAGCAGCAGGCCGGAGAACTTCTCCTTGGCGGCCTCGGCGGCGTCCAGGACCTCCTGCTCGGTGAGCTTCTGGGGCAGGACCCCGGCTGCCATGTTGGAGACCAGGGTGATGCCCAGCACATTCATGCCGCAGTGCCCGGCGGTGATGACCTCCGGGGCGGTGGACATGCCCACGGCGTCCGCACCCAAGATGCGGGCCATGCGGATCTCTGCCGGGGTCTCATACTGCGGACCGGGGAAGTACATATACACGCCGGTCTTCAGGTCGATGTCCAGGGCGCGGGCCTGCTGTTTGGCCAGCGCCTGGAGCTTGGGGGTGTAGAGATAGGAGGAGTCCGGGAACCGGGGGCCGAACTCCGGCAGGTTCTCGCCCCGCAGGGGGGACTCCAAAAAGATCTTGATCTGGTCGGTGATGAGCATCAGGTCCCCGGCGTGGAAGCTATAATTCACGCCGCCGGCGGCGTTGGTGACGAACAGCGTCTGGCAGCCCAGCAGGCGCAGCACCCGTACGGCGTAGGCCACTTCCTCGTAGGAGTAGCCCTCGTAGTGGTGCATCCGGCCCTGCATCACGGCCACGGGCTGACCAGCCAAGGTCCCGAAGACCAGCTGGCCCTTGTGGCCGGGGGCGGTGGAGTGCTTGAAGTGGGGAATTTCTCCGTAGGGCACGACGATGGCGTGCTCCACGAGATCGCCCAGATAGCCCAGGCCGGAGCCCAGGACCATGGCCACCTTGGGCTGGAAATTGCCCAGGCGGTGTTTCAGAAACTGTGCGCTTTCCTGATACTGTGCAAAGGTAAAGTGCATGTGTGTGATCCTCCCTAGCGGGGCAATGGCCCCGTTCTCCCCGGCGCAGGGCCGGGGGACTGTCAGGTAAATACTGAGATATCTTACACCTACTGCGGGGAAAAAGCAATGAAGAATCCTTATATCTCAAGGATTTTTCCCCATCTGACCGGAAAAATACCCTCTGCGGGGGCAGAGGGTATGCAGGGGTCAGAGCTCCTTGTACATAAAGGCGGCGTTCTCCTTGCCCTTCATTTCTGTGATGGAGAGGACCTCCAGGGTCACGGTGCGGGCGCCGAAGCGAATTTCCAGCTTGTCGCCGACCTTCACGTCGTAGGAGGCTTTCACCACCCGGCCGTTGGCGGAGATACGCTCGTTGTCGCAGGCTTCGTTGGCCACGGTGCGGCGCTTGATGAGGCGGGAGACCTTGAGCCATTTGTCCAGTCGCACGTCGTCACCCCCTTACAGCGTGGGGTGCTCGATGGCACCGGCGTGTTCCGCGGGCAGGAGGGTGTAGATGGCCTTGCCCAGGATATAGCGGTTGTCCACGGGGCCAAGCTCGTCGTCCCGGCTGTCCAGGGAGTTGTTGCGGTTGTCGCCCATGACGAACACGCTGCCCTCCGGGACCTCCCAATAGGTCTGCTGCATCGCGGGGTTGGAGGGCTGGACCATGGGCTCCAGGATAAAGTCCTGGTGGATGGGTTCGCCGTCCACGTAGACGGTGTTCGAGTCATAGTCGATCTCGACGGTCTGGCCGCCCACGGCGATGACGCGTTTGACGATGGGCTTGTTGATGCCCTCAAAGTTCTTGTGCAGGACGACGATGTCCCCTTGCTGGGGCTCGTAGCGGAAGCTGCTGAGATAGAGCATGTCCTGGTCGTTCAGCGTGGGGTCCATGGAGTGGCCGTCCACGCCGATGATGCGGCCGAAGAACGTGAAGAAGATCAGCAAAAAGGCCAGGGCAAAGGCCAGGGCCTGGAACCAGCCATAGACATCGGCGGCAAAGGCACCGGGCTTGCGTTTTTTTTCTTTGGTGTTTTCCTCGTTGGTTTCTTCCGGAGCGGGCGCCTCAGCGGGACGCTGCTCCTCAGGGGGGGTGGGTTGAGACATGAAGTTGACCTCCTTTTGAAGCTGTCCTATTATACCCCACTTTCTCCCGGATGGCAACTGTTTCAGGTGCCGGGGAGGGGGATGACGGTCACGCCCGCCTGCCCTGCCAGCCGCGCCTGCTCCCGGCGCTGGCAGCTGAAGAGGATGACCTGCCTGCGCTCAGCCAGCTGCCGCAGCAGGTCCAGGGCCAGGTCCAGGCGTTGGTCGTCGAAGGCCAGCAGGGCGTCGTCCAGGACGAAGGGGCAGGCTGCGCCCGCCGGCAGGACCAGGTCTGCGATGGACAGGCGCAAGGCGAGGTACAGCTGGTCCTTTGTCCCCTGGCTGAGCAGGGCCAGGGGGCGGTCGGCCAGGGAGCCGGTCTGACGAACGGTGACGTTCAGGCTTCGGTCTAAGCTCACCTGGTCAAACTGCCCCGCAGTGAGCTGCCGGAAGTAGTCCCCGGCCTTCTGGCCCAGCTGGGGAGAGAAGCGGGCGTGGAGCTGGCTGTCGGCCTCCTGGAGGGCCTGCATGGCGATCTCCAGGGCATCATAATCCGTCTGGTGGCGGTAGATGGTGCTTTGCAGCTCGTCCAGCTCTGCGTCGATGAGCAGGGGGTCCCCCAGGGCCGTGAGCTGGCCTTGGAGCTGGGCGATCTCCTGCTCGGTCTGGTGGAGGGAGGCCCGGCAGGCCTCGGCCTCCGGGGGCTGGTAGGGGGTGCTCCCGCTGGCCTGGCTCACGGCGTCGAAGTAGCGCAGGGCCAGGTCCCGGCGAATTTTGGCCTCCTGCAAGGCCTGGTCCAGCTGGCCCAGCTCCTGGGTGCGCTGGTCGTATAAGTCCTGTAGCTTTGTCAGTTCTTTTCCGTCTCGGTGGTCGCAGATGGCCTTGATGATGGCAAAGAGCAGCACCAGCACCCACAGCCCGCCCACGATGGGGGCCACGAACAGCAGGGGGATTTCGGGAAGCTGCAAGGGGAAGTCCGGGAAGCGGGGCAGCACAAAGGCCGGGATGGCATAGGCCGCCGCCGCGCAGAGGCTGAGGAGGACGATGAGGGTGACAAAGCCCGCCATCAAGCGTCGCCGGCTGGCCAGATCGTCCTGGGTGGCCTGGATGTCCTCGGCCAGGTCGCCGGCTTCGGGGTCGGTCTGCTGCTCCGGGTCGGTCTGCTGGGCCTGGAGTTTTTGCAGCTCCGCTTCGGCGGCGTCCAGCTCGGCGGCGGCCTCGGCGTGGCGCTTTTGGTTCAGGCTCTGGGCCTCGTCCTGCTCCTTGGAGAGGCGGCTCTCCCACTGGTCCCGCTGGCGGCGCAGGCTGTTGGCGCGGGTGCGGAGCTGGTCCAGCTCCTGGCGGAGGGCGGTGGTCTGGTCCAGGCTCTGGCGCAGGGCTTCCTCTCTGGCTTCCAGCTGAGGGATCTGGCCGGTTTTGTGGAACCGCCGGCGGTGGAGCCAGGTTTTCAGACAGTCGTTGGCCTCGGTAAAAGAGATGTCCTCCTCGCCGGTGGAGACCAGGGCGGTGATCTTTTTCTCCAGCTCCTGGCTCTGGCTCACGGCCAGGTCCATCTGCTTGAGAAAGACCGAGCGGTCAAAGACCTCCTGGCTCAGGCCCGTGAGCAGCTCCCCGGCGGTTTCCGCCGTCATCCCATCCACGGGCAGGCCGGTCTCCTGCCAGCGGGCGGAGAACTCGCCCATAGGCACGCCGCCGGCGGAGGTGCGGCGAAGCTCTAAGCGCTTTCCCTCGTGCTCGCAGACCAGCAGCCCCTCCATGGGGGCGCCGTTCCAGGGGCGGTAGCGGTTTTTGTCGGCGGGGGCGCCTTTCTTGTCCCGCTGGCGGGTGTCCAGGCCGTAGAGCATGGTGCGCAAAAACGCACACCAGGTGGATTTGCCGCCGCCGTTGGGGGCCTCGATGAGGGTCAGGCCGGGGCCAAATTCTAACGTGGCGTGGTCGAGACAGCCAAAGGTGGCGGTGAGACGCAGCAGCTTCATTTCGGCTCCTCCCTTCCTTCCAGGGCCGCCAGGCCAAAGCGGACCGCCCGCTCCAGCAGGGGCTGTTCCTCCTTCGGGGCCTCTTGCAGGCGCTGGGCCATGGCGCGGAGGAAGAGGCCGGTGAGAGTGTCCTCGTCCCGCCTGGCCCAGATCGACTGGCTGAGACAGGTGTTGTCATACAGCGATGCGCTGTAAAAATAGCTGGAGGCCAGGGCGGTCAGGGCCGTGAGATCCGGCTCGGCCTCCGGGTCCCGCTGGCCGGTGAGGGTGATGCACAGGATATCCTCCGGGCGGGCGGTGCGGATGTAGGCCTCCAGGGCATCCGCCGGATCCCGGCCGGTGATGTCAATTTGGGGCGTGAGATAGCGGCGGCGGGCCAGGGGAAGAAACTCCAGCTTGACCCGTCCGGCCTCCCACTGGCCTAAGTAAACGCCCTTGTCGCCGGTCTCGTCAAAGCCCCGCCCCTCCGGGCAGCCGGGCCAGGCGTACCAGGTCTTGCCCGCCCGGAGCAGGCCGCTGGCGGTGTGGAGGTGGCCCAGGGCCAAATAGTCTAGGCCCGACGCGGCGATCTCCTTCTGGGGGATGGGGCCGTAGCGGCTGTGGGCCGAGGCGGGGTCGCCGTGGAAGCAGCCGAAGGCGGCCAGCCCCTCCTCCTGGGCGTGCAGCCCGGCCAGGGGGCTGTCCATCCGATAGGAGGCGGTAAACGCTCCGCCGTACACCACGGCCCCCAACTGGGGCAGCTCCACCCGCTGGGGGGTGGGGGTGGTGAAAAAGTGAACGTGGCTGGGCCAGGTGAATTTATGGTAGGGGGAGACCTTGGTATAGGGGTCGTGGTTGCCGGGGGAAAGAAACACCTCGGCTTCCAGCTCCTCCAGCACTTGATACAGGGCCTGGATGGTCTCCGGCCGGACCCGCTGGCTGTCGAAGAGGTCCCCGGCCAGGAAGATCAGGTCGGCCTGGCTCTGCCGGGCGGCGTCGGCCAGGCGGGTGAGGAGCTGGCGCTGCTCCTGCCGGCGCTCTGCCGCCTGGTCGGGGGGCAGGGCGTGGAAGGGGGAGTCTAAATGAAAGTCGGCGGCGTGGAGAAAGGTCAGCACGCGAAGTCCCTCCTTCAAGTCAAAATTTCTGCAAAGGCAGAGAGTCAGTCAAACACATCCACGCGCGTCACCTCGACGCAGGTTTTGGTCTGGGTGTCGATGGTGAAGCGGACGGCGCAGAGCTTGCAGGGGCCGCCTGCGGCCTCATAGCGCCGGGGGAGCTGGCCCAGGAAGCGGGCAATGGAATTTTCCGGCTTCACGCCTAAAATAGACCGGGCCGGGCCGGTCATGCCCAGGTCGGTGACGAAACCGGTGCCCTTGGGCAGGATCTGCGTGTCGGCGGTGGGGACGTGGGTGTGGGTGCCCCACACGGCCTGGGCGCGGCCGTCCAGATACCACGCCAAGGCCCCCTTTTCGCTGGTGGCCTCGGCGTGGAAGTCCACGAGCATTACGTCTGCGTCCCTGCCCTCTCCGGCGAGGATGCGGTCGGCCTTCTCGAAGGGGGAGGAGAGGTTGCTGTCCAGCTCAAAGCGGCCCATGAGATTCAGCACGCCGATGCGAAGCCCCTGGGGGCCTTCAAATACGCCGAAGCCCCGGCCGGGGAGATTGGGGGCGAAGTTGGCCGGGCGCAGGATATAGGGGTTCTGGTCCAGGTAATCCGCGATCTGGAGCCTGCTCCAGGTGTGGTTGCCCAGGGTGATGACGTCGGCTCCGGCGTCGAAAATTTCATCGGCGTGGCGGGGCAGCAGGCCCAGCCCGGCGGCGTTTTCGCCGTTGACGACGGTGAAGTGGATGTCGTGTTCTTTTTTCAAAGCCCGGAGGTGGTGGTGCAGGCAGTCAAGCCCTCGCTCCGACACCACGTCCCCGACGGCAAGGATGTGCAGCAGCATGGTTGGGCCTCCTTTGGGTCATAGTACCCCTATTATAGGCCATCCGCCCCAAAACCAAAAGAGCGAAAACGGAAAATTTGACCGAAAATTCTGCCGGAAAGGCAGCAAAAAACCGCCCCCTGGACGAATCCGTCCAGGGGGCAGGGGAAGATGCTGAGAAAATGATTTATTTTGCGTACTCGACGACCTTGACTTCCCGCAGCAGATGCACTTTGATCTGGCCGGGGTATTCCAGCTCGTCCTCGATCCGCTTGGCGATGTCCCTGGCCAGGAGGGTCATTTCGTCCTCGCTGACGACTTCGGGCTTGACGATGATGCGGACCTCGCGGCCGGCCTGGATGGCGTAAGATTTCTCGACGCCGCGGAAGGAAGAGGTGACTTCCTCCAGCTTTTCCAGGCGCTTGATGTAGTTTTCCAGATTCTCGCGCCGTGCGCCGGGTCGGGCAGCGGAGATGGCGTCAGCGGCCTGCACCAGGCAGGCGATGACGGTCTGGGGTTCTACGTCGTTGTGGTGGGCGTGGATGGCATGGATGACTTCCTTGCTCTCCTTGTACTTCCGGGCCAGCTCCACGCCGATGGTGACGTGGGAGCCTTCGATCTCGTGGTCCACGGCCTTGCCCAGGTCATGGAGCAGACCGGCCCGCTTGGCGGTGGCGACATCGACGCCGATCTCGGCGGCCATGAGGCCGGCCAGCTGGGCGACCTCGATGGAGTGGTTGTAGACGTTCTGACCGTAGCTGGTGCGGTACTTCATGCGGCCGATGAGCTTGATCAGCTCCGGGTGCAGGCCCATGACGTTGGTCTCCAGCACGGCGCGTTCGCCCTCGGCCTTGATGGTGGCGTCCACCTCGCGCTTGGCCATTTCCACCATTTCCTCGATGCGGGCGGGGTGGATGCGGCCGTCCAGGATGAGCTTTTCCAGGGTCAGGCGGGCGATCTCCCGGCGGACGGGGTCGAAGCAGGAGACGGTGATGGCCTCCGGGGTGTCGTCGATGATGAGGTCCACGCCGGTGAGGGTCTCCAGGGTGCGGATGTTGCGGCCTTCTCGGCCGATGATCCGGCCCTTCATCTCGTCGTTGGGCAGGGGAACGACGGAGACGGTGGCCTCCGCCACGTGGTCAGCGGCACAGCGCTGGATGGCCAGGCCGATGATCTCCTTGGCCTTGGTGTCGGCCTCTTCCTTGTAGTGGGCCTCGGCTTCCTTGATCTTCATGGCGGCCTCGTGGGTCACTTCGGTCTCCAGCTTGGCGATCAGTTCTGCTTTGGCTTCCTCTGCGGTGTAGCCAGAGATCTGCTCCAGGGTGGTTCTCTGTTCCTCCTGGAGCCGGTCCACCTCCTCGTGGGCTTTGTCCAGCTCGGTCAGACGGCGGTTGTAGGTTTCTTCTTTCTTTTCCAGGTTGGACATCTTCCGCTCCAGCGTCTCTTCCTTCTGCTGAAGACGGCGGTCCTGTTCCTGTAACTCTGCACGGCGCTCTTTTGCTTCTCTCTCGAATTCCGTTTTGTCGGCCAGGATCTTTTCCTTGGCCTCTACCAGGGCTTCCCGCTTTTTGCTTTCGGCGCTCTTGATGGCTTCGTTGAGGATGCGCTTGGCTTCCTCCTCGGCGCTGATGATCTCCTTTTCCGCCACTTTTTTGCGGTACAGGATGCCGGCGGGAATTCCTATCACAAGCGCGACCACGAACGCGATCACGCCGGTTAAGATAATGGGCAGCATAGGGTCGGGACACACCTCCGTTTCTATAAAATTTCGCATAAAATCGCGGCAGCCGAATGACCCTTGTACCAGGGAGATGGCCCCGCAGAAAGCGGCGGAGAGGTCCCGGTGGGCCAGGATGCTGGACCCGCCTCTCAAACCGCACATTTATACTAATTTTATTTTAATGGGCAAACCGCAGTCTGTCAAGATACTTCCGCGTCCAGGCGGGGAATTTTTGCGCCCGACCCCGCCCCGGCGGACAGAAGCGGGGCGAGCTGCATAGGATAAGAAAACGGAACGAGGAGGAATGGATATGCAGGAGCGTCCCAGCGCCCCCCAGATGGGGGCAGAGGAGGACAAAAACGCCGTCTTTGCGCGGGTCTGGCGGCGGGTGATGGGGGATCAGCCCATGGCCTGCCCCATCGTGTGGGACACAGGCGGAGCTTCGCCCACACAGGCTCCGGAAGCCCCGGAGGGGGCTGAGCCATCCGAGGAAGCCACGCAGGAGGCGGGCACAAAAGCCTGCGCCCTGCCCGCCCCGCCCCCCGGCTGCCGCCCGGCAGGAGATTTTCCGCGGGAGGACACGATGGGCGTTTTAGGCCCCGGCAGTCTGGACAGTGCACCCGTCTTACAGACGTTACTGCGGCGGGAGCTGGCGGATGCGCGGGAGTATCAGCAGCTCTCCCGCCGGGCCAGCGGGCCTCCGGCCCGGATGCTGGCGGCCCTGTCCGGGGAGAAAAAGCACCGGGCGAAACGCCTGGCGGCGGCGTATTTCCTCATCTCCGGCGTGCGCTACTGGCCGGAGGGGGAGAAGTGCCCGCCCATGCCCTCGTACTTAGGCACCCTGCGCCGCCGCTTCGCCCAGGAGCAGACGACCATGGCGGCCTATCTCACCGGCATCGAGACCACAGACGACCCCTGCCTGCGCCAGCTGTTTTATGAGCTGGCCCAGGGCGCGTGGGACCACGCCTGTAAAGTCCGCGAATTGGTGGAGATGGCCTGAAAAAACTCCCCGCTGTTTCAGAAAAGACAGCGGGGAGCCAGTTTATCGTATGGGTTATCGCTTCACTGGCTGCGCCATGATCTGGTCCGCCCGCTTGATGGTCTTGCGCAGGAAGATGGAGCTGAGGGTCAAAGACATCAGCTCGGCGATGGGGAAGGCCAGCCAGACCAGGTCCAGGTTACCGGTCCGGGAGAGGAGCCACGCTGCCGGCAGCAGCACCACCAGCTGGCGGCAGACGGAGACGGTCAGGCTGTACATCGGGTTGCCGATGGCCTGGCAGACGGACCCGGCGATGATGCAGAACCCGGCCAGGGGGAAGTGGATGCCGATGATCCGCAGGGCAGGCTTGCCGATGGCCAGCATGTCCGGCGAGGCATCGAAGAGGGAGAGCAGCGTGCCGGGCACCAGCTCAAACAGCGCAAAGCCCACGGCCATGATGCACACGGCCACGCAGACGGCCAGCTTGATGGTCTTCTTCACCCGGTCAGGTTTCTTAGCGCCAAAGTTGTAGGCGATGATGGGCACCATGCCGTTGTTCAGGCCAAAGACGGGCATGAAGATGAAGCTCTGGAGCTTGAAATACGCGCCGAACACGGCGGCGGCGGTGGTCGTGAAGGGGATGACGATGCGGTTGATGCCAAAGACCATCACGGAGCCGACGCACTGCATGATGATGGAGGGCAGGCCGATCTCATAGATGTTCTTGACGGTGTTCCAATGCCAGCGAACCTTCTTGATGTTCAGGTGGATGTCGGGGTTGCACTTGATGTTCATGATGAAGGCGGCGACGGCGGCGCAGCACTGGCCGATGACCGTGGCGACGGCGGCACCGGCGACCTCCAGCCGGGGGGCACCGAAGAGACCGAAGATGAAGATGGGGTCCAGGGCGATGTTCAGCAGGGCGCCCAGCATCTGGGTGCACATGGAGAGATGGGTCCGGCCGGTCGATTGCAGCAGGCGCTCAAACGTAAACTGGCAGAACAGGCCGATGGAGCAGCCCAGGCAGACCCGGCCGTAGATGGTGCCGTAGTTCACGATCTCCGCCACGTCAGTCTGCATCCGGAAGAATGTATGGGAGAAGAAGACACCGATGAGACAGAACACAGCAAAGGAGCAGAAGGCCAGGAAGATGCCGGTGTTGGCGGCCTGGTCTGCCTTGTCCTGCTCCTTGGCCCCCAGGGAGCGGGAGAGCAGGGCGTTCATACCCACGGTGGTGC
Source organism: Clostridiales bacterium (assembly GCA_004556345.1). Taxonomy (GTDB): domain Bacteria; phylum Bacillota; class Clostridia; order Oscillospirales; family Oscillospiraceae; genus Evtepia. The sequence goes on along the minus strand of SFHQ01000009.1, from coordinate 27,528 downwards.
CTGCGCAGACGGCGATCATCAGGTTTTGCAGGGGGAAGGCCAGGGAGACGGCGGTCAGGGCGTTTTCACTCAGCCGGGCCACGAAGATGCTGTCCACGATGTTGTACAGCGCCTGGACCAGCATGGAGATCATCATGGGCACCGCCATGCCGGCCAGCAATCGGCCGACGGGCTGAACGCCCATTTTATTTTCCGGTGGTTTTACGGTGCGGGAAGGTGTAGTTGCCATAGCGGTGCCTCCTTATGAGATCGAGATCAAAACGGGAAAAAAGCAGGAAAAGGCTTTGCTCCGGCCAGTTCCGAAGCAAAGCTATATTACTTTATCATATTGTGGCGAAGTGTCAAGAGGGGAAATGGACAAAAGAACGGAGAAGCGGGCGGGCTTCTCCGTTCTTTGCGCAGATCAGGTTTCTTGTGTGTTCTGAAAACCTTAGAACACGGCGACAACAGCGCCGCTGTAGGTCTTTTCGATGTACTCCTTGACCTTGTCGGACTGCAGAGCCTTGACCAGAGCCTGGATGGCGGGGTCGTTCTCGTGGCCTTCCTTCACGGCGACGATGTTGGCGAAGGTCTGGGCGGCCTCGGAATCAGCGTCCTCGGAAGCCAGGGAATCAGTGGCGGGGTTCATGCCGCCTTCCATGGCGAAGTTGGAGTTGATGACGGACAGGTCGACCTCGCTGGCGGTCTGGGGCAGCATAGCGGCCTCCAGCTCCTTGAACTGCAGGTTCTTGGGGTTGCTGGTGATGTCGTTGGGGGTGGCGTTCAGACCGGCGTCCTCCTTCAGCTCGATCAGGCCCTGTGCGGCCAGCAGCTGGAGGGCACGAGCCTCGTTGGTGGCGTCGTTGGGCACGGCGATGGTAGCGCCGTCGGGCAGCTCTTCCAGGGTCTTGGTGAGGCCGGGATAAATGCCCATGGGCTCATAGTGGATCTTGCCCACGGAAACCAGATGGGTGCCGTTCTCCTCGTTGAACTTTTCCATGTAGGGGGTGTGCTGGAAGTAGTTGGCGTCCAGGTCACCCTCCTCCACGGCGGTGTTGGGCACGACGTAGTCGCTATACTCCTTCACCACCAGGTCGATGCCCTCGGCAGCCAGGTCGTCCTTGACCTGAGCCAGGATCTCAGCGTGGGGGTTGGGGGTGGCACCGACGGTCAGGGTGATGGTCTCGCCGTTGGCGGTAGCATCGCCGTTGGTGTCGGCGTCGGAAGAGGTGTCAGCGTTGGTGTCGGTGTCCGTGCTGGTGCCGCCGCCGCAGGCAGCCAGGCCCAGGCAGAGAACCAGCGCCAGGGTCAGAGCAAGAAGCTTCTTCATGGGAATCAGTTCCTCCTAACAATAAGATGGTATAAAATTTATCTCAGACGCTTGTCCAGCTTCGTGGACAGCCAACTGAAAACGGATTGGATCACCTGCACCAGGATGATGATGAAGATGACGGTGACGACCATCATGGAGGTCACGCGGCGCTGGTAGCCGTACCGAACGGCCAGGTCGCCCAGACCACCGGCACCGACGGCACCGGCGATGGCGGTGTAGCCGAGCAGGGTGATGATGGAGATGGACGCGCCCAGGATCAGAGAGGGCACGGCTTCGGGCAGATAGACCTTCCAGACGATCTGGAGGTTGGAAGCGCCCATGGACTGGGCGGCCTCGACCACGCCTGCGTCCACTTCTGCCAGAGACGTCTCGACCATGCGGGCGATGAACGGCGCGGCGGAGACAACCAGGGGGACGATGGCACCGGGGACGCCGATCTTGGTGCCCACGAGGGCCTTGGTGAAGGGCATGATGGCGATCATCAGGATGATGAAGGGCAGGGAACGGCCCACGTTGATGATCCAGCCCAGAATGCGGTTGAGCCATTTATGGGGCCAGATGCCGTGGGGCTGGGTGATGCTCAGCAGCACGCCCAGGGGCAGGCCGATGACATAGGCGAAGAGGGTGGAGATGAACACCATGATGAGGGTGTCCCTGGTGCCCTCCAGCAGCAGGCCGCCGTACTGACCCCAGAACTGGGAAATCGTCTCAAGCATGACCGGAAACCTCCTCTACCGTAATGTCGGGCTGGCTCTTGATATAGTCCAGGGCTTTGCCCGCCTCTTTGGGGTCCTTGGGCAGGCCCAGGAGCATGGTGCCGAAGGCCTTGCCGTCCATGTTGCGGGTGTCCGCCCCCAGAATATTGACTTTCACGCCGCAGTCGATGGCCAGGGAGGCGATGAGCGGCTCATAGGACGAGCCGCCGTTGAACGCCACCCGGATGACCTGGGCGGGGGGAAGCTGGTCGATGCGCACGCCGTTGGGGTAGACCAGCTGGCGGCCGATGTCCGTCTTGGGGTTGGAGAAGATCTCTTCCACGGTGTCCTGCTCGGCCACCACGCCGTGGTCCAGAATGGCGACCCGGTGGCAGATTTCCTCGATGACATTCATCTGGTGGGTGATGACCACCACGGTGACGCCCAGCTTTTGGTTCAGCTCCTTCAGCAGATCCAAAATCGACAGGGTCGTGGTGGGGTCCAGGGCAGAGGTTGCCTCGTCACACAGCAGGACCTTGGGGTCCGTGGCCAGGGCGCGGGCGATGGCGACGCGCTGCTTCTGGCCGCCGGAGAGCTGGGCGGGGTAGGCCCCGGCCCGGTTGCCCAGGCCGACCAGGTCCAGCAGTTCTTTCGCGCGGGCCACGGCCTTGGCGCGGGGGGTGCCGACCAGCTCTAAGGGGAAGCAGATGTTGTCCAGGGCGGTGCGCTGCATGAGCAGGTTGAAGCTCTGGAAGATCATGCTGATGTCCTTGCGGGCCTTGCGCAGCTCCTTCACGGAGAGCTTGGTCATGTCCTTGCCGTCCACGACGACCGAGCCGGAGGTGGGGCGCTCCAGCAGGTTCATGCAGCGGACCAGGGTGGACTTGCCTGCGCCGGAAAGACCGATGATGCCGAAGATCTCACCCGCCTGGACCTCTAAGTTGATGTCTTCCAGGGCGTGGACGGCGGCCTCTCCGGTGCCGAAGGTCTTATTCAGATGTTGAATTTGGATGATGGGTAAACTCACGGTGTTCTCCCTTCTCTCTTGGTTTGGTTCGCCGCGTTTCGGGCGAAGGTGGGCCGCCCCATCCGGCGCGGCCGGAGGACGGGATCATTCTGGCTATACAACAAAAAAACCGTCCTTGACATAGATCAAGGACGGCAAACTTCGCCGTGGTACCACCTTGGTTCGCGCGGCTCCTCACGAAGCCGGCCTTAGCGGGTGCAAGCACACCCTGGCGCGATGACGGGCGCTCCCGTCGCAGCCTAATGGCAAACCGCCACTCGGTGCGCGACTCCGAGACCATCTTCCCCATAGGTCAGCGCGTCCCTTTTCAGCAACCGGGACTCTCTGAAGCGAATCGCCGTGGGTACTCTTCTCTTCATTGTCTTTGTGGTATTCCATTGTGAAAGTAAATTTACACCAAATCACAGGTCTTGTCAAGAGGGTTTCTAAGCTCCTGTGTCGAAATCTTTCCACAGGGGAGGCCTTGACAAGGCTGTGAGGCATATACTATAATGAACTTGGAAAAAGCGCCATAACTTTTATCCACGCAGTAAGCACGAACGCCACCAGAAGTTGCAGCTTCTCGGTGGCGTTCTGTTCCCTTTTTTGATTGCATTTTTGCAGAGACGCGGGCTTAAGTCGCCTCAGGCTGGTCACTGCTTACCGGTCCCCATCATCATCCAGCCATTTGCAGATAAAGTACGACAGTACGTCTGCCACAATTGACATGAGGAACGCCATAACGGTCTCCACGCAGCTCACCTCCTTCCACTGCGAAGGAGTCAGCAGCAACGTCAGTATATCAGAAAAGAATCGCTTCGACAAGATTCTACAAATAACCACAAAATTTTGTGCGGGAAGAGAACCACAGCGTTCTCTTCCCGCTGTTTATCTCGGAGAGGAAAAACTTTTCTGAGATTCCAGAATGTGACAGAATCGAAAGGGGCCTGTCCGCTATGCTAGAGCCAGCAATGGAAGCGGAAGGGGCGCGGGAATCGTATGCGTACATTTTACAGCGACAGCCTCCGGCGGGTGCTGGAGACCTTGAACACCGATCCGGACCGGGGCTTGAGCGGCCAGGAGGCCGCCCGGCGGCTGGCGGCCTATGGCCCCAACCAGCTGGACGAGGTCCCCCAGGCGGGGAAGCTCCGCCAAGTCCTGGGCCAGCTGAAAGACCCGATGATCTTAGTCCTGCTGGCCGCCGCGGCCCTGTCGTTTTTTGCCGGGGGCGGACGGGACTGGCTGGACGCGGCCATTATTCTGGGCATTGTGGTGTTCAACACCGTCATCTCTGTCTCGCAGGAGGACAACGCCCGGAAAGCCCTGGAGGCCCTACGCAAGCTCTCGTCCCCCAAGGCCAAGGTCCTGCGGGACGGCGGGGAGGCCAGGCTGGACAGCACCGATCTCGTCCCCGGCGACATCGTCTGGCTGGAAGCGGGAGACTACGTCCCTGCCGACGGCCGTATTTTATGGGAAGCCGGGTTGCAGACGGATGAGTCGGCGATGACCGGCGAGTCCGGGGCCGTGGCCAAGCGAGACGGCAGCGGTCTGCCCCCGGACACCCCCTTGGCCGAGCGGAAAAACATGGTCATCGGCGGCACCGTTGTCACCGGGGGCCGGGGGAAGATCGTCGTGACCGGCACCGGCATGGACTCGGAGATGGGAAAGATCGCCGGTCTCCTCCTCCGCCAGCAGCAGGGGCAGACGCCCCTCCAGCGGAAGATGGGCGAGGTCTCCCAAGTCCTCTCCCTGGTGTGCGTGGGCGTGTGCGCCGTGATGTTCGGCGTGGGGATGCTCCAGCACCGGGACATTCTGGACATGTTTCTCACGGCGGTGGCCCTGGCCGTGGCAGCGATCCCGGAGGGCCTGCCCGCCATCGTCACCATCGTGTTGGCCATTGGCGTGGGACGCATGGCCAAGCGCAACGCCATCATCAAGCGCCTGCCTGCGGTGGAGACCCTGGGCTGTGCGTCCGTCATCTGCTCGGACAAGACCGGGACACTGACCAAGAACCAAATGGCCGTCTTAGACGTCTGGACCGCCGCCCCCGGCAAGCGCCCCCTGGCCCTCACCCTGGGGACCCTGTGCAGCGACGCCAAGCCCACCCCCGACGGCACCGATTTCACCGGAGACCCCACGGAGACGGCCATTGCCCTCCGGGCCGCCCGCGAGGGCTTTGCCAAAACCCGCCTGGACCAGGATTTCCCCCGCCGGGGGGAAGCGCCCTTCGATGCCGTCCGCAAGCGCATGGCCACCTGCCACACCTGCCCCGGCGGCGGGGTCCTCATCGCCGTGAAAGGGGCTCCGGAGGCCGTCCTGGCCCAATGCACCCATCTCTTAGGCCCTGGGGGCCGGAAACCCCTGGACGCTGGGAGCCGGGGGCGGATCCTTTCAGAAAACCGCATCCTGGCGGGCCAGGCCCTGCGGGTCCTGGCCGTGGCCCAGCGGGAGGAGACTGCCGCCCCCAAGCAGTTTGACGCCCAGACCTTGGAGCACGACCTGACCTTTGTGGGCCTCATCGGCATGATGGACCCGCCCCGGCCCGAAGCCAGGACGGCGGTGGACCGCTGCGCGGCGGCGGGCATCCGGCCCATTATGATCACCGGCGACCACAAGGAGACGGCGGTGGCCATTGCCCGCCAGCTGAACATCTTCCGGCCGGGGGACAAGGCCATCGACGGGCCGGGGTTGGATTTCCTGCCGCAAGAGGCCCTGGAGGAGGAGATCGAGCGGGTCTCCGTCTACGCCCGCGTGACCCCGGAGCACAAGCTCCGCATCGTCCAGGCCTGGCAGAAAAAAGGCCGCGTCGTCGCCATGACCGGCGACGGTGTCAACGACGCCCCCGCCCTCCGGGCTGCCGACATTGGCTGCGCCATGGGCAAAGCGGGCACGGACGTGGCCAAGGGCGCGGCGGACATGATCCTCACCGACGACAACTTTGCCACCGTGGTCGCCGCCGTGGAGCAGGGGCGGGGCATCTACGCCAACATCCGCAAGGCCATCCACTACTTGCTCTCCTGCAACATCGGGGAGATCCTCACCATCTTCTTGGCCACGGTCCTGCCCTTCTCCCACGCGCCCCTGACGCCGGTGCAGCTGCTCTGGCTGAATCTCGTCACGGATTCTCTCCCGGCCCTGGCCCTGGGGATGGAGCCGGTGGAGCGGCGGGTGATGGACCAGCCCCCCAGGGACCCTCACGAGCCGCTGTTCAGCCGCGCCTTTTCCCGCCGCCTGGCCTGGCAGGGGATCCTGGTCGGCGGCATCACCCTCCTGGCCTACGGCTTGGGGCTGTATCTCTCCAACGACTACGCCGTGGCCAACACCATGGCCTTCGCCACCCTGACCCTCAGTCAGCTGTTCCACGCCTTCGACGTCCGCAGCGAGCGGACCAGCCTTTTTCGCCTGGGCGTCTTCTCCAACCCCGCCATGAACAAGGCCTTTCTTGTCGGCCTGCTCCTGCAAGCCGCCGTCCTCCTGGCCCCGCCCTTGCAGGCGGCCTTCTCTGTCGTCCCCCTGACCCTATCCCTGTGGGGTGTCACCCTGGGCCTGGCCCTCACGCCGCTGATCGTCTGCGAGATCGTGAAGGGTGTGCATCGCGCCGCCCACCCCAAGACCGTGCAGGAGACGGCGGCAGCCCCCCATTGAGAGAAAGCAAGGTTCCCCCCGGATGCAGCTTGGTTTGCGTCCGGGGGATGTTTTTTGGGCTGGTATTGCCGGGCGGGGTGTGGTATACTAACCCAACGAAACCGAAAGGAGCATACCATGACCAAACGACTGACTGCGATTTTTTTGGCCGTGCTGGCCGTGCTGACCTTAGCTGCCTGCGGGCAGGGGGAGACTGCCCCCGGTACCATGGGGACGATGCTGGTCCAGGTGTTTGAGGAGCGGGGGAAGGCCGATCCAAACCTTGACCTGACGGACCTGGGCAACACACTCATGAACGACTCCGGCCTGCCCATCGACGGGGAAGTTACGCCGGTGGAGCCTGGCCTGCTCATGGGCTTTGGCAACGACGAGATCACCGGCTTTGCCGAGGGGGTCATGTTCGCCCCCGTCATCGGCACCATTCCCTTTGTGGGCTATCTTTTCCGCCTGGATGCGGGGACCGACGGCGACGCCTTCGTTCAGACATTGAAGGACCAGGCCAACCCCCGCTGGAACATCTGCACCGAGGCCGACGAGACCGTGGTGCGCCGGGAGGGGGACGTGGTCTTCTTCGTCATGTGCCCCCAGTCCATGGACGAGGACGGCGGCGACGGGGTGAGTGATCTGTCGTGACCTTTGTCAGCCTCTCGTTTCTGTATTACTTTCTCCCGGTGGTGGTTGGCGTCTCCTGCCTGCTGCCCAGGGGGAAGACCAACGCGGCCCGCAACTGGTTTCTGTTGGGGGCCAGCGTGTTTTTCTGCCTTTGGACCAGGGGGTGGATGTTTACCTGGCCGTTTGTGCTTGTGGTGATCTTGCAGGCGGCGGCCTATGTGGTGGGCGTCTGCCGGCGGGAGATCAAGCCCCGGAAAAACCCCGTGTATTTGGCCCTGTATTTGGTGGGCACCCCCTGGGCGGTGGAGCCGATGATGCCCTATCCTGTCTTAGAACAGCAGCTGTTGGACCGGGAAAACACCGTGCCGCGCTGCGCAGAGGGCCTGCGGCGGTTGGTCTGGGGCCTGTGCCAGAAAGTGATCTTGGCGGACACCCTTTGGATGTTTTCTCAAGAGGTGGAGAAGTTCGGGCAGACGGGCGCTCTTCTGGCCTGGGTCCGCCTGGCGGCGGTGGCGCTGGCGGTGTATTATGCCCTGGCCAGCTACGGGAACCTGGCCGTCGGCCTGGGGAAGCTGCTGGGCTTTGACCTGTGCGAGCTGACTGCCGGGCCGCTGCTGTGGCTGGGAAATTTGACGCGGAAGCCGGGGCTGGACCAGCGCCGGGGCCTGCGCGGGATCGTCTGGGTCCTGCTGCTCTTGGGCGGCGTGCTGGGCACGGCGGGGGGCTGCAAAAGCCTTTCTGCGTTGTTTCTGCCCCTCTTGGGCGGCGGGGACGCCGGCCTCTTGGGAGAGGCCGGGGCCTATCTCCTGCGGAGCTATGCCGTGCCGCTGGTTCTGGCGGTCTTGTTTGCCACGCCCTGGCCCGTCCGCGGGATCGAAACGCTGCGGCAGGGGAAACGGTCGGCGCGGGTGCTTGCCGTGCTGGAGCCGGTGGTGCTGGCCCTGCTCCTCCTGCTGGGAACGGCCTGGCTGGTGGACGGCGCGGCGCTGACGTTTTTGCCCTAAGAAAAGAGGGATCGGATGAAGCAGCGAGTCCATGCGTATTGTCAAAACATCAAAAACGCCCTCCGCGGCCTGCATAGCCGGGAGGGCGCTGTGGTGCTGGTGGTGGGGCTGCTGCTGGTGGTGCTGGCGGCGGCCACGTGGCTGCACCAGCCCCAGTCTTATTCCCCGGTGGAGAACCGGGGCATGGCCTGGTTTCTGGATTGGTCCAACGTGACCAAGGCCCATTTCAGCGAGGATTTCGAGACCCACATCCAGGACCAGTTCCCCCTGCGGAACCAATTCCGCCAGGGAAAAGCCCTGGTGGATCTCTATGCCCTGGGGCGGCGGGATGTGGACGGCGTGTATGAGACCGGGGGCTGGATGGCCGAGCTGGAATACCCCCAGCGGACGGGGATGCTGGACCATGTGGCCCAAAAGATCCAATGGGTCTACGACCACTACCTGGCCGGGACCGACGCGACCTGTTACCTCTCCGTCGTGCCGGACAAACACTACTATCTCTCGCAGACCAACGGCTACCCGGCCCTGGACTACGACGGCCTGATCCGGTCCCTGCGGGCGCAGATCCCCGCCATGCCCTACATCGACCTGACGGACCTGCTCTCCCTGGACGACTACTACCGGACCGACAGCCACTGGCGGCAGGAGAAGATCCTGCCTGTGGCCCAGCGCCTGGCGGAGACCATGGGAGCTTCCATCGACGGGCCGGAGGTCTACGCCCCCCAGCGCTTCAACCGGGCGTTCGTGGGCCGCTACGCGGTTCAATTGGGCCTGACCATGGAGCACGACACCCTGACCTACCTCACCAGCCCGACCCTGCACCAGTGCTACACCGTGGTTTACGACCAGATGGGCCGCCCCCAGCGGGGAAAAGTGTATGAGGTGGCCTACGGGCACAAAAACTATCCCTACGTCATGTTCCTCTCCGGCTCGAAGGGGCTGATCCAGCTGACGAACCTCAAGGCCCCGTCCGACAAAAACCTCATCCTCTTCCGGGATTCCTTCGGTAGTAGCCTCACGCCGCTCTTGGCCTCCGGCTATCGGACCATCACGCTGGTGGACCTGCGCTACATCACCAGCGCAGAGCTGGGGAAGTATCTGGAGGTCACGGATCAGGACGTGCTGTTTCTATACAGCACCCTGCTGCTGAACAACAGCATGGCGATGCGGTAAATTCAGCGTTGAGTCCAGCCTTGAAATCGGGTAAAATAAACTCAGACAACACGAAACCAAACCACAAAAGGAGATCAAATTATGGATACTGCGACCATTCTCAGCCATGTAGATCACACCCTGCTCAAGCCCGAAGCTACCTGGGAGCAGATCAAGACCCTCTGCGACGAGGCCATGGAGTTCGGCTGCGCGACCGTGTGCATCCCCCCGTCCTTCGTCAAGCAGGCGGCGGCTTATGTCCAGGGGAACTTAAAGATCTGCACCGTCATCGGCTTCCCCAACGGCTACAACACCACCGCCGCCAAGATCTTTGAGACCAAGGACGCCGTGGAAAACGGGGCCAGCGAGATCGACATGGTCATCAACAACGGCATGGTGAAGGACCGCCAGTGGGATGACATCGCCCACGAGATCGCCGGCATCAAGGCCGCCTGCCTGGGCCGCCCGCTGAAGGTCATCATCGAGACCTGCCTGCTCAGCGACATGGAAAAGATCAAGCTCTGCCAGTTGGCCGCCAAGGAAGAGGTGGCTTACGTCAAGACCTCCACCGGCTTCTCCACCGGCGGCGCCACCCGCGAGGACGTGGCCCTGCTGCGGGAGAACCTGCCCGCCTCCGTGAAGGTCAAAGCCTCCGGCGGCATCCGCACCCTGGAGGACGGCCAGGCCTATTTAGACCTGGGTGCCGACCGCCTGGGCGCCAGCGCCCTGGTGGGCGAAGCCCGGAAGCAAGGATAAAGCAGGTAACGATTGGTTCATTTATCGGCTCACCAAAAAACTGATAAATGAACCGATAAATTATTATTTGTGATATGCTTTCTACAAAAAACCTATCAAATCACTGGAAAAATCAAAGCACCCCTTTCTTTTTCCTGTTGCTTGGCGTATAATAGGGGCATCATTACTACGCAGGGTCTGAGTTGCTCTCCCGAACCGGAGGGAGCAGCGCAGGCCCTTCAGAACACTGTCGCTGCGGCGACAGGAAGGAGGATGCACACATGATGATCTCGACCAAGGGGCGCTATGCCCTGCGGGTGATGCTGGACCTGGCGGACCAGACCAAAGGCTCGTACATCCCGCTCAAGGACATCGCCCACCGACAGGAGATCTCGGTCAAATATCTGGAAAATATTTTGGCCTCGCTCAGCCGGGCAGGGCTGGTGGAGGCCATCCGGGGCAAGGGCGGCGGCTATCGCCTGTGCCGGCCCCTGGCGGACTATCGGGCCGGGGAGATCATTCGCCTGGCCGAGGGCGAGGGCATGGCTTCCGTGTCCTGCCTGAAGGGGGAGAAGCAGGGCTGTGAAAAGGCAGGCCACTGCCGCGCCCTTCCCCTGTGGCAGGGGCTGGACAAGGTGATCTATGATTACCTGGACAGCATCAGCCTGGCGGACTTGCAGGGCATGGAGGAAATCTGACGCGCCAAAGGGCGGTGGACGGAGACGTCTGCCGCCCTTTGAACTGCTATTTTGTAAAAATTCCACTGGGAAAAAGGATTGTAAACAGGGTAACACCCTGTTAAAATAGGACTATTCTGCTAGGATACCAACACCAGATTTTTAGATTTTTCGGAAAGGAGATGGCACGGGATGCGCAAAGAGCTGGAAGCCTTTATCGAGGAGTCCTTCGCCGGGCTGCCCCCCTCCCCGGAGACGGAGCAGGCCAAGGCCCAGGTCCGAAAGCAGCTGGAGGCCGACGCTGCCGTCTACCGGGCCAAGGGCATGGCGCCCTGGGCCGCCGACCAGCACGCCATGATGCGCTTCGGCGCGGTGGCTGGAGCCAGAGAGTCCGTGGCCCGCCTGCGCCGCCGGGCGATCCGCGCCCGGTTCCGCCGTCGGTACCCCAAGCTGGTCAAGGGCGGCATTTTGACGCTGACCATCGGCCCCATCGCCGCCGCCATTTTATGGGGGGACGCCGACCACATGGTCCAGACCCTGGTTTGGTGGACCATCTGCGTCATCGCCATTGTTACCTACGTCATTGTGGTCGAGTATCTTGACTACCGCTACCAGAAAGAGGAGCAGAGGGAAGCGCAGCAAGCACAGGAGGAACAGGCCCAATGAAGAACATCATCCGCATTTTCCGCCGGGACCTCCACCGGCTGGGCACCAACGCCCTGGCCCTGGTCATCATCGCCGGCGTGACCCTGCTGCCCGCCCTCTATGCCTGGTTCAACATTGCCGCCAACTGGGACCCCTATTCCAACACCGGGGGCATCAAGGTCGCCGTGGCCAACGAGGACGCCGGGACCAAGCTGGAGGGCATCACGACCAACCTGGGCAACGAGATCGTCACGAACCTAAAAGGCAACGACCAGATCGGCTGGCAATTTGTGGACCGCTACGATGCCTTGCAGGGCGTCCAGGCCGGGGACTACTACGCCGCCATCATCATCCCCCAGGATTTCAGCGAGAATATGGTGAGCGTCTTGAAGGGCGACATCCACCGCCCCACCATCGAGTATTATATCAACGAGAAGAAAAATGCCATCGCCCCGAAAATCACCGACAAGGGCGTCTCCGCCGTCCAGCAAGAGGTCAATGAGAGCTTCTTGGAGGAAGTGACCCAGGCACTCGTGGCGGGCCTGAACGCCTTTTCGGACGACTGGGACGGCGACGGCAGCAGCCTGGGAGACCGGGTCCTGGACCGCCTGCGGGAGGGGGACCGGAGCCTGGGCAAAATTTCGGATGCCCTGGACATTTTCCAGAGCCTCACCAGCTCCGCCGACCACCTGAACCAGGGCATCCAGGCCCTCCTGCCGGCCGGGGACAGCACGATCGACCAGGGCCAGGTCGCCATTGGTTCCCTGGACGATCTGCTCACCGCCACCCACACTGCCGCCAAAGAGATGGTGGATTCCATCGACGTGATCTTGGACAACACCATGGAGACGGTGGACCTGGCCGGGGCCGACGCCGTCGATCTGCTCCAGCGCCTGGAAAATCTGGAGCCGGACATCGAGGGCACCCAGGCAGATCTCCGCACCCTGGGCAGCCAGCTCACCACCCTGCAAGGCGACCTGAACGACGCTGCGAAACGTCTGGACGAGCTGGAGGATCAGGACGCCGTGGGCACCCTCGCCGACGGTCTGCGGCAGTTGGAGCGGATGCTGGACAGCGTGCAGTCTGCCGTGAACAAGGCCGCCCAGCAGGCGGGCGACGTCTCCGGCCAGCTCACGAGCATCCGCAGCCAGCTGATCGCCGCCGGGCAGAAGGCCCAGCAGATCTATGAGGACTTGGGCGACAAGATCCAGGCGTTACAGGACGATGATTCCGGGTATAGCAACCAACTGACCATCCTCGCCCTCCAGCAGGCGCAGCGGGCGGTCGGCGTGGTCTCCAACGCGCTGTCCAGCGAAAATCTCCCCAACTTCGGCCAGACCGCCGCCGAGATGCAGAAGCAGCTGCAGAACATCGCAAGCCGTATCGGGGACGGCTCCACCGCCATTGCCAACCTCCGCGACCTCGTGGAGAGCATGGACGGCGACTTTGCCAGCTTTGCCAGCAGCCTGCGGCACATGTCGGACCTCCTGGACACGGCCAAATCTCTGCTCAACCGCGCAGACCACGCCCTGGAACAGGGCAAGGACGTGCCCAAGGGCCTGGCCGACCAGATGAGCGCTCTCATCACCCAGATCGACACCTCCGTGGCCACTGCCTGCGCCGCAGGAAAGGCGGCGGAGCCGGCCATGGACGCCGCCGTGGACCAGGCCTACAAGACCCTGGACAGCGTCTCCGGCCTGCTGACGCAGTTTGCCGGGCTTCTGCCCCAGACGCAGACCGTGCTGGACCACATGAACAGCGCCCTGGCCTCCACGGCCCAGGCCCTCCGCTCGACAAAGGACCTGGTGGAGGCGGCGCGGGAAGATTTGCAGGACATCATCGGCGATCTGGAAGACCTGACCGCCAGCGAGCGCATCCAGGAACTCAAGGACCTCTTGAAGAGCGACGCCTCCACCGTGAGCGAGTTCATGGCCTCCCCCGTACAGGTGGAGACGAACTCCCTCTATGCCGTGTCCAACTACGGCTCGGCCATGGCTCCCTTCTACTCCGTTCTGGCCTGCTGGGTGGGCGGCATCGTGCTGGTGGCCATCCTGAAGGTGGCCGTGGATGAGGACGAGGAGATTTATGGGCTCAAGCCCTACGAGTGCTACCTGGGCCGCTACCTGCTCTTCCTGATGCTGGCGGTGGCCCAGGGCGTCATCATCTGCCTGGGGGACCTCTTTTTCTTGGGGGTGCAGTGTACGAATATCCCGCTGTTTCTCCTGTCGGGGGTGGTGTCGAGCCTGGTGTTCTCCCTCCTGATCTATACCCTGACGGTTTCGTTTGGGGATGTGGGCAAGGCCATGGCTGTTATCTTGCTGGTCATCCAGATCGCCGGCTCCGGCGGTACCTTCCCCATCGAGGTGACGCCTGCCTTCTTCCAAAAGGTCAATCCCATCCTCCCCTTTACCCACGCCATCAACGCCATGCGCGAGATCGTGGCCGGACAGTATGGCGTGGATTATTGGCTGGATCTGCTGAAGCTTTTGGTCTTCATCCCCCTGGCCCTGCTGCTGGGCCTGGTCCTGCGCAAGCCGCTCATCCGCATGAATGAGTTCTTCGAGGAGCGGCTCAACAGCACGAAGCTCATGTGATTACCCTGTGAAATTGTGAGAAAAATTGCTATCCTATGCCCTGTGTAGGAATTAAAATGACAAATCTGACGTTGCCCCGTTGACAGGGGCCAAAAAACGTGGTATACCAAAGCACAACAGAAAACCGTTGAAGCGGAGATAACGGCGATGATGCCTTTCCAGAGAGCCCGTGTTGCTGAGAGTCGGGTAAGAAACAAGTCGTCAAATGGACCGCTGAGGGCGTGGTCAAACCTGGACAGCTGCACTGAACAAGCTGCCAGGGAGTATTCCACGACGTGAGGGCATACGTGAGTTGCCGGGGGTATGATGGTACCCTGCAAAGCGCACGGCTTGAAAAGAGAGACAGGCCGTGAACCAAGGTGGCACCGCGGATCACTCGATCAATGAAGATTTTGATTCGTCCTTGGCAGAAAAGAGATTTTCTGTCAGGGGCGTTTTTTGTTTGCCGTTAAACAGACGCAGCCTGGACAGAGGGGTAGACCCCAAGGAGGTTCGGAAGCCATGAATATTTTACCCAGCCTGGAAGAAGTGAAGCAGATCGCCGCCACGGGAGAGTACAACGTCCTGCCCGTCAGCTGCGAGATCCTGTCCGACCGGCGCACCCCCATTGAGACCTTGCGGGTGCTGAAAAACGTCTCCTCCCACTGCTACATGTTGGAGTCCGTGGTGGAGCGGGAGAAGTGGGGCCGGTATACGTTCCTGGGCTATGACCCGAAACTGGAGGTCACCTGCATCCGGGGCGAGATGAAGGTGGGGGACCTGCGCTTCCACACGGAAGATCCCTCCGCCCAGCTGCGGCAGATCCTGAGCCAGCACAAAAGCCCCAAGTTTGACTATCTGCCCTCCTTCACCGGCGGTCTGGTCGGCTACTTCTCTTACGACTACCTGACTTACAGCGAACCGGCCACCCGCGTGGACACGGAGGACACCGAGTCCTTCCAGGATGTGGACCTGATGCTCTTTGACAAGGTCATCGCCTTTGACAACGTGAAGCAGAAGATCATCCTCATCGTGAACATGTCCCTGGAGGACCCGGAGACGGGCTACAACAAGGCCGTCATGGAGTTGCAGCAGCTCCGGCAGCTGCTCTTGGAGGGCACGCCCAAGCAGGACGAGCCGGGCCGTCTGCTCGGCCCCGTGACCCCGCTGTTCGACAAGCCGACGTACCGCGCCATGGTCGAGCGGGCAAAGCATTATATCCGGGAGGGGGACATCTTCCAGATCGTGCTCTCCAACCGGCTCAGCGCCCCCTTCTCCGGGACGCTGCTGGATACCTACCGCATCCTGCGGACCACGAACCCCTCCCCCTACATGTTCTACTTCTCCGGGACGGACGTAGAGGTGGCCGGTGCCTCCCCGGAGACGCTGGTGAAGCTGGAGGACGGCATGCTCCACACCTTCCCTCTGGCCGGGACCCGGCCCCGCGGCAAGACCGACGCAGAGGACAAGGCTCTGGAAGAGGAACTGCTGGCCGACGAGAAGGAGCTGGCCGAGCACAACATGCTGGTGGACCTGGGCCGCAATGACCTGGGCAAGATCAGCAAGTTCGGCAGCGTTCAGGTCGAGAGCCTGCACACCATCGAGCGGTACTCCCACGTCATGCACATCGGCTCCACCGTCTGCGGGGAGATCCGGGACGACAAGGATGCGCTGGACGCCGTGGAAGCGGTCCTGCCCGCCGGCACCCTCTCCGGTGCCCCGAAAATTCGGGCCTGCCAGCTCATCGGCGAGCTGGAGGGGAACAAGCGCGGCATCTACGGCGGCGCCATCGGCTACATCGACTTCACCGGCAACGTCGACACCTGCATCGCCATCCGCATCGCCTACAAGAAAAACGGACAGGTCTTCATCCGCAGCGGCGCGGGCATCGTGGCCGACTCCGTGCCGGACAAAGAATACGAAGAGTGCATCAACAAGGCCAGGGCCGTGGTGAACGCCCTGGAGCTGGCCCAGGAGGTAGACCAATGACCATTCTCATCGACAGCTACGACAGCTTTTCCTATAACCTTTACCAGCTCGTGGGCGAGCTGGACCCCACGGTGAAAGTCATCCGCAACGATGAGATGACCGTGGAGGAACTGGAGGCCCTGCATCCCGACCGCATCATCCTCTCCCCCGGCCCCGGCCGCCCGGAGGACGCGGGCATCCTCATCGAGACGGTGCTCAAGCTTGGCCCCAAGATCCCCATCCTGGGGGTCTGCCTGGGCCACCAGGCCATCTGTGCGGCCTATGGTGCGACGGTCACCTATGCCAAGATTCTGATGCACGGCAAATCCTCCCAGGCGGCGGTGGACTTCCACTGCCCGCTCTTCAAGGGCTGCCCGCCCATGACGCCCGTGGCTCGCTACCATTCCCTGGCCGTGGACGCTGCCACCCTGCCGGAGTGCCTGACCACCATCGCCCACACGGAGGACGGGGAGGTCATGGGCGTCAAGCACCGGGACTACCCCATCTACGGCGTCCAGTTCCATCCGGAGTCCATCCTAACCCCCCGGGGCAAGGATATGCTGAAGAACTTTATCGCGCTGAGCAAGGGGGGCGCACGGGCATGATCAAAGAAGCCATTGTAAAGATCGTGAGCAAAGAGGACCTGACCTACGACGAGGCCTACGCCGTCATGAACGAGATCATGAGCGGCGAGACCACCGCCACCCAGAACGCGGCCTTTTTGGCGGCCCTCTCCACCAAGAGCACCAAGGCCGAGACGATCGACGAGATCGCCGGCTGCGCCGCCGCCATGCGGGACCACGCCACGAAAGTGGACACCGGCATGGATATTGTAGAGATCGTCGGCACCGGCGGGGACGGGGCGCAGAGCTTCAACATCTCCACCACGGCGGCCCTGGTCGCCGCCGCCGGGGGCGTCAAGGTCGCCAAGCACGGCAACCGGGCGGCCTCCTCCCGCAGCGGCACGGCGGACTGCCTGGAGGCCCTGGGCGTGAACCTGGACCAAAGCCCCGCCCGGTGTGTCGAGCTGCTGAAGGAGGCCGGGATGTGCTTCTTCTTCGCCCAGAAGTATCACACCTCCATGAAATATGTCGGCCCCATCCGCAAGGAGCTGGGCTTCCGCACCGTTTTCAACATCCTCGGCCCCCTGACCAACCCTGCCAGCCCCAAGACCCAGCTGCTGGGCGTGTACGACGAGTATCTCGTCGCGCCCCTGGCCCAGGTCCTCATTAGCCTGGGCGTGACCCGCGGCATGGTGGTCTACGGGCAGGACAAGCTGGATGAGATCTCCCTCAGCGCCCCCACCTCCGTCTGCGAGATCAAGGACGGCTGGTACCGGGCCTACACCCTCCAGCCGGAGGACTTCGGCTTTGCCCGCTGCGAAAAGGCCGATCTCGTGGGCGGCTCCCCGGCGGAAAACGCCGCCATCACCAAGGCCATTCTGTCCGGGCAGGAGAAGGGGCACAAGCGCAATGCCGTGCTGCTCAATGCCGGAGCCGCCCTGTATCTGGACGGCAAGGCCGAGACCATGGCCGAGGGCGTGAAGCTGGCCGCCCGGCTCATCGACAGCGGCGCGGCGGTGCAGACCCTGGAAAAACTCATCGAGGTGAGCAACCGCCCGGAGGCAGACGCATGACCATCCTAGACCAACTGGCCGCCCACGCCAGACAGCGCGTGGCAGCGGACCAGGAGAAGCACAGCCTGCACGAGCTGAAAGCCCGCTGCAAGGAGGCCGGGAGAGCCGGCGGCGAGCGGTTCTTCCAGGCCATGAAACGGCCTGGGATGTCCTTCATCTGCGAGGTGAAGAAGGCCTCGCCCTCCAAGGGCATCATCGCCCCGAGCTTTCCCTACCTGGACATCGCGCGGGACTATGCGGCGGCGGGGGCAGATGCGGTCTCCTGCCTGACGGAGCCCATGTGGTTTTTAGGCTCTGACCAGATCTTTACGGAAATTCGTCAGACCATCTCGCTGCCCATGATCCGCAAGGATTTCACCGTCAGCGAGTATCAAATTTATCAGGCCCGTCTCATGGGCGCCGACTGCGTGCTGCTCATCTGCGCCCTGCTGGACACGGCGACCATCGCCAAGTACCTGAGGCTCTGCGACGAGCTGGGCCTGTCCGCGCTGGTGGAGGCCCACGACGAGCGGGAGATTCGCTCCGCCATCGCCGCCGGGGCCAGGATGATCGGCGTGAACAACCGAAACTTAAAAGATTTCTCCGTGGACTTCACCAACGCCGCCCGCCTGCGGGACCTCATTCCGCCGGAAGCGGTGTATGTGGCCGAGAGCGGCGTGGCCCGGCCTGCCGACGTGGCCGCCCTCAAGTCCATCGGAGCGGACGCGGTGCTCATGGGGGAGGTCCTCATGCGTGCCAAAGACAAGGGGGCCATGCTGGCCGCCCTGCGGGAGGCATCGAAATGACCAAGATCAAGCTCTGCGGCCTGTCCCGACCGGAGGACATCGCGGCCGCCAACGAAGTAAACCCGGATTACATCGGCTTTGTGTTTGCCCCAAAGAGCAAGCGCTATGTCAGCCCAACCCAGGCCGCCCAGCTGAAACAGCAGCTGGCCCCCGGCATCCAGGCGGTGGGCGTGTTCGTGAAGGAGGACCCGGAGACGGTGGTCCATCTGTTGGAGGACGGCGTCATTGACGTGGCCCAGCTCCACGGGGGCGAGAGTGAGGCATACATCCGCACCCTGCGGCAGCACACCCACAAGCCTATTATGCAAGCCTTTCGGGTGGATACACCTGCTGACCTGGAAAAGGCCCAGGCCAGCTCTGCCGACTACATCCTGCTGGACTCCGGCGACGGAGGGACGGGGGAGACGTTCGACTGGTCCCTGCTGGCCGGGGCGACCCGCCCCTATTTCCTGGCGGGGGGTCTGGACCCGGAGAACGTGGGCGGGGCCGTAGAAAAGCTGAAGCCCTACGCCGTGGATGTCAGCTCCGGCATCGAGACAGACGGAACGAAGGACCCGGAGAAGATGAGAAGCTTCGTCCGCGCCGTGCGCGGCGCTGCAGGAGAGGAGAGAGACATATGACCAATCCCAACGGGCGTTTTGGGGTCCACGGGGGGCAATACATCCCGGAGACCCTGATGAACGCTGTGATCGAGCTGGAAGAAGCCTACAACTACTACAAGAAAGACCCGGCGTTCAACCGGGAGCTGACGGAGCTTTTCAACGAGTACGCCGGCCGCCCCTCCCGCCTCTACTACGCCAAGCGCATGACCAAGGACCTGGGCGGCGCGAAGATCTACCTCAAGCGCGAGGACCTCAACCACACCGGCGCCCACAAGATCAACAACGTCCTGGGCCAGGCTCTCCTGGCCAAGAAGATGGGCAAGACCCGCCTCATCGCCGAGACCGGCGCGGGGCAGCACGGCGTGGCCTCCGCCACCGCCGCGGCCCTGCTGGACATGGAATGCGTGGTCTTCATGGGGGAGGAGGATACCATCCGCCAGGCTCTGAACGTCTACCGGATGCGCCTGCTGGGGGCTACCGTCGTCCCCGTCACCACCGGCACGGCCACGCTGAAAGACGCCGTGTCTGAGGCCATGCGGGAGTGGACCAGCCGCATTGCGGACACCCACTACTGCCTCGGCTCTGTGATGGGCCCGCACCCCTTCCCGACCATCGTCCGGGATTTCCAGGCGGTCATCTCCCGCGAGATCAAGCAGCAGATGCTGGAAAAAGAGGGCAAGCTGCCCGACGCCGTGCTGGCCTGCGTGGGCGGCGGCTCCAACGCCATCGGCAGCTTCTACCACTTCATCGACGAGCCGGGGGTGGCCCTCATCGGCTGTGAGGCCGCCGGGCGGGGCGTGAACACGGCGGAGACCGCCGCCACCATCGCCACCGGACGCCTGGGCATCTTCCACGGCATGAAATCCTACTTCTGCCAGGATGAATACGGCCAGATCGCCCCGGTCTACTCCATCTCCGCCGGGTTAGACTACCCCGGCATCGGCCCGGAGCACGCCCACCTGTATGACATCGGCCGGGCCCAGTACGTCCCCGTCACCGACGACGAGGCCGTGGAGGCCTTTGAATACCTGGCCCGCACCGAGGGCATCATTCCCGCCATCGAGTCCGCCCACGCCGTGGCCCACGCCAGAAAGCTGGCCCCCACCATGGGCAAGGACCAGAGCATCGTCATCACCATTTCGGGCCGGGGGGACAAGGACTGCGCCGCCATCGCCTGCTACAAGGGGGAGGATCTGCATGAGTAAGATCAGCAAAGCATTTGAAAACGGCAAGGCATTCATCCCCTTCCTGACCTGCGGGGACCCGGACCTGGAAACGACCGCCGCCGCCGTCCGCGCCGCTGCCGCCAACGGGGCCGACCTCATCGAGCTGGGGATCCCGTTTTCTGACCCCACCGCCGAAGGCCCCGTGATCCAGGCGGCGAATCTCCGGGCGCTGACCGCCGGGACCACCACGGATAAGGTCTTTGACCTGGTCCGGGACCTGCGGAAGGACGTGACCATCCCGCTGGTCTTTATGACCTACGCCAACGTCCTCTTTTCCTACGGTGCGGAGAAGTTTATTGCGACTTGCCAGGAGATCGGCATCGACGGCCTCATTCTGCCCGACCTGCCCTATGAGGAAAAGGACGAGTTTCTGCCTCTGTGCCGTCAGTATGGGGTGGATCTCATCTCCATGATCGCGCCCACCTCGGAAAACCGCATCGCGATGATCGCCAAGGAAGCGGAGGGCTTCTTGTACTTGGTCTCCAGCCTGGGCGTCACCGGCACCCGGAGCGAGATCAAGACGGACCTGGCCTCTATCGTGAAGGTCGTCCGGGAAAACACAGACCTGCCCTGCGCCATCGGCTTCGGCATCTCCACCCCGGAGCAGGCCCGCGCCATGGCGACCCTCTCCGACGGGGCCATCGTCGGCTCGGCCGTCGTGAAGCTCGTGGCCCAGTATGGCAAGGATGCCCCGGCGGAAGTGGGAAAGTACGTGAAGACCATGAAGGACGCGCTGCGCTGAGCATTCAGTAAGCCAAAAACAACTGCCCACGCCGGAAACAAAGATTTCCGGCGTGGGTTTCCCTTTTCCGGGAAAAAGGGAGAAAATATCACCCGGAAGGAAGTTTTTCTTGTAATTTGGGGCAAAGAGTGGTACACTGCAACCGACAATTTAATAATGGGGGACGCTATTTTTGTTGTAACGCCGCGGTATATGCGGCGGAAGGAGAAGTTGAAATGAAAAAACGTATTTTCGCACTTTTCCTGTCGGTCCTGCTCTTGGCAACTGTACTCTGCGCCTGCGGAGACACGAAGCAAGAAGAGGCGGGCGGGGTCGGCAGCGACGGAACCAGCTCTTCCGGAGCAGTGGTCGATGGCGGTGAAATGGTCGTCGGCATTGCACAAGACCTGGGAGACAGTCTTGACCCGTATCAGATGACGGCAGCAGGAACCAGAGAGGTCTTATTTAACATCTATGAAGGCCTGGTCAAGCCCAACGCCAGCGGCGAGTATGTGCCCGCTGTGGCTTCCGACAGCACCGTGTCGGAGGATGGTCTGACCTATACCTTCCCCCTGCGGGAGGGCGTGCTGTTCCACAACGGCGCAGCCGTCACCACCGATGATGTGATCTATTCCTTCAAAACCTGCGCCGAGACCACGGTAGACACTGCCCTGGCCGAGGCGCTTTCTTCTGTGAAAGATATTACGGCGGACGGCAACACCGTGACCGTCACCCTGAAGGAAGCCAACCCCGACTTCCTGTCCTATGTGGGCATGGTGTATATCGTCCCGGCGGACTACACCGACGAGGCCACCGCCCCCGTGGGCACCGGCCCCTTCAAGTTCGTCTCCCGCTCCGTCCAGGAGAACCTGATCGTGGAGAAGTTCGCCGACTACTGGGGCGAGAAGGCCCACCTGGATAAGGTCACCTTCAAGATCTATGAGGACGCCAACGCCCTCATGTCTGCCCTGAGCGCAGGCTCTGTGGACATGGCCGGTCACCTGACCATCGACCAGGTGGACACCATCGGCACCGGCACCTACAAGACCCTGGAGGGCACCATGAACCTGGTCCAGGCCCTGTACCTGAACAACGACGTGAAGCCCTTCGACAACGAGAAGGTCCGCCAGGCCATGTGCTATGCCGTGAACGTGGACGAGATCCTCGACCTGACCAGCGAGGGCCACGGCACCAAGATCGGCACCTCCATCTATCCTGCCTTCACCAAGTACTTTGACGCAAGCCTGGCCGACGCCTATCCCTACGACGTGGACAAGGCCAAGCAGCTGCTGGCTGACGCCGGGTATGCTGATGGGTTCTCCATGAGCATCACCGTGCCCTCCAACTACACCCCCCACATGAACGTGGCCCAGGTGCTGGTGGAGCAGCTGGCCAAGGTCGGCATCACCGCCACCATCAAGCCCGTGGAGTGGGAGACCTGGGTCTCCGACACCTACACCAACCGCAACTTTGAGAGCACGGTCATCGGCTTCGATGCCGCCACCCTCAGCGCGGGCGCTCTGCTCAACCGCTGGATGAGCGACAACGACAAGAACATGATCAACTACAATAACCCTGAGTACGACAAGGTCATGCAGGAGGCCAACGCGTCCACCGACGACGCAAAGCAGACCGAGCTGTACAAGCAGGCTGCCGCCATGCTGTCCGAGACGGCTGCCAACGTGTACATCCAGGACCTGGCGGACTTTGTGCTCCTCAAGAACAACCTGGACGGCTACCAGTTCTATCCCCTGTATGTGATGGATCTGTCCACCGTTCACTATGTCCAGTAATTTTTAACTTGAACCAGTTTGCCTGAAACGGAAAGGAGGGCGGGAAGATGAAATATATTCTGCGAAAGCTAACCACTCTCATTATTACATTGTTCATCGTTTCTCTTCTCGCCTTCCTGGCCTTTCAGGTCATCCCCGGCTCTCCGGCCAGCACCATGCTGGGCACCAACGCCACCCCGGAAGCGGTGGCGGAGCTGGAGGCCGAGCTGGGCCTGGACGACCCGGTTTTGATTCGGTATGGCCGCTGGGTCTCCGACTTCGTCCGGGGGGACTGGGGCACGTCGTACAGCTATAACATGCCCGTGAAAGACATGGTGATGGAAAAGCTGCCGGCTACGGCGGCGCTGGTCCTCATGGCCTTCGGCATCACCGTGGCCGCCTCGTTCCCGCTGGGTATCTTGGCGGCGAAGCGGGAGGGGAGCTGGCTGGATAAATTCATCACGGTGTTCAACCAGATCTGCATGTCCATCCCCCCGGTCTTTGTGGGCATTCTGCTCTGTTTCCTCTTCGGCATCACCCTGCGGGTCTTCGTGCCGGGAAACTTTGTGACCTTCCACGACAGCCCCGGAAAGTTCTTCCTGTACATGCTCTTCCCGGCCCTGGCCGTTGCCCTGTCCCGCATTGCCATGACGGTGAAGATGCTTCGCTCGTCTATCCTGGACGAGATGAACAAAGATTATATTCGCACGGCGTTCAGCCGGGGCCGCACCCGTGCCGACGCCCTGAAGCACCACGCCCTGCGCAACGCCATCATCCCCGTCATCGCCTTTCTGGCCGTGACGGCGGCGGAACTGGTCGCGGGAAGCATCGTCGTCGAGCAGGTCTTCACCGTGCCCGGCGTGGGCCGCCTGCTCCTGGCGTCGATCGGCAGCCGGGATTTCCCGGTGGCGCAGGCGGTGGTCGTGCTGCTGGCGGCTTGGGTCGTGGTCGTGAACTTTATCGCGGACGTGCTGTACCAGTATATGGACCCGCGGATCCGGATCCAGTAAATAAACTGACACCACACAGAGGGGAGGGAAGGAACGTGCTTCTAGCAAAAGAGCGCTGGTCCAGCCATAAAAAAACGCTTGCCCAGCCCAGAGAAGGCAAAAACCATTTTCTCATCGCCGGCGGTATCATCTCCGGCATCATGGCTGCGCTCATCTTGGTCGGCTACGTCTGGACCCCCTACGGGACGACAGAAATGGCGGGCGGCAAGAAGTTCCTGGCCCCCTGCCTGGCCCACCCCCTGGGGACCGACAACTTTGGCCGGGACCTGCTCTCCCGGATCATGGAGGGGGCGGGAAGCACCTTCCTCATTGCCCTGTGTGTGGTGCTCATCGGCGGCGTCATCGGCACCATCATCGGCTGTCTCACCGGCTACTTCGGCGGCGTGGCGGACCTGATCTTGATGCGGGTGTGTGACGCCATCACCGCGTTTCCCAGCATCCTGCTCGCCCTGGTCCTTGTGACCATCATCGGGCAGGGAAAGTATCAGATCATTCTGATCTTAGGGATTTTGTTCATCCCCTCGTTTGCCCGCGTGGTCCGGGGCGAGGTGGCCAAGGAGCGGACGCTGAATTACGTCGCCTCCGCCCGCCTCATGGGGGCCAGCCACCTGCGGATCATCTTCCGGCATATCCTGCCCAACACCGTCCAAGTCCTGCTGCCCATCGTCGCTATCGGCTTTAACAACGCCGTTCTGGCGGAGGCCAGCATGAGCTATCTGGGCGTCGGCGTTCAGCCGCCGGATGCGTCGCTGGGGCGGATGCTCTCGGAAGCCCAGACCTATCTGGGCCGTGCACCCTGGTATGCTCTGTTCGTGGGCCTGGCCATCGTTTTGATGATCCTGGGCCTGAGCTTGCTCACCGAGGGCTTGCAGCAGCGCAGACGAGCCTAACGCTTTCTCCGCAGGAGAAGACCTTGTAAACTTCGCCGCCTGAGAGGAGGGCGCTTATGTTAGACATCCAGGACCTCCATGTGCGCTTCCGCAGCGCCCCGGCGGGGAAGGAAGCCGTGAAGGGCATCTCCCTGCACATGAACGCCGGGGAGATCCTCGGCCTGGTGGGGGAGTCCGGCAGCGGCAAGACCGTCACCGCCATGGCCCTGGCGGGGCTGCTCAGCAACGCCAAGGTCGAGCTGAGCGGGCATATCTTTTTTGAGGGCTTAGACTTGCTCCGGGCCTCCCGCGAGACGGTCCGATCCATGCGTGGGAGAGACATCGCCGTGGTCTTCCAGGAGCCTATGACGTCCATGGACCCCGTCATGCGCATCGGGCCTCAGGTCGAGGAAGCCCTGCTCGTCCACACGGACTTAGGCCCCGAAGAGCGCCGGGCCAGGGCGTTGCAAGCCATGGCCGACGCCGAGCTGCCCGACCCGGAGACGGTGTACCGCAAGTACCCCCACGAGCTCTCCGGCGGGATGCTCCAGCGGGCCATGGTCGCGGCGGCCATCATCTCCGAGCCGAAGCTGCTCATCTGCGATGAGCCGACCACGGCGCTGGACGTGACCATTCAAGAGGGTATTTTGAACCTGCTGAAAAAGATCAACCGGGAGAAGGGGACCGGCATCCTGTTCATCTCCCACAACCTCCATGTGGTGCGGAAGCTCTGCACCCGCGTGGCGGTGATGTGCCAGGGCGAGCTGCTGGAAGAGGGGCCGGTGGACCAAGTCTTCTACCACCCCCAGGCAGACTACACCAAGGGCCTCATCGCGGCCATTCCCACCAGACGCAAACGGGGGTGATTCGATGGAACCGAACCAGCAAGAACCCATCTTAGAGATCAAAAACCTCAACAGCTTTTACCGGCAGGGCGGCGGGGCCTTTTCCAAGGGCCGCATCATCCAGGTCCTGCGGAATGTCAACGTCACCATCGGCCGGGGCGAAGTTCTGGGCCTGGTGGGGGAGTCCGGCAGCGGCAAGTCCACCCTGGCCAAGTCCATCCTGGGCATGACCGAGTACCAGGGCCAGATCATCCACCACTCCCAGCGGCCCCAGATGGTCTTTCAGGACCCCTATTCCTCCCTGAACCCGGCCTTCACCATCCGCCGCATCGTCGAGGAGCCCCTGCGCATCTACGGCAAGCACCCCCCGGCGGAACGCCGGAAACGGGCGGAAGAGATGCTGGAAGCCGTGGGCCTCGGCCCGGAGTTTCACGACCGCAAGCCCGGTCAGCTCTCCGGCGGGCAGCGCCAGCGCGTTTCCATCGCCGCGGCCATGATCGTCCGCCCGAAGCTGGTCATTCTGGATGAGGCCGTGTCCGCCTTGGACGTGACCATTCAAGACCAGATCCTCGACCTGCTCATGCGCCTGCGCCGGGAGTATGACCTGAGCTACCTCTTCATCTCCCACGATCTCAACGTCATCTACCAGTGCTGTGACCGGGTCATCGTGATGCAGAAGGGCCAGATCGTCGAGGAAAACACCGTGGATGACCTGTTTGATCATCCGGAGCATCCTTATACAAAGCAGCTGTTGAAGGCGGCGGAATAACGCGTAGAAAACAAGCGCACCAGATCGTTTTGGACCTGGTGCGCTTGCTTTTTGCGTAGGATCAGGGGAGACTAGGGGAGCGGAGGATCAAATCACTCGTTGCTCATGCCCTGCTCGTAGGACTGGATCATCTTCTTGACCATCTGGCCGCCGATGGAGCCGGCCTCGCGGGTGGTCATGGAGCCGTTGTAGCCCTTCTTGAGATCGACGCCGACTTCGTTGGCGGCCTCCATCTTGAACTTGTTCATCGCGGCGCGAGCCTGGGGGACCATGATCTTGCTGCTGGAAGACTGTTTGGTAGCCATAACCATACACTCCTTGTTTTTGGATTTTGGACGGTCAAACGCAGCTGCGGGTTGACCGAAACAAGAACGGGCGGCGGTGTCACCGGCATCTTGCCTGGCACCGGCCCGGAACGAGCTTGTGTCGTTCTGGGCTTAGAATGGCTGGTTATGGGCTGGTTATGCGAGCGAGTACGGGTGTAAAATTTGGTCAAATTGGAGGATGTTATTCGGCAAGCTGTTCTTCCAGCAGCTTTTGCAGTTCTTCCTTGCTGGGCAAAACCGTTTCGTACTTGCTGGCGAAGATCTGGGTGTTGTCCTCCGGCAGGGTCATTTCGACAACGGCGTTGTTTTTGTCCTTGCAGAGAATGATGCCGATGGTGGGGTTTTCTTCCGGCAGTTTGACCTTGCGGTCGTAGTAGTGGACGTACATCTGCATCTGTCCAATGTCCTGGTGCTTCAGTTCGCCGATTTTCAGGTCAAAGAGGACGAAGCAGCGCAGGAGCCGGTTGTAAAACACCAGGTCCACGATGAAATGCTCCTCGTCAAACGTGAAGCGGACTTGGCGGCCCATGAACGCAAAGCCGGTACCGAGTTCCAGCAGGAACTGCTGAAGATGGTCGATGATACGGCTTTCCAGCTCACTCTCGGAGTATTCCGGGAGCTGGGGCAGGCCGAGAAATTCTAACACATAGGGGTCTTTGATGGCGTCTTTCGGATTTTCGACCTGTTGGCCTTTGGTGGCAAGCTGATAGACTTTTTCCTTGTTCGTGCTGAGGGCCAGGCGCTCATAGAGGGAGCTGCCGTATTGCCGTTTTAACTGGCTAAGGCTCCAATCATTTTTGACGGCTTCGATCTCGTAGAAGTGGCGTGCATCTTCGTTGGAAATACGCATGAGCACTAAGTAATGAGACCAGCTCAAGTAAAATTTCCTGCCGGTATTTACAGAGGGAAGATTTTCAAATTGGCTAAACACTGTTTCGCCAAT
>SFHQ01000008.1 GCA_004556345.1 Clostridiales bacterium | reverse complement strand
GGAATTGATGTATCTGTAAAGATTACTCCGCTGATTATTCCTTTTTCGGAAGAAGGGGCAATTGAAACCATACTTATGAATTCAATTAGTGAGTCGAGCCGAGAAGGACAAGTTGTTGTCGATGAAGCCAAAAAATATGTTAACACATTGTGTGACAGAGAAGAGGTCGGAACAAATTATTTGACTCATGAACGCTTGATTCTTAAAGCAAAGTACTCAGCGGTTATTGCAGTAACCAATCCGGATCATTCTACAGGACTGTTTCAAGATATGGTGATTTCTTCTCCGTGGGAGAATTCTGAGCATGTGAAAGAACATTTTGATGTAATTGTGAAAGCAATTTCATCAAATGTTGAATAAAACGATTTTATTGTTTTATTACGATGATTGTATGTGTTTTTTAAACGTAAAAAAATTTTGAAAAACGGCTTGCCTTTTCCGAAAGATGGTGTATAATGTAACGTACTATTTTGGCCCTACTGAATTGGTGGGGAGATCAACTGCATAGAGCGCATTATCGAGAGTGGGCGAGAGAGTTAGCTTGATGACCCCACACCAACCTGCCCCAGGGCTTTCGCCCCGGCAAGGTGGTTCTGCTAACAGCGATAAGGAGGCGCCGCGTCTTGCGACAAAGGCTTCCTGCGGGAAGTCTTTTTTTGTAAGCTGCGGCTTACCGACAGCGTCTCTCAGGCAGAGTTAGAAAAGGAACACAAGACCCATGAGTATTGTAAAAGACATGGCTCTGGCCGAGTCCGGCCGGAGAAAGATCCAGTGGGTGCGGGACTTTATGCCCGCCCTGGCCCAGATCGAGGCCCGCTTTGAGAAAGAGCAGCCCTTCCGTGGGCTGCGCGTGGCGGTGTCCGTCCATCTGGAGGCCAAGACCGCGAACTTAGGCTACGTCCTCAGCAAGGGCGGAGCGCAGGTGAGCCTGACCGGCTCCAACCCCCTCTCCACCCAGGACGACGTGGCCTCGGGCCTGGCCAGCCTGGGCGTGGAGACCTTTGGCATCCACGGCGCTTCTGCCGAGGAGTATGAGGCGCACCTGATCGAGACGCTCAAGTGCCGCCCCCACATCGTCATTGACGACGGCGGGGACCTCAT
The DNA here is from genome assembly GCA_004556345.1 of Clostridiales bacterium. Taxonomy (GTDB): domain Bacteria; phylum Bacillota; class Clostridia; order Oscillospirales; family Oscillospiraceae; genus Evtepia. Next base: position 85,610 of record SFHQ01000008.1, on the reverse strand, counting down.
CGACCTGCTGGGCGGCAAATGCAAGGCGTATGCCGGCGACCTCATCGGCGGCTGCGAGGAGACCACCACCGGCATCCTCCGCCTGAAAGCCCGCGAGAAGGACGGCATCCTGCCCTGCCCCATGGTGGCCGTGAACGACGCCAAGGCCAAGCACTACTATGACAACAAGTACGGCACCGGCCAGTCCGTCTGGGACGGCATCATGCACACCACCAACCTGGTCGTGGCGGGCAAGACCGTCGTGGTCGCCGGGTATGGCTGGTGCGGCAAGGGCGTGGCCATGCGGGCCGCCGGGATGGGGGCCAACGTGATCGTCACCGAGGTCGACCCCTTCAAGGCCCTGGACGCCACCATGAACGGCTTCCGGGTGATGACCATGGACCAGGCCGCCCACCTGGGAGACGTGTTTGTCACCGTCACCGGCTGCAAGGACGTAATCGTGGGCCGCCATTTCCAGGCCATGAAGCACAACGCCCTGCTGGCCAACGCCGGCCACTTTGACTGCGAGGTCAACGTGGCCGCGCTGCGGGAGCTGGCCGAGAGCAGCCAGCTGCGCCGGGAGAACATCGTCGGCTACACCCTGCCCAATGGCAAGACCCTGAACGTATTGGCCGAGGGCCGCCTGGTGAATCTCGCCGCCGGCAACGGCCACCCGGCGGAGATCATGGACATGTCCTTCGCCGTCCAGGCCCTGGCCGCAGAGTGGCTGACGAAGCAGACCGGGCTGGAAAAGAAGGTCTACGCCGTGCCCGATGCCATCGACGACGAGATCGGCCGGGCCAAGCTTGCCGCCCTGGGGCTGTCGATCGACAGCCTGACCGAGGAGCAGGAGAAGTATCTCACGAGCTGGTCCGTGTAAATTTGTTGGTAACTGCTTTACATTATATTATTATTCATCTATCTAAGGAGGAACCCTTCCCATGAGCCACAGATTTTTTACTTCTGAGTCCGTTACCGAGGGACATCCCGATAAGATCTGCGATCAGATCTCTGACGCTGTGCTGGACGCCATCCTAGCCAAGGACCCCCTGGGCCGCGTCGCCTGCGAGACCACCGCCTCCACCGGCCTCATCCACATCATGGGTGAGATCAGCACCAAGTGCTACGTGGACATCCCCAAGATCGCCCGCGAGGTCATTCGCGGCATCGGCTATGACCGCGCCAAGTACGGCTTCGACTGCGACACCTGCGGCATCATCACCAACATCGATGAGCAGAGCGCCGACATCGCCCTGGGCGTGGACAAGTCCTTCGAGGCCAAGGCCGAGGGGGAGAGCGAACTGGACAACGGCGCCGGCGACCAGGGCATGATGTTCGGCTATGCCTGCGACGAGACCCCTGAGCTGATGCCCCTGGCCATCTCTCTGGCCCACAAGATGGCCAAGCGCCTGACCCAGGTCCGCAAGGAGGGCAAGGTCGACTACCTGCGCCCCGACGGCAAGACCCAGGTCACCGTGGAGTATGACGAGAACAACCAGCCCGTCCGCGTGGACACCGTGGTCCTGTCCACCCAGCACAGCCCCAAGGTCGAGCTGGACCAGATCCGCAAGGACATGATCGAGCTGGTCATCAAGCCCACCGTCCCGGCAAACCTCATGGACGAGAACACCAAGGTCTATGTCAACCCCACCGGCCGCTTCGTCATCGGCGGGCCTCAGGGCGACACGGGCCTGACCGGCCGGAAGATCATCGTCGATACCTACGGCGGCTCTGCCCCCCACGGCGGCGGCGCCTTCTCCGGCAAGGACCCCACCAAGGTGGACCGCTCCGCCGCTTACGCCGCCCGCTGGGTGGCGAAGACCGTCGTGGCCGCCGGCCTGGCCAAGCGCTGCCAGGTGCAGCTGGCTTACGCCATCGGCGTGGCCCAGCCCGTCTCCATCCTGGTGGAGACCTTCGGCACCGGCACCGTGGCCGACTCTGTGCTGGAGGAGGCCGTCCGCAAGACCTTTGACCTGCGCCCCACCGCCATCATCCGCGACCTGGACCTGCAGAAGCCCATCTACCAGAAGCTGGCTGCCTACGGCCACATGGGCCGCGAAGACCTGGGCGTGAAGTGGGAGCAGACCGACCGCGCCGCACAGCTTAAGGCCGCCTGCCGCTGAGCTTGCGGCAGGATCGTACCGCATCCGGAAAGAAGGAGGATCTTGTATGCCGGAAATCTCGGTGATCGTACCGGTCTACCGGGCGGAGAGCTTTCTCCGCAAGTGTACCGACTCCATCTTAAACCAGACCTTTCAGGATCTGGAGCTTTTACTGATCGACGACGGCTCCCCGGACCACAGCGGGGCGCTGTGTGACCAGATCGCCAAGGAGGACCCCCGCGTGCGGGTCTTCCACAAGGACAACGGCGGGGTCAGCTCCGCCCGGAACCTGGGCATGACCCAGGCCAACGGCCAATATTTTGCCTTTGCCGACTCCGACGACTGGCTGCCCCCGGACGCCCTGGAGACCCTCTACACCGCCCTGACGGCCGCCGGCGCGGACACCGCCGGCGGCGGCCACTGGCGGGTGGAGCAGGACGGCCGCCGGGAGGCGGAGCCGGGCGCTCTGCCCCAGGGCGTCTATGGCTGCGAGGAGATCCGGAAGGGCATCGTGGACCGCCTGCTGGGCCAGCGGCTGGGGAAACCGGGGGAGGTTCTCAACGGCTTTGTCTGGCGCTTCCTGTTTTCCCGGTCGGTCATCCAGAACCACGGGATGCATTTCCTGGGGGCCTATCTGGAGGACGAGCTGTTTTTGCTGGAATATTTCTGCTACGCCAACAAGCTGGCCATGACGGACAAGGCGGTCTACCATTACTTGCAGAACCCGGCCTCCGTCACCCGCCGGTATCTGCCCGACTATATGCAGACCTTCCACACCTTTATGAAGGCCAAGGAAGCGCTGGCCCAGCGGCTCGAATTGGGCCGGGACCAGCCCCTGTGGCGGGAAAACTCCTGCTGGGCGGGGCTGCTCATTGCCGTGGGCAATGAGTTCGCCGCCAGCAACGCCGCCCCCTTGGCGGAAAAACGCCGCCGGGTGCGGGGCATCTGCCAGCTGCCGGAAATGGCTTCGGCCATCTGCCAGATCCACCCGGAGGGGCTGGGGCGGAACAAGCAGATCGTGGCAGACCTCATCCGCCGCCGCCAATACTTCGCGCTGTCGATGCTCTACGGGCTGAAAAACCGGAAGGGCTGACCGGGCAGCGCAAACGATATGACTGAAAAAGGAGTGACCGCCGTGGAAGTGGTTCGGAGCAGCGTACTCTGCACCTGGCTTGCCCCCCTGTGGCACTGGCTGCGGGAGCGCTACGAATACAGCCTGCTGGCCAGGATCCTGCGGGGCATCGCCCTGGGCTGGCGCAGAGCCTATCATGGCAGCGCCGTCGTGGGGTTTCTCTCCCGCGAGGGCGTGCTGACGCGGGCCTGGCCGGAGAGCGTGCTGTGCCGGGTGCTGACGTTCCTCATCAGCATCCCGACGATCCTGCTGCAAAAGCTCTATGCTGTGGGCCAGGACGTCTTTGAACACAGTGTGTTTGCCCGCATCGCCTTTGCCGTGGTGGAGCAGACGCCCCTGGCTGTGGCCTGGATCATGGTGCTGTTTCTGGCGCTGCCCTTTGAGCGCTGGAACAACGCTTACAGCTTTGCCGGGTTCGCCCTGTGCTTTGTCATGGCCTGGTTTGCCGGGATGCGCAAGCCCGGCTTCCGGCTGGACCTGAAATTTGTCGGGCCCTGGCTCGTGGCCTTTGCAGGCATGACCTTTGCCGCCTGGCCCCTGTCGGCCTACCCCTCCCTGTCCTTCCGCTTTTTGCTGTACTATATCACCTGCATGCTGTGCGTGGTGATCCTGGTCAGCACCGTGGAGAGCCGGGAGCAGCTGGAGCGCCTGCTGTGCTTCACCTCTCTGTCCCTGCTCATCATGTCCCTCTACGGCATCTACCAGCGCATCCAGGGCGTAGAGGTCAATCTCTCCTACGTGGATGTCAACGTGAACGGGGACATGCCTGGGCGCGTGATGGGCTTCTTTGATAACCCCAACACCTTTGGCGAGGTCCTGCTGCTGCTGATCCCGGTGGCGGTGGCCTACCTGCTGTGTACCAAGAGCTGGCTGGGCCGTCTGCTGGGCCTGCTGAGCGTGGGCACCGGCTGCATGGCCATGGCGATGACCTACTCCCGCGCCAGCTGGGTGGGCCTGGCCCTGGCGGCGGTGGTGTTTGTGATCCTCTGGAACTCCAAGCTCATCCCGCTGGGCATCGTGGTGGCCCTGGTGGGCCTGGCCCTGCTGCCGGACACGGTGTTCCACCGCATCCTGACCATCTTCAACACGTCCGACACCTCGACCAGCAGCCGCTTCCCCCTCTACCGCGCCGCCGCTGCGTTTTTGCAGCAGCGGCCTGTGCTGGGGGCCGGGCTGGGGTCTGACGCGGTGCGGCAGTCCATCAGCGACCTGAACCTCTTCCACGGGAAGGACCATTTTGTCCACTGCCACAACATCTACCTCCAGGTCTGGTGTGAGACCGGCCTGGTGGGCCTCATTTCCTTTGTGGGCGGCATCCTGTGGACGGCGAAGCAGGGCGCGAAGGCCGTGTTCCACAAGCAGTGCGACCTTGTGGTGCGGATGGCCGTCGTGGGCGGCGTGTCCGCCCTGCTGGGCGGGCTGCTGTGCGGCATGGCCGACTACCTCTGGAACTACCCCCGCGTGATGCTGATCTTCTGGTTCGTCTGCGCCCTGGCCCTGGCGGGCATCCGCCTGGCCGGGCAAGAGAGCCGCGCCGGAGAGGCCGAGGAGACCGCCCCGGCCCAGCAGCCGGAATGATATTCGGAATGATGTAATATCCCCTAGCGAGAAAGAAGGGACCCCCTGTGAAACTCTCTAACCTCTGGAAGGAGAAGGACGTGACCCTGTCCTTCGAGGCCTTCCCCCCGAAAAAAGACAGCGATTTTGACTCTGTGGCCACCGCCGTGGAGAAGATCGCCCAGCTAAAGCCCGATTTTATGAGCGTGACCTACGGCGCGGGCGGCGGGACGTCGACCTATACCTCCCAAATCGCCCAGATCGTCCAGGCCCAGGGGGTCACCGCCCTGGCCCACCTGACCTGTGTCTCCTCCGACCGGGAGCGCATCCACCACGAGCTGGACGCGCTGAAGGAAGCGGGCATCGAGAACATCCTGGCCCTGCGGGGCGACTACCCGGAGGGGTATGACCCCGCCGCCCCCCGCGACTTCCGCTATGCCTACGAGCTGGTGAAAGAAATTACCGCCTACGGAGGCTTCTGCATCGGCGGGGCCTGCTACCCGGAGGGGCACGTGGAGTGCCTGAGCCAGGCCGAGGACCTGCGCCACCTGAAGGAAAAGGTGGACTGCGGCGTCGATTTTCTGACCACCCAGATGTTCTTTGACAACAGCGCCCTGTACAGCTTCCTGTACCGGGCCCAGGAGGTGGGCATCAACGTGCCGATCTTAGCCGGCATCATGCCCGTGACCAACGCGGCACAGATGACCCGCATCCTGACTCTGTCCGGGACCACCCTGCCCAACCGCTTCCGCATGATCCTGGACCGTTTCCGCGAGCGGCCCGACGCCATGAAGCAGGCGGGCATTGTCTATGCCGCCGAGCAGATGGTGGACCTCGTCGCCAACGGCGTGCGGGGCGTCCACGTCTACACCATGAACAAGCCCGATGTGGCCGCCGGCATCGCGGAGAACTTGTCCAAGGTCCTGGGACGCGGATGAACTTAGATTCCAAAGAGATCGCCCGCTATCTGGGCAGCCGGGGGGCCGACCTGTGGCCGGAGGCCGCTGCCTTGGCCGCTGACTGCCAGCGGGAGCTGGAAGGGACAGTCACCCCCCGGACCCTGGGGCGGCGGCTGTCCCTTTCTCTGTTTGCGGGACAGAGCCGGGACCTGGACCACCACCTGCGCCACTGCACCGAGGGCATTTTATTTGCCGTGACCCTGGGGGCGGAGACCGACCGGCTCCTGCGCCGGTGGAGCGCCCAGTCCATGGCCAAGGCCGCCGTGGGGCAGGCGGTGTGCGCGGTGTGGCTGGACCAGCTGTGCGCGGACTACTGCGACAGCTTTTTACCGACCCTGGACGAGGGGCAGTATCTCACCCCCGCCTTCAGCCCCGGCTACGGGGACTGGGACCTGGCGGCCCAGCGGCAGGTGCTGGACCTGCTCCAGGCCCCCAAGCGCATCGGCCTGACCCTCACGGCGGGGGGGATGCTGGTGCCGGAGAAATCCATCACGGCCCTGGTCGGCCTCAGCGACCGGCAGGAGGAGTCCTGCGGGCAGAAGTGTATGCGATGCCAAAAGAAAAACTGCGCCTTCCGCTGCGCCCCAGCGGAGGCGAACTAAGGCCCAATCAAACTTGGAAAAGAAATGAAAAGAATATGGAACAAAAGAAGATGGAAAAGGGGAGTTGCCCAATGAAACCACTGCTGCAAGCAATGAAAGAACGCCGCCTCTATCTGGATGGCGGCATGGGGAGTATGCTCCAGGCGGCGGGACTGCCGGAGGGCCTGCTCCCCGACGTGTGGGGGATGCAGAACCCCGCCGCCGTCCAGGGGGTCCACCGGGCCTATCTGGAAGCCGGGGCCAGACTGATCACCACGAACACCTTCGGCACCAGCGCCCCCAAGCTGGCGCCCTACGGCGTGACGGTGGACGAGGTCATGGCCGCCGCTGTTGCCAACGTGCGGCAGGCCATGCAGCAGGCCGGGGTGGAGGACGCCTACGTCTGCGCCGACCTGGGTCCCTCCGGCAAGCTCCTGCGGCCCTATGGCGACCTGGACTTTGAGGACGCCGTGACCCTCTTTGCCGAGACGGTCCGGGCCGCGGCCAAGGCCGGGGCGGACTGCATCCTCATCGAGACCATGAGCGACCTGTACGAGATGAAGGCCGCCGTGCTGGCCGCGAAGGAAAACTGCGACCTGCCGATTTTAGCCAGCCTCATCTTTGACGCCACGGGCAAGCTGCTCACCGGCGGCTCCCCCCGCGCGGCGGTGGGCCTGCTGGAAGGCCTGGGCGTGGATGTGCTGGGCATCAACTGCGGCCTGGGGCCCAAGGAGATGGCCCCGACCTTTGAGGCCCTGTGGGAGGATGCCTCCACGCCGCTGCTGTTGCAGCCCAACGCGGGCTTGCCCCACAGCGTGGACGGGAAAGCTGTCTATGATGTCAGCCCGGAGGAGTACGCGGCGGAGATGCTGCCCCTGGCCCCCATGGCGACCATTCTGGGCGGCTGCTGCGGCACGACCCCGGCGCACATCAAGGCCCTCATCGACGCGACAAAAGATCTGCCCCTGCCCGAAGTGACGCAGAAGGACACGATGTTCATTACGTCCTATTGCCAGGCCGTGGCCCTGGACGGTAAGGACCCCGTCATCATCGGCGAGCGCATCAACCCCACCGGCAAGAAGAAGCTCCAGGCCGCCCTGCGGGAGGGGGACACCGGCTATGTCCTCAACGAAGCCTTTAAGCAGGAGGAGGCCGGGGCGCACATCCTGGACGTGAACGTGGGCCTGCCCGGCCTGGACGAGCCGGCCGTGCTGACCAAGATGGTGGAGGCCATTCAGGAGGTCACGGGTCTGCCCCTCCAGCTGGACACGTCCAATCCCGAAGCCATGGAGCGGGCCTTGCGCCGGTACAACGGCAAGCCCCTCATCAATTCCGTCAACGGCAAGGAAGAGAGCCTGAGCGCCATTTTACCCCTGGTGAAGAAGTACGGCGGCGGTCTGGTCTGCCTGGCGCTGGACGACAACGGCATCCCCGCCACGGCGGAGGGGCGTGTGGCCATCGCCGAGAAGATCATTGCCCGGGCCGAGGCCCTGGGCATCCCCCGCCGGGAGCTGCTGGTGGACGGCCTGACCATGCCTGTGAGCGCCGGGGGCGAGAACGCAAAAGTCACCCTGGCCACCCTGGCCGGGGCGAAGAAGCTAGGGGTCAAGACGGCCCTGGGCGTGTCCAACGTCTCCTTCGGCCTGCCCAAGCGAGACCATCTGAACCAGGCGTTCTTTACCATGGCCCTGTATCAGGGCTTGGACGGGGCCATCATCAACCCCATGAGCGCGGCGATGATGGGGGCCTTCAAATCTTACCGCGCTCTGCTGGGGCTGGACGACCAGTGCCAGGAGTACATGACCTACATGGAGAACCTGAAGGAGGCCGCCCCCGCCCCCGCCAAGGCTGCCCCTGCCGCCGCCCCGGCGGAGGGGCGTGCGCCCGCCGCGCCCCCCAAGGCGGAGAACACCCTGAACTACTCCGTCTGCAAGGGCCTCAAAGAAGCGGCGGCGGCCCAGGCGAAAGAACTGGCCGAGGGTGGGAGAGAAATTCTCGACATCATCAACGGCGAGCTGGTCCCCGCCCTGGACGAGGTGGGCAAGGCCTTTGAGAAGGGCAAGCTCTTCCTGCCCCAGCTGCTCATGAGCGCCGAGGCGGCGAAGGAGGCCTTCCAGGTCCTGAAGGAGTATCTGCCCGCCACGGAGAGCCACGGTGCCCCCCAGATCGTGCTGGCCACGGTGAAGGGGGACATTCACGACATCGGCAAGAACATCGTGAAGGTCCTGCTGGAGAGCTACCGCTTCCGGGTGCTGGACCTGGGCAAGGACGTGCCGCCGGAGGCCATTGTGGAGGCCGTTCGGGCGCAGAAGATCCCCCTGGTGGGCCTGTCTGCCCTGATGACGACCACGGCCCCCTACATGAAGGAGACCATCCAGGCCCTGCACGAGGCGGGGCTGGACTGCAAGGTCGTGGTCGGCGGGGCCGTCATCACCCAGGACTACGCCGACGAGATCAAAGCCGACCACTACGCCGCCGACGCCATGGAGACGGTCCACTACGCCCAGGAGGTGCTGGGCGGCTGAAAAAGCCGAAGCCTCGGCAAAGTCTCCAAAAAATTTCTCTTTTCTCGCAAAAATTTCGACTGAAATAGTTGACAAAGAAAATAAAACATGGTACATTGAAGGCCGCGCAAGGGACCGGAATCAGCCCCGGTCCCTTGCGACGTTTTTTGAGAGAGAAGTGTTAGAAATTATGCGAGGCAACCGAAATGTCGGGCTGTTGATCGTCTTCCTGCTCATCACTGTGGCGATGGCAGTGGCGTTCTTCCCGTCCGTCAACCAAAATGTTGCTGAGGGCCTGAACGCCATCGCCCCCATCGACACCGAGAGCCTGGACGGGGCGACCCGCACCATTTTTGATTCCATCAGCTACGCCCGTTCCATCCACATTCTGGCCATGCTGCTGGTGGGCTTCGGCTTCCTGATGGCCTTCCTGCACGGCCACGAGTTCACCTCCCTGACCGCCACCTTCCTGGCCGTGAGCATTGCCATCCCCGTCTACATGCTCGTCAAGTGCTTTATGCCCGGCGAGTACGACGCGATGAACATCACCGGCTTCCTGTTTGCCGAGTTTGCCGCCGCCAGCCTGCTCATCTGCATGGGCGCGGTGCTGGGTCGGCTGAAGATGGACCAGTATTTCGTGCTGGCCATCCTGTTCACCATCGCTTATATCTTCAACGAGTGGCTGCTGCTGGAGAGCGGTCTCTTCAAGGGCTTCCTGGATACCGGCGGGTCCGTCGCCATCCACGCCTTCGGCGCTTACTTCGGCCTGGGCGTTGTGGCCACCACCGACAAGAAGTTCCAGGGCAAGCCCGCCCCCCAGAGCACCAAGGTCAGCAACGAGTTCTGCCTGCTGGGCAGCATGATCCTGTGGCTGTTCTGGCCCTCCTTCACCAGCGCCGTCGTTTCCCCCGACCACGCTTACCTGACGGTCCTGAACACCGTCCTGGCCCTGTGCGGCTCCACCCTGGCCACCTATGTCTTCACCAAGCTCATCCGCGGGAAGATCGACATCGAGGACATCGCCAACGCAGCCCTGGCCGGCGGCGTGTGCATCGGCTCCACCTGCTCCACCGCCAACCCCGGCTTCTCCATGGTCATCGGCATCTGCGCCGGTACCCTGAGCACCCTGGGCTTCTCCGTCATCGCCCCCAAGGTCTGCAAGCTCATCCGCGGCACCGATACCTGCGGCGTGCATAACCTGCACGGCATGCCCGGCCTGCTGGGCGGCCTGTTCGGCATCGCCATCACCGGCAACGTGGGCGTCCAGCTGGGCGCTGTGATCGCCACCGTGGTGGTGGGCCTGGTCCTGGGCCGCGTCTGCGGCGCCATCCTGGGTCTCTTCGGCACCAAGAACGACACCTATCAGGACGAGGACGATTTTATCCTGGAATAATGACAGTACGTTGCCCGAAGACCTCCGGGTAAGCATACATAAGCAGCAAAGTAAGAGGACCGCCGTTGGTTTATCCCATCGGCGGTCCTCTTACTTTGCTGCGTTATGCAGGTTTGTCTTCGTTCAGTTTTTTTACTTCGTCCAGGGAAAGCCCTGTTGCGAAGGAGATGTCGTCCAGCGAGATCGTTCCTAATTTCAGAAGGTTCAGAGCAGTTTCTTTTCTGTTTTTGTTCTTGCCCTCTGCCATGCCTTCTTGATAAGACTGTCGTCTCATGTCATCTAGAACTTTGCACATAACTGCGATGCCCTCCTTACTTTCTTTGAAGAATCTTGCCCGGTCTACAAGTACATTGTAACACATATCCGAGGGGTCTGTACAGGAAAAATCATGCATGAGCTTTCCGACGGGGGAATCGTCCCGATAGGACCCGTTCACATAGAGGATATGCGAACCATCCCCAAACCGTTTGCCGCTTTTGACAAAGCAACGCTCGATCTCATAGATAGCTTCCCCCAGGCCGATCACATCATTCTCTGTGATGAAGATGACATAGGTTTCTGGCAGCGCCTCGAAGTCATTGCCCTTTTCCAGCAGATTCACGTCCATCATGCTGCTGTTATACCGCGCCCGTTTTCGGCCTGCGCCTTTGTCCGAGCGCTGAATTTCGATGTTGAATTTTCGCCCTTCGCTGTCGGTCGCCAGAACGTCCAGGCGGACGGAACGGTTGAGCAAATTTTCCACGAAGACCTGCGTTCGCACATCGACTACGTTCAGGTCTGGTTTGTCCAGCACGATCTGCAGGACCAGCTGAACGCACGCGGTGTCATTGTCAAAGCATTTGGAGAAAAAATCATCGTCTATCAGCCGTAGCTGGCGTAAGCGTGCCAAGTCCTCCTGCTGTTTTTGGTCCATCGTTTCTGTCACGGTCAAACACTTCGCCTACTTCCTTGTTTTGATACGATCTATCATAGCATAAAAGAGAACGTCCATCAAACTGTAGTTGGGATATCTTCCCCTTTCCTATCGTGGGAGAGGGGAAGATTACCCGTTGCAAAACACGGTGGGAGTTGCTATAATAAAATGAATCATGCTCTTTTCTGCCCAAGGGGCGGAAAAGCCGTGACCAAAGACACCGATGCACGGGAGGGGGAAGCCGCTTTGCGTCTGCGTACATTGGAATTGCAGGGCTTCAAATCCTTCCCGGACCACACCGTGCTCACCTTTGACCATCCCGTCACCGCCATTGTCGGCCCCAACGGCAGCGGCAAGTCCAATCTCTCCGATGCCATTTGCTGGGTGCTGGGGGAGCAGTCTGCCCGGACCCTGCGGGGGGACAAGATGGAGGACGTGATCTTCAGCGGGGCGCAGCTCCGCCAGCGGCTGGGGGCGGCCCAGGTCACCCTGCGGCTGGAGGACGAGACGGGCGGCGAGATGGCCGTGACCCGCCGGTATTACCGGTCGGGGGAGAGCGAGTACCTCTTAAACGGCAAGACCGTCCGCCTGCGGGACGTGCACGAACGCTTCATGGACACCGGCCTGGGGCAGGAGGGCTACGCCCTCATCGGCCAGGGAAAGATCGACGCGATCCTCTCCGCCAAGAGCACCCAGCGGCGGGAGATCTTTGAGGAGGCCGCCGGAATCTCCCACTGCCGCCACCAAAAGGAAGAGACCCAGCGCAAATTAGAGCGCACGCAGGAAAACCTCACCCGCGTGGCGGACAAGTTAGAGGAGCTGGACCTCCAGCGGGGCCCTTTGAAGGCCCAGGCCGAGCAGGCGCAAACCTTCCTGGCCCTGCGGGAGAAGCTGCGGACGCTGGAAATTTCCCTCTGGATGGACCAGCTGGACAAGCAGCGGGCGCAGCACCGCAAGCTCCAGGCCGACCGGGCGGCTGCCCAGGCCAGCCTCGCCGCCTGCACCCAGGAGACGGACCGGCTGTACGCCGAGAGCGAACGCCTGCTGCACGACCTGCGGGACCAGGAGGCCCAAGGGGAGCGCCTGCGCCAGCGGCTGCAAGCCGTCCGCCAACAGGCGGAGGAGAGCCGCCAGGCCTTGGCCCTGCTTCGGGAGCGCCTGCGCACCGGGGACGAGACGGCCCGCCGCCTGCGGGACGAGCTGGCCCAGCAGGAAGCACGCACCGCCCACCTCCAAGAGGAGCAGACGCGCCAGGAGGACCGCCTGGCCCAGCTGCAAAAGCAGGAGCGCAAACGCGCCGAAGCCATTGCCCAGACTGAGGAGCGCTTGGCCCGGACCCGAACCCAGGCCCGGCAGGCACAGACCGCCTGGCAGGAGACCCTGCGCCGGGAGCGGGAGGCACTTGCCGACCGGCACCGAGAGGAACAGGCGGCGGAAGAGGCCTGGATGGCCTGCCGTCTGGAAGCGCATACCCTGGCCGCCCGGCAGAAGCTGTTGGGCGATCTGGCCAGCCAGCTGGAGGGCTACGCCAGGGGCGTCAAAACCGCCATGACCGCCGCCCAGCGGGGGGAACTGACCGGCGTGTTGGGGCCGGTGGGCCAGCTGTTTCATGTGGAGAGCCGGTACACCGTGGCCTTGGAGACCGCCTTGGGCGGGGCCATGCAGGACCTGCTCGTCGAGGATGAGCAGGCGGGCAAGGCCGTTCTCCGCCTGGTGAAGCGCCGGGACGGGGGGCGGGTGACCTGCCGTCCGCTGACGGCCCTGCGCCCGAATCCCCTGCGGGAGGAGGGTCTGGAACAGGCCCCCGGCTTTTTGGCGGTCGCCGCCGAGCTGGTGGACTGTGACGAGCGGGTCCGCCCGGCGGCGCAGAACCTCTTGGGGCGGACCGTCGTGGTGGACGACCTGGACCACGGCACGGCGCTGGCGAAGGCCCGCCGCTACCGCTTCCCGGTGGTGACGCTGGACGGGGAAATTTTACGCCCCGGCGGGGCCATGACCGGCGGCTCGGTCAGCCGAAGGGGAGGCATCCTCTCGCGGGGGGCCGAGGAAGCGGCCCTGCGGGAGAAGCTGGCCCAGGCGCAGGAGCGCTTGACCGAAGCACAGCATACGTTAGAACACGCCCGGCAGGCCCGCCAACTGGCTGCCCAGACCCTGGACCGGCGGCAGGCCAACGGCCCGGACGAGACCATAGAATGGACCCGCCGCCAGCAGGCGCAGGAGGAGGACCTCCGCGCCCAGCGGGAGGAATGGGCCACCCTGCAGGGGACGCTGACCGCCTTTGCGCCCCTGCTGGCCCAGCTGCGGCAGCAGCTGGACACCGCCGACCGGGACAGGCAGCGGCAGGAGGAAGCGCTTGCGCTCTCTGCCCGCCAGAAAGAGGTCTGGACGGCGGAGATCCACCAATTGGAAACGGCCTTGGACGAGCTGGACCAACAGGCGGAGCGCCTGACGGCCCAGGCAGACCAGGCCACCCAAGATAAATTCGCCCTGGAAAAACGCCGGGCCGACACGGACCGGGCCGCCCGGACGCAGAATGAGCTGCAGCTCAAGCTGCAGCGGGAGGCCGGGGCCGCCGAGCAGAAGGTCTTGCAGGCCGGGGCCGAGGAAAACCGTCTGCTGGACCGCCTGTGGGACACCTACGGCGTGACCCACCAGGGTGCCCAGGCCATACGGCAGGACATCCCGGACGCGAGCCAGGCCCAGCGGCAGTGCGGCAGACTCAGGGACGACATCGCCGCCCTGGGCAACGTGAACCTGGGAGCTGTGGAGGAATTTCAGCGCGTGGAAGAGCGCTGGCAGTACCTCACGGACCAGAAGAACGACGTGGAGACCGCCCGGCAGGCGCTGGAAGGGGTCATCGACGGCATCACCCAGGAGATGGACCAGCGCTTCCGCACCGAGTTTGCCAAGATCCGGACGGCCTTTGCCGAGACCTTTGCCCGGCTCTTCGGCGGGGGCAAGGGGATGCTGGCCCTGGAGGACGAGAGAGACGCCCTGCACTGCGGCATCGACATCCAGGCCCAGCCGCCGGGAAAGCGGCAGCGGAGCATCAGCCTGCTCTCCGGCGGGGAGCGGGCGCTGGTGGCCATCGCGCTGTACTTTGCCATTCTGCGGGTCCGGCCCACGCCCTTTTGCGTGATGGACGAGATCGAGGCGGCGCTGGACGAGGCCAATGGGGCGCGGTTTACCCGGTACCTCAGAACGATGGCACACGAGACCCAATTCCTGCTCATCACCCACCGCCGGGAGACCATGGAGGCCGCCGATGTCTTATACGGCGTGACCATGGAGCGGCAGGGGGTCAGCCGGGTGCTCAAGCTGGACCTGGACCAGGCCGAGCGGCTGCTGGGGACGGAACATAGATAACAGGAGGCATTTCCCATGGGATTGTTTGATAAGATCAAAAAGCTGAACGTCTTCTCCGGCTTCTTCTCCGTGGACGAAGATTTTTTTGAGGAGCTGGAGGAAAACCTCATCCTCTCCGACATGGGCATGGACACGACCCTGGAGGCCGTGGAGACCCTGCGGGAGCGGGTGAAGGCCAACAAGATCAAGGAGCCGGAGGAGGTCAAGGCCTGCCTGCGGGAGATCCTGGTGGAGATGCTGGACGTGGGGTCCACGGACCTGGACCTGACGGACAAGCCCGCCGTGATCCTGATGATCGGCGTCAACGGCGTGGGCAAGACCACCACCATCGGCAAGCTGGCGAATCTCTTAAAGAACCAGGGCAACCGGGTCCTGCTGGCTGCGGGGGATACCTTCCGCGCCGCCGCCGCCGACCAGCTGGCCATCTGGGCCGACCGGGCGAAGGTGGACATTGTCTGCCATGAGGAGGGGTCCGACCCCGCCGCCGTGGTGTTCGACGCCATGAACGCCGCCCGCGCGAGAAAGACCGATGTGGTCCTGGTGGACACGGCAGGGCGCCTGCACAACAAGCAGAACCTGATGAACGAGCTGAATAAGATCCGCCGGGTCATCGACCGGGAGGGGACGGCCAGCTCGAAGGAAGTCCTCCTGGTGCTGGACGCCACCACGGGGCAGAACGGCCTCATCCAGGCCAAGCAGTTCGGCGAGAGCGCGGGCATCACCGGCATCGTGCTGACCAAGCTCGACGGCACCGCCAAGGGCGGCGTGGTCCTGGCCATCGCCAAGGAGATGGGCGTGCCCGTGAAGTTCGTGGGCCTGGGCGAGGGCATCGACGACTTGCAGCCCTTTGACGCCGTGGCCTTTGCCGAGGCCCTGGTGTAAATCCACAATTTGTGCGAAGTTTGGGGAAAGAAATCGAAGATTTCCCCGTGCAGATAGAAAGGAGCGACCGATCCATGGCGCGTATCGACGGAAGAACCTACAAGGACCTGCGTCCGGTGGAGATCATCCCCGGCGTGAACAAATTTGCGGAGGGCAGCTGCCTCATCCGCTGCGGCAACACCCATGTGCTGTGTACGGCCAGCGTGGAGGAGCGGGTCCCGCCCCACGTTCCCTACGGCGAGGGCTGGGTGACGGCAGAGTATTCCATGCTGCCCCGCGCCAACCGGGAGCGCAGCCGCCGGGACGTGTCCAAGGGCAAGCTCTCCCCCCGTTCGGCGGAGATCCAGCGCCTGGTGGGCCGCGCCCTGCGGGCGTCTATTGATATGAAGGCTTTGGGCGAGCGGACCATCACCATCGACTGCGACGTGTTGCAGGGCGACGGCGGGACCCGGACGGCCTCCGTCACCGGCGGCTATGTGGCCCTGGCCCTGGCCTGCCAGTGGCTGGTGAAGGAGGGCTATCTGCTCAGATCCCCCCTGCGCACGGCGGTGGCCGCCGTTTCTGCGGGCATCGTGGATGACGAGCTGCTGCTGGACCTGTGCTATGAGGAGGACTCCAACGCCCAGGTGGACCTCAACTGCATCATGACCGAGCAGGGAGAGCTGGTGGAGATCCAGGGCACCGGCGAGGGCCGGGCCTTTACCATCCAGGAGCAGCGCCAGCTGGTCGACCTGTGCGCCAAGGGCATCGACGAGCTGCTGACCAAGCAGCGGGAGGCCCTGGCCCTGGCCGAGAAGCAGGCGGAGGAGGGCAGTCGATGAAAGTCGTTCTTGCCAGCCACAACAAAAAGAAAATGGCGGAGATGAAGACCATTCTCTCCGCCATGGGGGTGGAGGTCCTCTCCCAGGCGGACGTGGGGGTGGACTTGGAGCCGGAGGAGACCGGCACCACCTTCGCCGAAAACGCCGCCATCAAGGCCCAGGCCGTGATGGAAGCCACGGGCCTGCCCGCCATTGCGGACGACTCCGGGCTGATGGTGGACGCCCTGAACGGCGAGCCGGGGGTATACTCCGCCCGGTACGGCGGCCCTGGGCTGGATGACACAGGCCGGTGGCAGCTCCTGCTGAAGAACATGGAGGGCATCGAGAACCGGGCCTGCAAGTTCGTCAGCGTCATCTGCTGCTGCTTCCCGGACGGACAGCAGCTGTCTGCGCGGGGCGAGTGCCCCGGCATTTTGGCCCACGGGCCGACGGGGGACGGGGGCTTTGGGTATGACCCCATCTTCTACCTCCCCGAACTGGGCAAGACCATGGCCCAGCTCACCCCCGAAGAAAAAAACAAGATCTCCCACCGGGCCAAGGCCCTGGCGGGATTCCAGAAAGAATGGGAGAAACAACATGGAACTGACCAGTAAACAGCGTGCCCAGCTCCGGGGGTTGGCCAACAGCCTCACCCCCATCGTCCACATCGGCAAGGAGGGCATCACCGAGGCGGTGGTGAAGCAGACCGACGAGGCCCTGGAGGCCCGCGAGCTCATCAAGTGCCGGGTGCTGGAGAGCGCCCTGCTGACCGCCAGAGAGGCCTGCGACGAGCTGGCCCAGCGCACCCGCAGCGAGGGCGTGCAGGCCATCGGCAGCAAGTTTGTCCTCTATCGCCAGAGCCACAACAAGGAGAAAAAGAACAAGATCGAGCTGGTGAAGGACAAGAAGAAACCGGCGGCACGATAACCAACGCACCAACGGGAGAGACCTCGAAAAGATATCTTTGACTTGGGAAAGGGTGGGATCACGGCATGAAAATTGGAATCTACGGCGGGACCTTTGACCCGCCCCATCTGGGGCACATGGAAGCGGCGAAAGCGGCACTGGACCAACTGGGGCTAGACCGACTGCTCATCATCCCCGACCGGGAGCCGCCCCACAAGGACCTGGCGGCGGAGGCGGCCACGCCCCAGCAGCGCTTGGACATGGCGGCCCTCATGGCCGACGGCCTTGGCCCCCGCGCAGAGGCCTCCGACCTGGAGCTGCGCCGGGAGGGAAAGAGCTACACGGCCGACACCGTGGAGGAGCTGCACGAGCAGTTCCCGGAGGACGAGCTGTGGCTGCTCATGGGCACGGACATGTTCCTCACCGTGCAGAACTGGTACCAGCCGGAGCGCATCTTCCAGTACGCCGGGGTGGCGGCCTTTTCCCGCAGCCTGGAGGACAGCCAGGAGATGTTTGACCAGCAGAGCGAGTACCTGCGCGAGACCTTTGCCGCCCGCACGACGGTCATCGACCTGCCCCAGGTCACGGAGATCGCCTCCCGTGATCTGCGGCGGATGCTGGCCTCGGAGTGGACCGGGGGGAACGTGGACCCCGGACAGTTCCTCTGGACGCCGGTGTACGGCTACATCCTGCGGGAGCATCTCTTCGGGACCAAGGCTGACCTGAGCAAGCTCAGCGACAAGCATCTGCGGGCCGTGTCCTACTCCATGGTGGACGAGGAGATGGCCCGCCGGGCGGCGATCCTGCACGACTGCACGAAATACTGGGAGCTGGAGCCGCAGCTGGCCACCTGCGAAAAGTATGGGGTGGCGCTGGACGAGCTGGAGCAGACGAGCGTGAAGCTCCTGCACTCCAAGACCGGCGCGGCTCTGGCCGAGCATGTCTTCTGCGAGCCAAAGGAAGAGTGCGAGGCCATCTTCAGCCACACCACCGGCAAGGCGGGCATGACCAAGCTGGATAAGATCCTGTACTTAGCCGACTACATGGAGCCTACCCGCGACTTTGACGGCGTGGAGGAGCTGCGCCGCCTGGTCTGGGAGGACTTGGACCAGGCCATGATCCTGGGCCTGGAGATGAGCATTGAAGAGCTGAAGGAGCGGGGGGTGCCGGTCCATCGGAACACCCTGGCCGCGCTGGAGGATCTGCAAAGGAGGCAGCAGTGAAGGACCGATCTTTTTCCGAGGAAGAGCTGCGCCAGCGGGAGAAGGAAGAGCGCTCGCGCCGCCGCAAGCAGGAGCAGGCCTACCGGGAGGCCCAGCGGGGCGTCTACTCCCGCATCTACGAGGAGCAGAACGCCATGCCGGAGGACTATCGCCGTGCCCTGTGGGACGATCCCCAGGACGAGTATGACGACTATGACGACGGCTACGACGGGGCGGACCGGGAGATCCACTACGACGCCTATTACCACGCCCCCCGCGACGAGGACGACTGGACCCGCGGCCCCTCGGAGGACTGGACGGACGAGCGCCGCCGCATCCAGGAGGAGCTGGGGGGCCGGCGGGACAGACCCGGCAGACAGCCCCTGGCCGAGGAGGACGATGAGTGGCAGCCGATCGTAGCCAGCCAGCGCACGGGTCCTCTGCCGGATCGGAAAGCCTACGAGGCCTATGACTCCTATGAGGCGGAGGAGGAGGACGACGACGTGCCCCCGCCGCCGCCCCCCAGGAAAAAACGCCCCGGCACCGAGGGCGTTCCGGAAAGGCCCCGGCCCAAGAAGCGAAAGAAACGCAAACGCATCCTGCTCACCGTCCTGCTGGTGCTGCTGGCTCTGGTGGCGGCGGGCTTTGTGGTGCATCAAATTTACGTCCGGCCCCCGGACCTCCCGTCGGCCGGCAACACGGCCGGCCAGGAGACCGGCACCGACCCCGGCAGCATGGGGGTCGGCCGGAAAGAAGACGTGTACACCTTCCTTCTGGTGGGCCGGGACGACGGCGGCGGCGGCAACACCGACACCATGATGGTGGGCTGCTACGACGTGAAAAACGGCACCGTGGACGTCCTGAGCATCTATCGGGACACCCTGGTGGACGTGCCCTGGGAAATCCCGAAGATCAACTCCGTGTATAACCGGCAGGGGATCGAGGGGGTCCAGAAGCAGGTGAAGAACCTCATCGGCTACCAGCCCGACTACTACTTCGTGGTGGAGCTGGACGCCGTGTCTGAGCTGGTGGACGCCATCGGCGGGGTGGACTATGACGTGCCCTATAACATGGACTACGACGACCCCACCCAGGACCTGCACATCCACTACAAGCAGGGGATGCAGCACCTGAGCGGCAGCGACGCCGTGCGCGTGCTGCGCTGGCGGAAGAACAACAGCGGCGAGAAGCTCTCCGTGGGCGACGTGGGCCGCGTGACCGTGCAGCACTCCTTCCTCAAGGCCCTGGCCGGACAGATGGTCAGCCTGGGGAACCTCACGAAGATCGGTGAGATCGCCAAGATCGTGGACAACAACCTGGACAGCAACCTGAGCTACGGCGAGATGATCTGGTTCGGCGAGCGTGCCCTGGGCCTCGGCCAGGATGCCTTCCGCTTCCACAACCTGCCCGGCGACTACACCGGGACCATGTGGAGCCAGACCTATCGCAACTACCAATCCTATGTGTTCGTCAACGGCACCGCCCTGCGGGAGCTGGTGAACCAGTATATGAACCCCTATCTGACCGACATCACCGCGGACATGCAGCACGTGAGTCACGACACGACGGTGAACAACCTGCCCGTGGAGAGCGACAGCGCTGGAGAGACCGACCCCACCGGCGACGGCCAGAGTGCGTCTGACTAAATACAGACTAAATACAGAAATCATCCGGGCCAACGCGCCCGACGAAAAGAAAGGAATCGCCTATGACACCAAAAGAGATGGCGCTTCTGCTGGCCCAGGCCATGGACAGCAAGAAGGGCAAGGACATTCGCGTGCTGGAGACCGACGGGGTCACCACCCTGGCAGACTACTTTGTGCTGTGCAGCGGCAGCTCCGCCCCCCAGCTCAAGGCCCTGGCCGACGCCGGCGAAAAGGCCATGAAGGACCACGGCATCCTGCCCCACCACGTGGAGGGACACCGGGGCGGCACCTGGATCCTCCAGGACTACGGCGACGTGGTCGTCCACGTTTTCGACAAGGAGGCCCGCGCCTTCTATGACCTGGACCGCCTGTGGGCCGACGCAAAGACCGTGGACCTCAGCGACGTGCTGGCGCAGCCGGACGCCGAGTAAGTTGTTCCGCTCTATTTAATTTTGTCTTATCTTTGAATCAAACAGGAAAGCGTGATTTAGTTGAAATACGAGTTTAACCGCATCGAACGCAAATGGCAGGACCGCTGGGCAAAGGCCGGCTGCTACCATGCCGTTACCGGCGACCCCAAGCCCAAGTACTACGCTCTGGTAGAGTTCCCCTATCCCTCCGGCCAGGGCCTGCACGTGGGCCACGCCCGGCCCTACACCGCCATGGACGTGGTGGCCCGGAAGCGCCGGATGGAGGGCTACAACGTCCTCTTCCCCATGGGCTATGACGCCTTCGGCCTGCCCACCGAGAACTACGCCATCAAGAACCACATCCACCCCGCCAAGGTCACCCACGACAACATCGCCAACTTCACCAAGCAGCTGAAGATGCTGGGCTATTCCTTCGACTGGGACCGCGTCGTGGACACCACCGACCCCGGCTACTACAAGTGGACCCAGTGGATCTTCCTCCAGCTGTTCAAGAAGGGCCTGGCCTACAAGACCTCTATGCCCGTGAACTGGTGCACCTCCTGCAAGTGCGTGCTGGCCAACGAGGAAGTGGTCAACGGCGTCTGCGAGCGCTGCGGCTCGGAAGTCATCCGGAAGGAAAAGAGCCAGTGGATGCTGAAGATCACCGAGTATGCCCAGCGTCTCATCGACGACCTGGACCAGGTGGACTTCATCGAGCGCGTGAAGACCCAGCAGAAGAACTGGATCGGCCGCTCCACCGGCGCAGAGGTGACCTTTAACACCACCCAGGGCGATGATCTGGTGGTCTACACCACCCGCCCCGACACCCTCTTCGGCGCGACCTACATGGTCCTCTCCCCGGAGCACCCCTACATCAACAAGTGGAAGGACGTGCTGACCAACTGGGACGACGTGACCGCTTACGTCGAGGCCGCTGCCCGCAAGTCCGACTTCGAGCGGACCGAGCTGGTGAAGGAAAAGACCGGCGTGAAGCTGGAGGGCGTGAAGGGCATCAACCCCGTGAACGGGAAAGAGATCCCCATCTTCATCTCCGACTATGTCCTGGTGTCCTACGGCACCGGCGCCATCATGGCCGTGCCGGCCCACGACGACCGCGACTGGGAGTTTGCCAAGAAGTTCGGCTGCGACATCATCGAGGTGGTCCAGGGCGGCGACATCGAGAAGGAAGCCTTTACCCTCAAGGACGACACCGGCATCATGGTGAACTCCGACTTCCTCAACGGCCTGACCGTGAAGGACGCCATTCCCGCCATGAAGAAGTGGCTGACCGAGAAGGGCATCGGCCACGAAAAAGTGAACTACAAGCTGCGTGACTGGGTCTTCTCCCGCCAGCGCTACTGGGGCGAGCCCATCCCCCTGGTCAAGTGCCCCAAGTGCGGCTGGGTGCCCCTGCCGGAGGACCAGCTGCCCCTGCTGCTGCCGGAGGTAGACAGCTACGAGCCGACCGACAACGGCGAGTCCCCCCTGGCCCCCATGACGGACTGGGTGAACACCACCTGCCCCCACTGCGGCGGCCCCGCCCAGCGCGAGACGGACACCATGCCCCAGTGGGCCGGTTCCTCCTGGTACTTCCTGCGCTACATGGACCCCCACAACGACAAGGCCCTGGCTTCCCCCGAAGCCCTCAAGTATTGGGGCCAGGTGGACTGGTACAACGGCGGCATGGAGCACACCACCCTGCACCTGCTCTACTCCCGCTTCTGGCACAAGTTCCTGTATGACCTGGGCGTGGTGCCCTTCGCCGAGCCTTACCACAAGCGCACCAGCCACGGTATGATCCTGGGCGAGGGCGGCGAGAAGATGTCCAAGTCCCGCGGGAACGTGGTGAACCCCAATGACGTCGTGGACCAGTACGGTGCGGACACCATGCGGACCTACATCATGTTCATCGGCGACTTCGAGAAGGCCGCCGCCTGGTCCGACAACGCCGTGAAGGGCTGCAAGCGCTTCCTGGACCGCATCTGGAACCTGGCCGATCAGGTCAAAGATGCCGATGCCTACGGCAAGGACAACGAGGCCGCCGTCCACAAGACCATCAAGAAGGTCAGCGACGACATCGAGAACATGAAGTTCAACACCGCCATCGCCGCCCTGATGAGCCTGACCAACCAGTTCTACGACAAGGGCGTGAACAAGGCCGAGTTCAAGACCATGCTCCAGCTGCTGTCTCCCTTCGCCCCCCACATGGCCGACGAGCTGTGGGAGCGCTTCGGCTTCGAGGGCATGGCCTGCACCTCCCGCTGGCCCGTGTATGACGAGAGCAAGACCGTGGCCTCTGAGGTCACCATCGCCGTCCAGGTGGGCGGCAAGCTCAAGACCACCGTCACCATCCCCACCGACAGCGAGCAGGACGCCGTCCTGGCTGTGGTCACCGCCGACAGCAAGATCCAGAAGCTCATGGAGGGCAAGGACCTCGTGAAGGTCATCCACGTGCCCAACAAGCTCATGAACCTGATCCTCAAGCCCAAGGCCTGAGAAAACCAGCGAAAGTTATCCCCAAACGGGCGACCTTTTGGGGATAACTTTGCGAGAAATTTCCGCCGAATGCGGGAAATGTGGAAAAACTTCGCTTCATCCTCTTGACAATTGCGCGGAGATTGCATATAATACCACTGTTAAAGCCATATTTTACGATGGCCCTTTGGTGCGTGGAAGAAATCGAGTCCACCACTTCGGAGGGAGGGAAAACGAATGTCTGAAATCCATGTGCGGGAGAACGAGTCTCTGGAGAGCGCCCTGAAGCGGTTCAAGCGAAGCTGCGCGAAGTCCGGCGTCCTGGCTGAGGTGCGGAAAAGAGAGCACTATGAGAGCCCCAGCGTGAAGCGCCGCAAGAAGTCTGAGGCAGCGCGGAAGAACCGTAAAAAGTATTATTGATATCTTAAAAACCCCCTGTCCGATCACGGGCAGGGGGTTTTCGCGTCAGAGGCCCCAAGAAGCGCCGGCAGAAGGTCCGCCACCTCCGGGTAGAGCAGGAAAAACTGCCGGATGCCCACTTCCTGGGCCAGGGCGCGTTTTTGGCGCAGGCTCTCCACATCGTCGAAGAGGACGAAGTGAGCGCCGGTGCTGCGGCTCATGTAGGTAAAATAGTGGGCGCAGAGATCACGGGAGTAAAACACGTTTGGCTCAAACTGCCGCCGAAGCGCTGCCAGCGCCTCCGGGGTCAGGGGTTTTCCACAGCCTGTGGGCGCAGGGAGAAAGAAATCCTCCCGCGTGCGGCGGAGACAGAGGACGAGACGGTGCTTTCCCCAGCGGGCGATCAGATCCTCCAGCCGGTGCCGGAGGGAGCCGCCGGAGACGGCGGCGGTGCAGTAGAGCAAGGCCCGCTTGCTGTAGGCCCCGTAGGCTTCGGGGAGGTACAGCCAGCCGCCGGACGGACTGAGCCCCTCGTCCAGCAGGCGGATGAGGCGGGCGAGATAGGGCGTGGGCGGGCAATCGACGTCCAGCACCGCCCCGCCAAAGCGCCGGGCGCGGCAGAGGGTCAGGATGGCCTGGGCCGCGTGCTTGGGGTCTGCGCCCGGCTGGGGCGCTTCCGAGATGCCTACGAGCAGCAGCCCGCCCCGGACCTCCGGGGGCAGGGGGGCGGCGGTGAACTGCCCCGTGGGGCCAAGCTGGCCGCTGAGATAGACCAGGGGCAGGCCCCAGGGCTGCGCCTGGGGGAGGTCCTGGGGCGGCGTGAGCAGGAATTGCCGGGTGTGTGTCATTTCCATGGGTACCCCCTTGTCCGTTGGGTGTGGTTCGTGTATACTGGGAAACACTTGCACTCTATGAGACCAGAGGAAGGATTAGAAGGTGGCACCATGAAATTTCCGTTCGTACCCGATTACTATTTTCCCGATATCTATGCCATTGACCCGGAGCGCCTGCGGGCGCGGGGCGTGAGGGTCCTGCTGGCGGACCTGGACAACACCCTGGCCCCCTACGGCGTGCCCACGCCCAGCCAGGATGTGGTCGCCTGGCGGGCGCGGCTGGAGCAGGCGGGCATCACCCTCTTCCTGCTCTCGAACAGCCGCCGGCCGGGGCGGGCGCAGCACTACGCCGAGGCCCTGGGCATCCCCTATGAGGGGCACGCGGGCAAGCCCAAGTCCGGGGGATTTCGCCGGGCGCTGGCCCGGATGAACGCGGCCCCGGAGGAGGCCGCCATTGTCGGCGACCAGATCTTTACGGATATTCTGGGGGGGAACCGAGCGGGGGTCCTGACCCTGCTGGTCCACCCCATCCGGTTTGGGACGGTCTTTCGGCTCCTGCGCTTTGGCATCGAGACGCCGTTCCGGGCCGGGGCCGAGGACGGGCGCCGTCTGTAATGCGTCGGGATGCGCGGGCGCCGTCCGTCATGCGGCCGGGGGGCAGGAGAAAACGCAGAGAAAATGCCCCAGAATCCACCGGATTACGGAAATTCCCTTGCAAAAGCCCGCAAGGTATTGTAAAATAAGGAGCGACTATGGAATGAAAGACGGCCGCGGGCCGTCGTTTCCGGATGCACTTGTTTCAGCCACCGGCACCCGCCGGCACGGCAATTTAGTTTGGAGGATGAGTTACTATGATTACTGCCGGCGATTTTCGCAATGGCGTCACCTTTGAGATGGACGGCCAGGTCATGCAGGTGGTGGAGTTCCAGCACGTGAAGCCCGGTAAGGGCGCTGCCTTCGTGCGGACCAAGATGAAGAATGTCATCACCGGTGCCGTCACCGAGACCTCTTTCAACCCCACGGCCAAGTTTGAGAACGCTTACGTGGAGAAGAAGGACATGGAGTACAGCTACAACGATGGCGACCTGTACTACTTCATGGACCAGGAGACCTACGACATGATCCCCATCGCCGCCGAGATCCTGGGCGACAGCTTCCGTTTCGTGAAGGAGAACATGCCCTGCAAGGTCAACAGCTACAAGGGCAAGGTCTTTGCCGTCGAGCCCCCCACCTTCGTGGAGCTGGAGGTCACCGAGACCGACCCCGGCTTCAAGGGCGACACCGCCACCAACGTGACCAAGCCCGCCACCGTGGAGACCGGCGCCGAGATCAAGGTGCCCCTGTTCATCAACCCCGGTGACAAGATCAAGATCGACACTCGTACCGGCGAGTATCTGGAGCGTGCCAAGGGCTAAGACCCGGCACGGGAAAGGATGGTTGTTCCATGACGATTTCTGAAAAGGTTGCCTATCTGAAGGGTCTGGCCGACGGCCTGGACCTGGACAAAGAGCCTTCTAAAGAGGGCAAGATCATCGCAAAGATCATCGACGTCCTGGAGGACGTGGGCTTTGCCGTGGAGGACCTGGAGGTCGAGGTGGAAGCCCTGACCGACGGCATGGAGTCCATGGCCGAGGACCTCAGCGACGTGGAGACCGCTCTGTTTGACGAGGACGACGAGGATGAGGACGACACCCTGGACCTGTCTGACCTGGGCGATGATTTCTTCGAGATCGAGTGCCCCAGCTGCGGCGAGGACATCGTGATCGACGAGAGCGTGCTGGACATCGGCGAAGTGACCTGCCCCAACTGCGGCGACCGCTTCTCCATGGACCTGGTGGAGGAGCCCGAGACCGACGACGGCGCGGATGACCCCCAGTAAAGACGACTTACCATCGACAAGGCAAAGCCCCGAACCGATCTGGTTCGGGGCTTTTCTGTCATGGAGTTTTGCTTTGCAAAATGGATTTGATGGGTGGTTCTGCGGGGTAGGGTGTTGCCTTAGTACACGACCGATTCCTTTTGGTAGGTCGCCCTCATCCGACCCGGGCTGATGCCCGGCCCACCTTCCCCCTCGGGGAAGGTGGCCGCGAAGCGGACGGATGAGGGCTACGTCCTGCAAGCAGTCCGTAGTGTACTAAGCTACGACCGTCCGATGCGGAACCACGCATCAAATCATCTGGCTCTGCCGGACACCATTTCCTGGCAGCACCCCTCAAACAGTAGCCCCAGCTCCTCGTAATACCGATACTCATCCTTCACGTCTGCGCGGCCTTCCCTCTGGCCGCCGTATTTCATGTCCAGCACGGGCACGCCGTCCTGCATCTCAAAGAGGATGCAGTGGCGGAAGTAGGACTTGGGGTGGTCCCGGTGGGAGACGAGTAGGCAGGGGCGCAGCGGCTCGTCGGGGAGGGAAGAGAGGGTCTCCTGGGTGATGACCAGGGGCAGGCGATAGGTCTCCCGATTGCGCCGCTCCAAAAGTGCCTGGAAGCGCGGCAAAGAGACCGCCTCTCCCGAAAGGCGAAACCCAGGCTGCCTCCTGGAGGCCAGCCGAAAGACGGAGATCAGTGGGAACATCCCCTTTCTGCACAAAATAAAAAACTTAATCTTCTAGTTTATGTTTTATATTATAAGAACGAATTTTATCAACGTCAAGAAAATTTTTCTAATTTATAGATTGTTTCATTGTGCCACATTCGAGATACAATAGAGGGGAAAGAAGGGGTGCACATGGAGCTGGACTATACTGAAATCGGCAAACGCATTGCCAAGCGCAGAAAAGAGCTGGGGTTGCGTCAGGCGCAGCTCAGCGAGATGGTGGATATCAGCGACCCCTATCTCTCCAATATCGAGCGGGCCGTCTCCATTCCTTCCACCGAGGTCATCATGCGCCTGGCCATTGCGCTGGACACTACACCGGATGAGTTTCTGGTGGGTACGAGCCAGCGCAGCGAGGCCTGGAAGGATGTGGCCTCCCTGCTCCGCCCTATGTCCCCGCGAGAACTGGAGATGGCGCGGGGGTTGCTCACCTGGCTGAAAGAACAGAATATCAAAGAATAAGCACGTCGCAGGCGGTTCCACTCGGACCGTTGCGGCGTGCTTTCTTTTTGCAAGAAAGCCGACCTGCGGGAGGGCAGGTCGGCGATGGAGTCCGCCTTTGGCGGATGGATTGGATTGGGGGTACCGCAAGGTGCGTGGTTGGGTTGATATACTACCGATTCCGTTCGGTAGGTAGCCCTCATCCGACCCGGGCTTTGCCCGGCCCACCTTCCCCCTCGGGGAAGGCTCTGTCTACGCGGTACAAACTTGAAATGTTGTACTTTCTTATGATATACGGTACAGCGCAAAGCCTTCCCCTGGGGGGAAGGTGGCCGCGAAGCGGACGAATGAGGGCTACGTTGCGCAAGCAGTCCGCCGTGTACTAAGGCAGAACGGCACCACACGGAACCACGAATCTAATCCGCCGCCTCCGGCGGCCACCATTAGTGCGCCCGCCGCACCAGCAGCGTGACAAAGAACCACACCGCCAGCAGCAGCGTGATGGAGGCGCCGGTGGACGTGCCTAAGTAGTACGACACCATGAGGCCCGCGATGCCGCAGACGATGCCGCCCAGGATGGAGATGAGGTGGTACTGCGGCAGATTTTTGGCCAGATTCCGGGCCGCTGCGCCGGGCAGGACCAGCAGGGCGTTGATGACCAGCAGGCCCACCCAGGTCATGGAGATGGTGACCACGACGGCGATGGCGGCGGTGAAGAGGAAGTTCTTCCAGACCACTTGGATGCCCCGGCTGTCCGCCAGGGCCTGGTGGATGGAGGAGAGCATCATCTGGTTGTAGGACGTGAGCCATAGGATCACCAGGGCCAGAAGGATGAGGGCCAAAAGGCCGATCTCCGCGGGGGCGACGCTGAGGATGTCGCCGATGAGGAGCGTGTTGAACTTCGTGAAGCTCTGTCCGCCCAGGGTACTGAGGAAGATGCCCAGGGCCACGGCGGCAGAGGAGAAGACGCTGATGGCCGTGTCGCTGGCCATGTGGGTCTTCTGGCGCACGAGGGTGAAGAGCAGGGCAATGACCACGGCGAAGACCACGGCGGCCCCCACAGGGCGCGTCAGGCCGCAGAGAGCGCCGATGGCCATGCCGGTAAAGGCGGAGTGGCCCAGGGCGTCGGAGAAGAAGGCCATGCGGCTCTCGACGACCATGGTGGAGAGCAGGCCGAAGAGGGGCGTGACGACCAGGACGGCCAGGAGCGCGTTTTTCATAAAAAGCATCGTGTCCGGCGCGGCCCACTCGAAGGGCAGCCAGGACAGGAGCCAGTACCAGAATGTCATTGTGCAGCCCCTCCTTCCCCATTGGGATGCAAGCCGAGGTCGAGGTGAAAGACCGAGCGGAACTCCGGGGAGGTGAGGACCTCGGCGGGGGTGCCGGTCTTGAGAATGGTGCTTTTGAGCAGGATCACTTTGTCGGCGTACTGCTGCAGGGTGGAGAAATCGTGGGTGGAGAAGAGGATGGACAGGTCATAGGTCTGGCGGATCTCATCCAGCATGTCCATGAGCAGATGCTCGCCGCCCACGTCCACCCCGGAGAGTGGCTCGTCTAAGATCAAAATTTGGGGCAGAGGCTCCAGGGCCAGGGCCATGAGGACCCGCTGCAGCTCACCGCCGGAGAGCGTCCCGATGCGCTTGTGGAGCAGGGCCTCGCCGTGGACGCGGGAAAGGCACGCGGACACCTTGTCCCGCAGGGGGGCGGGGACGGGCAGGAACACCGGCCAGCGGCTGATGGCGGCGGCGAAGAAGTCTAAGACGCTGATGGGACAGCTTCGGTCGAAGCTGGGGCTTTGGGGGACGTAGCCGATCTTGGGGTGGCTGGGGTAGCCCCCGGCCAGCTCGAACTTGATGGTGCCGGTGTAGGGGATCTGGCCCAGGATGCTGCGGAAGAGGGAGGATTTGCCGGCCCCGTTGGGGCCGATGAGGGCGACGATCTCCCGGCAGTTGAGCTGGAAGGAGACGTCCTGTAAAATTTCCGTCCCCTCCAGGGTCACGCCCAGGTCCCGGACGGTGAGCTGACAGGCCCCCGGCCGGGCCGGGACGGGGATGCGGGTGTGGGCTTGTTTGGCGTGTCTCATGCGTATGCCTCCCGAAGGGTGTTCACGTCGGACCAGAGCAGGTCCAGGTACAGGGCGATGCCGGGGGTGCCGTCGGTGGCCCCCATCATCAGGGTCAGGGGCCGGACGGTGACGCCGCACTCCCGGTGGATCATCTGGGCGGTGGCATCCGAGCCGTTGACCTCGGTGAAGATGGCGGGGATCTGATGATGGTCGATCTCCTCCACGATCTCCATGACGTCCTTGGCGGAGGCCTCGCTGCCTGCCTCCTCCTCGATGGCCCGTAAAATGTCCAGGTCAAAGGCTTCGGCAAAGTAGGTAAAGCCGTCGTGGAAGGTGATGAGGTCCCGGCAGGCGAGGTTCTGTAAGGCGGCCTGCATCTGGGGGTAGGCTGTCTTCAGCTGCTCCTGGGCCAGCCGGCAGTTGGTCTCATAGAGGGCGGCGTGGGTCGGGTCGAAGCGGCGCAGGCCAGCGGCGAGATTGTCCAGCATCTGCTCCACGCGGTTGGGGTCCAGCCAGATGTGGGGGTCGCTCTCATGGTCGTGGTCCGACGGCTCATCGTGGTCGGCGTCCTCGTGGTCGTCATGGTCATGCCCATGGTCATGGTCGTGGCTGCTCTCTAAGAGGGCGATGCCCTGGGCGCAGTCGATCTGGGGAGTGTCGGAGACGGTGTCTAAGGCGTCCTCCATCGTCTCCTCTAAGCCTGCGCCGCTCAGGATGATGAGGTCGGCCCGCTCCAACGTCTTCATGTCTTTGACGGACAGAGTGTAGTCGTGCAGGCAGCTGATGGGCTGGTCGATCATCAGGTCGACGGTGATGCCCTCGGCCCCCTTTACAAGCTCAGAGGTGAAGAGATAGACGGGGTAGGTCGTGGCGACGAGGTGGGTCGTGCCGTCGTCCTGCGCTGCCGTTTGACCGGCGGGGGCGCAGGCCGTCAGCGGATTCCTTTCGCGGGTTTGCTTGGTAACACTTTAGTATACCCCATCTGACCGGGCAGAGCAAGCAGAAAAGCGACAGAAACAGCCCCGAACCGCCGGGGGGCGGTTCGGGGCTGTGAAAAGCTCGATCACTTGCTCAAGTGACAGTGCCTTTGTCTGCTTACAGCAGGGAGAAGGCCAGGATCAGGCCGGAGAACACGATGGAGACCGTGGAGCACAGCTTGATCAGGATGTTCAGAGAGGGGCCGGAAGTATCCTTGAAGGGGTCGCCGACGGTGTCGCCGACAACGGCTGCCTTGTGCTGCTCAGAGCCCTTGCCGCCGTGGTTGCCCCGCTCGATGTACTTCTTGGCGTTGTCCCAAGCGCCGCCGGCGTTGGACATGAACACGGCCATGGCGAAACCGGTGACGGACACGCCGCCCAGCAGACCCACGACGCCGGTGGGGCCGAGGATCAGGCCGGTGATGATGGGCACGATGACGGCCAGCACAGCGGGAGCGACCATCTCATGCAGAGCGCCCTTGGTGCACAGAGCCACGCACTTGCCGTACTCAGGGTCGGTCTTGCCTTCCATGATGCCGGTGATCTCGCGGAACTGACGGCGGACCTCCAGCACGATGGACTGCGCAGCGGTCTGCACGGCGCTCATGGTCATGGCGGAGAAGACGAAGGTCAGCATCGCGCCGATGAACAGGCCGACCAGAACGGTGGGGCTGGTCAGGGTGAAGTTCAGGGTCTCGGTGGTGCGGGTCTGGACGATGTTGACGTAGGAGACCAGCAGAGCCAGAGCGGTCAGGGAAGCGGAGCCGATGGCAAAGCCCTTACCGGTGGCAGCGGTGGTGTTGCCCAGGGAGTCCAGAGCGTCGGTGCGGTCACGGACCTCTTCGGGCAGGCCGGACATCTCGGCGATACCGCCGGCGTTGTCGGCCACGGGGCCGTAAGCGTCGGTGGCCAGGGTGATGCCCAGGGTGGAGAGCATGCCGACAGCGGCGATACCGATGCCGTACAGGCCCTGGTTGAACTCGGCGGAGAAGCCGCCGGTGGCGTCCAGGATGGAGGTGGTGCCGCCGGCTGCGAAGTAGGAGATCAGGATGGCAGCGGCCACGATCAGGATGGAGGCGATGGTGGACATGAGGCCCAGGGAGATGCCGCCGATGATGATGGTGGCAGCGCCGGTCTCAGAGGCAGCGGCCAGCTTCTTGGTGGGCTTGTAGTTGTCGGAGGTGAAATACTCGGTGAAGTAACCGATGGCACAGCCGCCGATCAGACCGCACAGGATGGCGATGAAGATGCCCAGCCAGTTCTCGCCCATGATGAAGTAGCACAGGACGGCGGAGAGGATGGCGGACAGGACGGCGGCGGTGTAGGTGCCGGTACGCAGAGAAGTCAGCAGGCTCTTCTGGGTAGCGTCCTCCTTGGTCTTGACCAGGAAGGAGCCGATGATGGAGCAGATGATGCCGCAGACAGCCAGAGCCAGGGGCAGGATCATGCCCTGCCAGCCGTAGCCGGCGCAGGCGCCCAGGGCAAAGGTAGCCAGGATGGAACCAACATAGGACTCGTACAGGTCAGCGCCCATGCCGGCCACGTCGCCCACGTTGTCGCCCACGTTGTCGGCGATGGTAGCGGGGTTACGGGGGTCATCTTCGGGGATACCGGCCTCGACCTTACCGACCAGGTCGGCGCCCACGTCAGCGGCCTTGGTGTAGATACCGCCGCCCACACGGGCAAACAGAGCCATGAAGGAAGCACCGATGCCGTTCATGACCATGATGTTGCCCAGCTCGACGGGATCGGTGATGCCGGCGATGAAGTACAGGCCCACCAGCCAGAGGCTGATGTCCAGCATACCCAGGCCGACGACGGTGAAGCCCATGACGGAGCCGGAGGAGAAAGCCACGCGCAGGCCGCGGTTGAGGCCCTCGGAGGCAGCCTGGGCGGTACGGGCGTTGGCGTTGGTCGCGATCTTCATGCCGATGAGGCCGGCCAGCATGGACCAGATACCACCGGTGAGGAAGGCGAAGGGGGTGAACTTAGACAGCATGCTACCGCCGCTGGCAAAGGCGATGATGGCCAGGATCACAAAGACCACGGCAAACACCTTTGCGACGGTGGAATACTGGTGCTTCAGATACGCATTGGCGCCCTCACGGATGCTCTTGGCGATCTTCTGCATCGTGGCATTGCCCTCGGAATAGGACATGACCTTTTTGCGTTGGATCACAGCGAACAGCAGCGCGATGACGGCGCCGATGAAGCCGATCCACAGATACTTTTCCACTTACGACACTCCTTTTTTTTGTTCGCATTGCCCGGGATTGACAATGCCTTTACGGATAACACACCAATTTTAGCATAAGAAAAGGGATTTGCAAGAGTATCTCCAAGATTTTTCTGAAGTTTCCAAAGGATTTCACAAAAATGACAAAAAACCTCGACGAAAATTCCACAAAAAAGGGATATTTTACAGGGGGTGCATTTTTTTCTGCATTGCTGCTCAGTGCCTCCGCCAGGTGGCGGGGGAGAAGAGGATGAGCATGGGGAAGATCTCCAAACGGCCGATGAGCATGGCCAGGGAGAGGACCACCTTGCTCAGGGGGGAGAAGGCGGCAAAGTTCTCCATCGGCCCCACGGCCCCCAGGCCGGGGCCGACGTTGCTCAGGCAGGTCAGCGCGGCGGTAAAGGACGTGGTCAGGTCGAACCCATCCAGGCACACCAGCAGGCAGCCGCCGCCCAGCAACAGGAAGAAGAGGCAGAAGAAGACGAACACGGTGTTCAGGGTGTCCTCATCCACGGCCTTGCCGTCCAGCTTGACCACTTTGGTGGCTCTGGGGTGGCTCAGGCGGCTGAGGGAGCGGCCGGCACAGCGGAGCATGAGCAGGATGCGGGAGCACTTGATGCCGCCCGCCGTGCTGCCGGCGCAGCCGCCCAAGAACATGAGGCCGATCAAGACGAGCTGGGACAGGACCGGCCACTGGGCGAAGTCCGCCGTGGAGAAGCCGGAGGTGGAGACCACCGACGCCACCTGGAACCAGGTGTCCCGCATGGTATGGCCGGCAGCTTCATAGGCGGGCAGGAGGTTCCAAAAGATGAGGGCCACGGCCCCCAGGACGGCGCAGAGGAAGAAGCGCAGCTCGTCGCTCTGGAGCGCTTGCTTGAGCCGGCGGGTGAGGAGAAGGAAATAGACGGCGAAGTTCACGGAGCACAGGAGCATGAAGACCGTTACGATGATCTCGCAGGCGGGCAGGCCGTAGGCGGCGATGCTGGCGTTGCGCACGGAGAAGCCGCCGGTGCAGGCCGTGGCAAACGACGTCAGCAGGGCATCGTAAAAGGGCATCCCCGCCAGGCACAGGGCCAGGGTCTCCGCCCCGGTGAAGGCGATGTAGATCGTGTACAGGATCCGGGAGGAGAGGGACGTCTTGGGCACCAGCTTGGAGGAGACGGGGCCGGTGGCCTCCGCCTGGACGAGCACCTGGGTCCGCCCGCCCACCTTGGGCAGGAAGGCCAGGGTGAAGATCAGCACGCCCATGCCGCCGATCCAGGAGGAAAACGAGCGCCAGAACAGGATGCCGCGGGGCAGGCCTTCGACGGCCGTTAAGATGGAGCAGCCCGTGGTGGTGAAGCCGGAGACGACCTCAAAGAAGCTGTCGATATAGGAGGGGAAATACCCCGAAAAGAAGAAGGGCAAGGCCCCGAAGAGACTCAGGGTCAGCCAGATGAGGCCCACGACGGCGTAGCCCTCGCGGGAGTAAAACTCCGGCTTGGCCTTCAGGTGGGACAGGGCCGTGCCCAGCAGGGCCACCAGGACGATGGTCCAGACAAAGGGCTTGGGGTCCTCGTGGTAGAGCAGGGCCGTGACCAGGGGGGGCAGCAGACACAGGGCTTCCAGTTGTAAGGTACGGCCCAGGGTGCGCAGCATGAGTTTATAGTTCATTGTCACCAGAAAAGCGGCGGCGGCGCATCAGGAGCGCCGCCAGGTGGAGGGAAGGAACAGGAGCAAGATGGGGAAAATTTCCAGACGCCCGATGAGCATCAGCAGGGAGAGAAAGACCTTGTTGAAGCCCGACAGCAGCCCGAAGTTCCCCATGGGGCCGACCAGGTCCAGGCCGGGGCCGACGTTGCTCAGGCAGCCCAGGGCGGCGGTGAAGGACGTGGTGAGGGAGTAGCCATCCAGCGACACCACCAGGCACCCCACGCCCAGCAGGGCGAAGAAGCAGAGGAAGAAGGACGAGACGGTGCGCAGCGTCTCCTCATCGACGACCTTCCCGTCGAGCTTCACCACGCGCACGGCGCGGGGGTGGGACAGGCGCAGGAGGGAGCGGGTGGAGGAGCGCAGGAGCAGTAAGATCCGCCCGCACTTGATGCTGCCCGCCGTGCTGCCCGAACAGCCGCCCACGAACATGAGCAGGACGAGGATCGTCTGGGCGAAGGGGGGCCAGAGGTTGTAGTCCGTGGTCGAGAAGCCGGAGGTGGAGATGACGGAGGTCACCTGGAAGACGGCGTCCCGCAGGGCGTGACCCGCCGTGTCGTACAGGGGCAGGATGTTCCAGAAGATCAGGAGGGAGGCGCCTGCCACGATGAGGAGGAAGAATTGCAGCTCGTCGCTTTTGATCACCTGCTTGGCCCGACCGGTGAGGGCGAGAAAGAACAGGGCGAAGTTGAGCGAGCCGAGCAGCATGAAGACGATGGCGATGACCTCGCAGGCGGGCAGGCTGTAAGCCCCGATGCTCAGGTTCATGACGGAGAAGCCGCCGGTGCAGACGCAGGCGAAGGTGGTGACCACGGCGTCGTAGAGGGGCAGGCCCGCAAGAAGAAAGGCCAGGATCTCCGCCCCGGTGAGGACGAAGTACATTATATATAAAATTTGGGAGGACTGGACGGTCTTGGGCACCAGCTTGGAGAAGATGGGGCCGGGGACCTCTGCGTGGACCAGCACCTGGGTCCGGCCGCCCACGCGGGGCAGAAAGGCCAGCGTGAAGAGCAGCACGCCCATGCCCCCGATCCAGGAGGCGAAGGACCGCCAGAACAGGATGCCGCGGGGCAGGGCCTCGATGTCTGCCAGGACGGTGCCGCCGGAGGTGGTGAAGCCGGAGACGATCTCGAAGAGACAGTCGGCAAAGCTCTGAAATTCCCCGGAGAACCAGAAGGGCAAGGCCCCGAACAGACTGAACGCCAGCCAGATGAGGCCCACCACGGTGAAGCTCTCGCGGGAGAAGAAGGCGTCACGGGACGGGATCCGGGCCAGGGCGAAGCCCAGCAGGGCCACGGGGACGATGGTATAGAGGAAGGGGCGGGGGTCCTCGTGGTACCACAGGGCGACCAGCAGGGGCAGGAGGAGGCAGAGGGCTTCCACCTGGAGCGTCCGTCCCAGCATACGCAGCATGAGCTTATAGTTCATCGTCCGCCCCCCTCAGAGCTTTTCAAAGATGTCTCGGAAGGCCTGGATGTCGGTGCTGTGGGAGATGACGATGACCCGGTCCCCGGCCGACAGGACGGTGCCGCCGGAGGGGATGATGACTTTCTTCTCGTGGAGCAGGGCGGCAATTAAGAAACCCTTGCGGATGGGCAGGTCTTTCAAAGGCACGCCCAGGTGGGGGGTGTTGTCCCGGAGGAGGAACTCGGCGGCCTCGGCGTCGGTGTCGGCGATCTGGTAGAGGGCGGTCATGACGCTGCCGCTTTTGTCTTGCAGGCCCCGGACCAGCCGGAGGATGCGGGCCACGGTGATGAGCTTGGGGGCCACCACGCAGTCCAGGCCCGCGGCCTGGACGACGGCGGAGTAGTTCATCCGGTTGCTCTTGGCGACGACCTTGCGGATGCCCTGCTGCTGGGCATAGAGGGCGGAGATGAGGTTGTCCTCGTCCCGGCCGGTCAGGGCGATGAAGGCGTCGTTGTTGGTGAAATGCTCGGAGGCCAGCAGCTCCTGATCCGTGCCGTCGCCGTGTAGGACCAGGGCGTCGGGGAGCCACTCGGACAGGCGGCGGCAGTGCTCCTCGTTGTTCTCGACGAGCGTCACGCGCACGCCCATGGACAGCAGGAGCTTGGACAGATAGTGGGCGATGCGGCTGCCGCCGATGAGAAAGGCCGAGTGGATCTTCGGCAGGTCCCGGCCCAGGGTCCGCAGGTAGGCGGAGAGGTCCCTGGGGGTGCCGGTGACATAGAGCTTGTCCCCGGCCTGGGGGACGAAGTCGCCGTTGGGGATGATGACCTGCCCCTTGCGCTCGCAGGCGGAGAAGAGGATGTTTGGGCTGTTGTGGCCGAACAGCTCTGAAAGGGGATGGCCCACGATGGAGTCTGTCTCCCGGACGCGGACGCCCAGCATCTCCACCTTGCCCCGGAAGAAGGTATCCACGTTGGCCGCTGCGGGGAAGCGGAGCAGGCGGGAAATTTCTAAGGCGGTGGAGTATTCGGGGTTGATGACCGAGTCGATGCTCAGGTCCTTCTGGAGGGAGGCCAGGTCCTCGGTGTAGGCCACGTCCCGGATGCGGGCGATGGTATATTTGGCCCCCAGGCGCTTGGAGGTGAGGGCGCAGAGCATGTTCACCTCGTCCATGTTGGTGGTGGCCAGGACCAGGTCGGCCTCGCCTGCGCCGCCCTCCCGGAGGACGGAGGGGGCAGCGCCGGGGCCTTTGATGCACATGACGTCCAGCGTGTCGCTGGCCCGGTGGATGGCCTCGTCATCGTTGTCAATGATGGTCACGTTATGGTTTTCGCGGGAGAGATAGTCGGCCAGGGTAGAGCCTACCTTGCCGGCGCCTACGATGAGTATATTCACGGCATGTCCGCCTTTCTCTTTCTTTCTAGTCTCTCTGGTCAATTTTGGGGTGTGCGCTGCCGCACAGCAGGCACTGATATGATATCATAGCACAGAACGGAGAGAGAGACAATTCGGAAAGTGACGAATCTTCCCCCGCCGCCGGGGGTTTCCCTTCCAAATCGGCGGATTTTATGGTATCATAGCGAATAAAACCAGACAGATCATTTCGATTGCAAGCAACAGGGACCGAAACAGGAGGTGCTGCCCATGCGTCAGATGGACCTGACCGAAGGGGTCATCTGGAAAAAATTACTCGTCTATGCCTGGCCGGT
The DNA here is from genome assembly GCA_004556345.1 of Clostridiales bacterium. GTDB lineage: Bacteria > Bacillota > Clostridia > Oscillospirales > Oscillospiraceae > Evtepia. The sequence continues at coordinate 48,452 of SFHQ01000008.1, read as the reverse complement.
GGTGCTCTCCTCGCTGCTCCAGTCGGCCTATGCCATCACGGACCTGATCGTGGCCGGGTGGTTCATCGGGAAGGACGGCATCTCCGCCATCAACAACGCCAGCCAGGTCATGCAGATCCTCACCCAAGTCATCCTGGGCATCACCACCGGCGGCAACATCCTCATGGGCCAGTATTTCGGGGCGAAAGACCGGGACAACCGCCTCAAGACCAATACGACCATTTTCGGCTTTGCGATCCTGGCGGGCCTCATCATGACGGGGGTCATTTATTTCCTGAGCCGCCCCATCCTGGTGGGGCTGAAGGCCCCGACGCTGGACGAGGCGACGGCCTACCTCCAGATCTGCGCCCTGGGGATCCTTCCGATCTTTGGCTACAATGCGCTCTCTGCCATGCTGCGCTCGGTGGGCAACTCCCGGCAGCCGTTCTACTGCGTGGCGGTCACTGCCGTGTGCAACATCGTGCTGGACTGCCTTTTCATGGGAACCTTCCAGTGGGGCGTGCGGGGCGCGGCCCTGGCGACCATGCTGGCGCAGCTGGCGAGCTTCGTCGTCTGCCTGGCCTACGTTCTGAAGCACAAGGACCTTTTCGGCCTGGCCCGCAAGGCCCTGAGGATGCACCGGGACAAGCTGGGGCAGATGCTCAAGCTGGGCATCCCCTGCGCGGTGCAGATGACCGTGGTGGGCCTTTCCTGGCTGGCCATGACCTTCCTCATCAACCAGTACGGGGTCGAGGCCTCCGCCGCCAGCGGCATCTGCGCGAAGATCAAGGACGTGGCCCTGCTTTGCACCCTGGCCCTCTACACCGCCGCCACGACCATGGTCGCCCAGTGTCTGGGGGCAAAGAAATTCGACCGGGCCAGCCGGGTGGTCCACGTTGCCATGCGCATTTCCCTCTCGGTGACGGCGGTGCTCATTGTCCTCGTGGAGCTGTTTGCCCCGCAGCTGCTGGCCATCTTCCACCCCGACGCGGTGACCCAGGCCATCGCCCTGCAAAACCTGCGGATCGAGATCGTGGGCCAAATTTTCTACGCCAGCTTCATGGTCTACAATGCCCTGCCCCTGGGCGCGGGCAACACCATGTTTGCCCTCGGCTCCAGCCTGCTCAACTGCATCGTGGCCCGCGTGATCCTGGCGCTCATCCTGAACCACTTCTTCGGCCTGGTCGGCATCTTCTGGGCCTGTGCCATCGCCCCGGCCTCGTCCGTCCCCCTGGGGTATCTTTACGAGCGGTCGGGCGTTTGGAGGAAGAGCCTGGCGCAAGGAAACTGAGCGCATCGACTATTCCACGGATTTTTCATGTGATTTTTACGAACTTCTTACGGATTTTTTCGTAGGGGCCGCAGACCTCTGCGGCCCGCAACCTGCCGCGCGGTACCACAAAACGAAACATGCAGCTCCCCCAGACGAGCGGGCCGCAGGGGTCTGCGGCCCCTACAAAAGTGTGAAAGGATGGGTGGAATTTATGGGCATATTTGAAAAAAATAAGCAAGGGCTGGAAGAGACGATTGACTATGAAAACGAGGTCTACGAGAAACTGCGGGAGGCAGAGCGAGAGGCCGAAAGCACGACGAAGCGCCTCACCCATGAGGAAGTCATGGAAGCAGCCTGGACGAGGATTCTGGTTGCAGAGAGAAACAGATGATGTAAACAGCCCAGCATGGTTTTGGTGATGTGCCCCCTGTCAAGTAGACAGTAAAAAGAATATTTTTCTAGAAGGTGGTCTCTGTATTGGCAGTAAACCGGGCTATACCATTTCTTGTAGGGGCCGCAGACCTCTGCGGCCCGCAGCCTGCCGCGCGGTACCACAAAACGAAACATGCAGCTCCCCCAGATGAGCGGGCCGCAGGGGTCTGCGGCCCCTACGGGAGATTGGGAAGGGCAACTGGCAGTTGCTTGGCTTCTGGGGGAAGCTGTGGTATCCTGTCTGTGAGGTGATGTGTACCATGGAAGCGAAACAGATCATTTTGGAACTGCGGGTGAAAAACGGGCTTTCTCAGGAAGAATTGGCCGAGCGGGTCTATGTGACCCGGCAGGCAGTCTCCCGCTGGGAGCAGGGGGAGACGGTTCCTAATACGGAGACGCTGAAACGGCTCTCGAAGCTCTTTGACGTGTCCATCAATACCCTGCTGGGATCGCCCCGGAAGCTGGTCTGTCAGTGCTGTGGGATGCCCCTGGAAGAGGATACCCTCAGCAGAGAACCGGACGGCAGTTTCAACGAGGACTACTGCAAGTGGTGCTATGCAGACGGGGCCTTCGTCTACACCAGCTTGGAACAGCTGACGGAGTTCCTGGTTCAGCACATGAGCAGCGAGACTTGGCCACCGGAGGCGGTGCGGGGCTATTTGGAAGCGATGCTGCCGAAGTTGAAGCATTGGCAGTAAATCGGCTATGTCATTTCTCGTAGGGGCCGCAGACCTCTGCGGCCCGCAACCTGCCGCGCGGTACCACAAAACGAAACATCCCACTGCCCCAGACGAGCGGGCCGCAGGGGTCTGCGGCCCCTACGGGAGATTGGGAAACAGGCGGCGTTCGCAAAATGCGATTTGCGTTTGAAGATAGAGGAAAGAGCGGAAGTGTCCGTGTGATTTATATTGACTTTGAAGTTTATGAGAAAATCTTCTTGCTGACGGCATATCCTAAAAGCGAGAAGGATAACCTGTCGAAGGCAGAGAGAAACGAGTTCAGACAAATCGTTGAGATACTGGAGTACCAGCTAGAAGATCAGGCCAGAAAGGGGTCATAATATGAGCGTATTTGATAAAATCAAATTGGGATTAGAAGAAGCGGTTGCCTATGAAAAAGGGACTCTGTCTGCTCGCACGACTACGTTATCTATTTCGCCTGTCGAGCGGTACCGGCCAGAGGAGATCAAAGAGATACGCCATAGCACCGGACTGACGCAGCGGTTGTTTGCAGAGTATATGGGGGTGTCCATCAAAACGGTGGAAGCCTGGGAAGCAGGGCGTAATCATCCAGAAGGAGCGGCTTGCCGTTTGCTATCGCTTACAAAGAACGATCCGCTTTTCCCACGAAAGACGGGAATCATTAGAGCATAAACACAGCCCAGCACGAACACAGCCCAGCACGGAAACAAAAAAACCGTGCTGGGCTGTGTTGTGTCTTGGGATAGTTTAGGCGGCGTTCGTGGCGGGGCGGAGGGATTTGCGGCGGAGGAGGATCCAGAGGATGACCATGCCGGCGGCGCCGGTGACGGTAGCCAGGCAGAGGGCCGCGGAGGCACCGCCCAGGTCCAGCAGGCGGCCGCCCAGGACGCTGCTGAGGACGATGCCGATGGTGTTGGCCATGGTGAAGTAGGTCTGGCCCTGGACGCGGTCGCAGAGGTCTACCATCTCGTTGACAAAGTAGACGGAGGAGACGGAGTAGAGGGCGTAGCCAGACATCTCAAAGACCTGGACCACCATCAGGAAGGGCAGGTTGGGGGCCAGCCAGGTGAGCAGGGCGTGCAGGAAGAAGGAGATGCCCGTCAGGCGCACCCAGGCGCGGCTGGAGGCCCGCTTGAGAAGCAGGGAGAAGACGACCATGGCGGGGATGTCCATGAGGCTCTGTAAGGTCAGGTAGTGGCCCATCTCCGCGCTGCCGCAGCCCAGGCTTTGGACGATCTGGTAGGGGAAGTTCATGATGACGTTGTGGCTGGTGTAAAGCAGGATGACGCCGATGAGCAGGGGCAGCACCTGGGGGTACTTTTTCAGGAAAGGGGTGCCGTCGGACTGAGGCAGGGCGTCGGGCTTGGGCAGGGTGGCTTTGACGGGGCCGCCCTGGCGGAAGGTGAAGGTAAAGGCCAGCATGAGCGCCACGGCGACCACCAGGACCAGGGGGATGACCCTGGCCCCCAGGGCAGCGGCCAGGGAGCCGCAGACGGCAGAGGCCAGGGCATAGGTCCCGCCGCCGATGCCGCGGGCCAGGCCGAAGTTCAGCTCGATATGATTGTTGAGGCAGTCCATGCCCAGGGAGTAGATGAGGGGGGTGAGCAGCTGAAGCAGGACCAGCAGGACCATGTACAGCGCCGCCTGGACGGGCTTGGCAGGGACGAGGAACAGGCCCACGCCGCAGAGGATCATGGCGGCGATTGGGAGGGAGGTGAACTGCCGCAGGGAGAGGGCCTTCAGGTGGTCCCCCTTGGCCCCGACGAAGGGCTGGAGGATCGCAGCGGTCAGACCGGCTATGCCCAGGAGCAGGCCGATCTGGGTGTTTGTGAAGCCCCGGTCCAGCAGGTACAGGCTGGAGAAAGAGATGAGGATACAATAGGTCATCCAATAGCATCCCTGGATGAGGGAGAAATGCCCGGTGGCGCCGGGGAACAGGTGCTTCATGCGGTGGGCCCTCCTTGGCCGGTCAGAGAAAGCAAGGCGTCACAGGCCGTCGGCTGGGTCAGACGCCTTATCATTTTGCAGTAGATCGGAGCGGGGAAAAATTTCCCGCTAAACGTAGAGCACCCCCCACTGTTTCTGCGCAGTGAGGGGGCTGTCTATGGAAGAAAATGAGGTAAGGGAGATAAATCGGTGGATGGTACCAAACGGCGGCGGTGCCTGTCTTGGCACAGCTGCGTAGTCGGGGGCGGAGCCGCAGAAGTAGGAAGAAGAGAGGGCCGTGTGGGGGTGGAAGAAGGTCCCGTCAGGCCGGTGCGGCAGCGCCCGTGTGCGTTGGTTCTGTGCGAGGGGATGCGTATATTCTGTGTGAGTAAGATGCGCCAAAAACCGGGGAGGTCATCGCCGTTCCTTGGCGCGAGTTGTATCATACTCCATTTGGTTCCGGGACTCAATGACAAAAACTGATAAACTCTTTACTTGTGCGCTGTTATTCCTACTTAAATATAAGAACGAATAGGATCATAGATAAGTAAAACAAGAGGGAATCAAGAAGGGGCTTATTTCAGCAGGACCACCGCGCCCAGCACGCAGACCAGGCCCAGGGCGACGCCCAGGGTCAGCGGCTCGCCGAAGGCCACGATGCCCAGCAGAGCGGCCACCACCGGCTCCACCGAGGCCAGGATCGCGGCCTTGCCGCTGTCGTCCAGCCAGGCCAGGGCCTTGGTGTACAGCACATAGGGCAGGACGGTGGCGAAGAGCATCATGCAGAGGGTCTGCGGGATGGCCCCGGAGGTCGTGACGAGCAGGGCCAACTCTTGGGTCGGACACAGGACCAAGGCCCCCAGGCCCGCAAAGAGCAGGGCGTAAAACAGCACGGTCAGCGCCCCGTGCCAGGTGAGGGCTTTTCGGCCAAAGAGCGTGTAGGAGGCGTAGGTCAGCGCCGTGCCCAGGCCGAGGAGCAGACCTTGGACGGAGAGGGACAGGGAGCCGTTTAAGAGGCCCGCCACAAAGCTGCAGCCCAGAAAGGCCAGGCCCAGGGCGCAGAGCTTGCGCTTGGTGAGCGGGTCCTTCCAGATCAAAGTGGAGAAGAGCACGACGATGCTTGGGGCTGTATACAGAAGGATCGCCGCCACGGCCAGGGAGGAGACCTGCTGGCTGCGGTAATAGAGCAGGTTCATGCCCAGCACGCCGCTCATGCCCATGAGGGACAAGAGGGGCAGCTCCCGCAGGCGGACGCGGAAGGCCGCGCGGTCCGTCAGGAGAAAGAGCAGCGCCAGCAGCGCCGCGCCGCCGAGATCACGCAGGACCATGATGGGCAGGGCGGGCATGCCTAAGCCCGCCAAGGCGCGGCTGGGCAGCCCCTGGCAGCCCCACATCGTCCCGGCTGCCAGAATGCAGCACACGGCGACATGCGTCCGAGAGAAAGGGCCTAGGGTCGGCTTCTTGTTCTCCGTCATGGGGAACACCTCCTGACATGGTGTGGCATCATGGGGGGATCGCTATGGCTATCCTACGTCAGAGAGAGGCAAAAAACAATGGCATAGAACCATGAAAATAATTATTTGAAATAAGAAGAAAGAATTATTTTTGAGCAGAAAAACCAAAAACGCCCTCCCGCCTGACCAACTGGCGGGAGGACGCTTTCGGAAAAGAAAGGAAAGTAATCTCAATCACAAAGAGAAAGATTAGAAAAGGGGCAGAGGGAACAGCCTACTCACTGGCTTCTCCTCTTGTCTTGTTTATAATACAGGAAAACGAACAAAAAAGCAATGCTTAATTTTAGTGAATTTGAAATTTTTGCTGAGAAAGGGTACTTGAACCCCGGTAAAAAGTGCTTGATTTTAGTTGGGGAAGGGGATAAAATTAAGTATCAGAAAGCACACGCATCCCGCTGGAGGACCCCTATGGAAAAAAACGACTTTTTATTGTACAACGAGATCATCTACCGCATCCACGCCTGCCGGACGCTGGAGGAATTTCGCCCCACCCTGCTGGCCCAGGTCAAGCTCATCATCCCCTATACCTACGCCAGCCTCATCGCCATCCAGACCGACCCGGAGACGGGGGAGCTCATCCACCGGGACCCCTACTGCAAGCCACAGAACTTCCGGGAGGTGGAGAACGCCTGGCTGGGACGCATCGACAAGGCCTACACCGCCTGGCTCAGCCACGCGCCGGAGTCCATGGTCGTGCGGGACAGCGAGATCTTGTCCGGTGACAAGCGCTTCTCCGCTGCCAGCTACCGGGAGCTGTACACGGCCTACCACGTCCACGACTGCATGCAGATGAACATCACCTACGCCGGGCAGGCCATGGGCCGCCTGGCCCTCTACCGCACGCGGGGGGACGGCCTCTTCACCGACCAGGAGGCCTTCTACCTCCGCGCCCTGGCCAACCACATCGACCTGGCCTGCTGGACCTGCAAGCAGAACGAGGACAACCAGCCGAAACAGACCCGAAGCCTGGAAGAGATCATCCGGACCTATGACCTGACCCGGCGAGAGGGGGAGGTCCTGGGCCTGGTGTTTCAGGATTGGAACAACGAGGAGATCCTGGCAAAGCTGACCATCAGCAAGAACACCCTGCTCAAGCACTTGCAGAATCTCTATCGAAAGTGCGGGGTGTCCTCCAGATGGGACCTGCTGAAGCTGCGGGATTGAACGTCTACACGGAGATACCAAGCGCCCCCGTGCCTGTGGAAGGTACGGGGGCGCCTTATGTACGCAAGTGGTCATTCAATACTTCGTCTCCCGCACGGCCAGGAAGGTGTCGCCATCGGCCTTGAGCTGGTTCAGCACCCCCGCCAGGGCGCTGGCGTTGGTTTGGGTGCGGAAGAGGAGGCGCAGGGGGGCCGAGGCGTTCTCGCCGGACTGGATGAGGCTGTTGTAGACGGTGGTGGCGTTGGAGATGGTCTGGAAGGAGAGGGAAGGGCTCCAGCAGAGATAGCCTGCGTTGGCCAGGGTCTCGTCCTCGCCCAGGACGAACCAGGTCTCCTGCCGCAGGATGGCGGCCAGGGCTTTGCTGCCGGTCTGGACGCTGGCGAGCTTGGCCTGGCCGCTGTCCCCGCCGGGGATGAGGCCCACGTGACAGCCCCGCCCGGCGGCCTGCCGGACTTGGTCGGCGCACTGGGTCACCTGGTCCGCCGGGAAGAAGACGACGGGGATGGCCCCGGTACTCAGGACGGCGTTGAGGGTGGCCGTGATGTCTTCCCCCGCCTGGGCGCGGACGGCCAGGTAGAGGGAGAAGGTCGGGGCCGGTTCGGCGGTGTCGGGCACGTCCGGGGTCACGGGGTCGCTGGGCGTGGTCGGCTGGGTCGGGGTCGTGGGAACGGTCGGGGTCGTGGGTGTGCTGGGGGTAGAGGGCGTTGACGCCGAATTGCCGTTGTTGTTGTTATTATTGTTGTTGTTATTGAAGACCTGGCTGTTGGTCCGGCTGCGCAGGATGGAGGCGGCAGAGCTGAGAAAAAGCGTGTCGTTCAGGACGGCGTTGCTGTCCTTGATGCGCAGCAGGGGGCCGTAGTCCGTGCTGTAAAACGAATAGGTCAGGCCGAAGAAGCGGCAGACGGCATAGGCCGGGACGTAATACTGCCCGTTCTGCCGGAGGACCCGGCCGGGGACGGGCGTCTCGCCGGTGGAGGTGGTGGCGGTGTCCGTGTCCAGGTGGAAGGTCATGGTCTTGCCGGAGAGGTTATAGAGGACCAGGCTCTCGTTGTTGTCGGTGAGGCCGTAGTACACGCCGAAGTTGATGCCGGTGGTCCGGCTGTTGAAGACGCCCGTGGGGACGTAGACCCAGCCGCTGGACTGGATGGGGGCCGTCTGGACCGACTGGGCGGGGAGGGTGTCGTTCAGGGACAGGAAGAACAGGCTCCCCGTGGCCGAGGACGGCAGGACCAGCAAAGTGAGGCCCACCGCCACGGCGCAGAGGAGAGCAAGGAATTTTTTGGCTTTCATGGAGGGGGCCTCCTTTCTGGGGGTTCTGGGAGGTGGGGCCGGGGGCCTGGGCCGCAGGGGTCTGCGGCCCCTACCTCCCACTGACAGCGGTCGTGTGGATCACATCAGTCGTCCCGATAGTTTAAGTAAGCGCTGAGCAGGTAGTAGGCCGGGACAACGAAGGACACGGCGTTGATGACGATGGAGATCGTCCCCGAACTGGGCAGCAGGAAGCGCAGGGCCTGGGGGATGAACAGCAGCACGCCCAGGACGATGGGGATCTTCGTCTTCTTCTTGGACAGGGCCAGGGCGATGATGCCGCAGGCCAACTGAAATGCGCCGCAGACATAAAACAGGGCCAGCAGCCCGGCCTGGTCCGAGGAGAAGATGCCCGAAATGGTGAGCAGGATGGACGTGCCCATGAACACCTGGAGAGCGCCTGCGACACGCATGGATTTGGTTCCGGTTCGCAAAGAAACCTCAGCTCCTTTCAAATTTGAGCCGGGGGGAGTGGATCGGGTCCCGGCCCTTACGGGGTTAGGATAGCATCCCCCCGGCCGGTCTGTCAAGGACGGGTCTTGCAATTTGGCGTCGGGTCGGCTATCATAGGCCATGAGAAACCATACTAGACACAGGAGGTCAAGACGATGCTGTTTTTATGCTACCCCAAGTGCTCCACCTGCCGCAAGGCCCAGAAGTGGCTGGACGAACATGACGTGGACTATGACATTCGGGACATCAAGACCGATAACCCCGACCTGGCCGAGCTGGAGCTGTGGCACCAGGCCAGCGGTCTGCCCCTGAAAAAATTCTTCAACACCAGCGGCCAGCTCTACCGCTCCCTGGAGCTTTCCAAAAAGCTGCCGGGGATGAGCGACGCCGAGCAATATGCCCTGCTGGCCTCCGACGGGATGCTGGTCAAGCGCCCCATCCTCATCACCGACGACAACAAGGTCCTCGTCGGCTTCAAAGAGGACCAGTGGGCCGAGACCCTGGGCTGAGGGCGGGCCGATGAAACTACTCGTGAGCGCCTGTCTCCTGGGCGTGGGCTGCCGCTACGACGGCAAGTCCAACCAGCTGCCCCAGTACAAACGCCTGCTCAAAGAGCACACCTGCATCCCCGTCTGCCCGGAGCAGCTGGGGGGCCTGCCCACGCCCCGCTGTCCCGCCGAGCGCCTGGGCGGCAAGATCGTCACGGAGGACGGCCGGGACGTGACCGAGCAATTCCTCCGCGGCACCGCCGAGGCCCTGCGCCTGTGCGACCTCTACCACTGCAAGGCCGCCCTGCTCAAAGAGCGCAGCCCCTCCTGCGGCAGCGGGCAGATCTACGACGGCACCTTCACCCACACCCTCACAGAGGGCGACGGCCTCATGGCCCAGATGCTCAAAAAGAAGGGCGTGGAGGTGTACGGCGAGTCGCAGCTCGAAGAGCTGATCAATGACCGGCCGTTCTTCTTTAGCATTTGAACGGAAAACTCGGCACGCAGAAGCACCCTCTGCGTGCCGATATTTTTTCTCAAAAACTTTTTGTTGTTGCATTGTGGCAGGTGGGGTTTTCTGGTATACTAGAAGGTAGGAAGAACGTGTTTGCCCGCCGCCGTTTGCCCGCTTCGTCCCCCGTTTTGTCGACAATTTGCCGACGTGATGTCGACATCCTGTTGACACAGGTTAGTATAGGTTAGGTTAGGATAGATTAGGTTAGGTTAGTGTAGGTTAGAGTAGGCTAGAAAAGAAACGTCCGGAGGAAACCTGGGATACCAACTGGCAACCAGCGGGAAACCCAGTATAGATTAGACTAGATTAGGCTAGTTTAGACCAGAAAAGATCAGACTAGGCGAGAGAAGAAACGTCCGTCGAAGACCTGGAAAGGAGCTGCGTATGAACATGAACCTTGGCAAGACCCTCAGCGTAGGTTTTTTGAGCCTGCTTTTGCTGGTTTGTCTTTCTGCCTGCGGCGCAGAAGAGACGACACCTCCTGCGGAGACAACGCCCAAGCTCCAGCTCAACGACGACGGAACGGGAATATACACAGACCTTCTCACGTCGGGAGAGAATGACCCCCTCAAGGCCCTGGCCACGGTCTATTTCCACTACGAGGGGGATGCCATCACCAGCGTGGACAGCGTTCGGGTGAGAGCCGTGGAGGGTTGGGTTTCGATCCAGCAGGACACGGAGCTGAATGCAGCGGGCATCTCGTACAACGAAGAGAGATCACAGGCCGCCGTGCCGTTTACTTACTACGCCAGCATCGGGTCGGGGATGGCAGTTTACGACAACATTGTGGTGGTCAATTTGGAGTACCGGGAGGGTTAAACCTCCGTCCCGATCGCCTTCCCGTTCAGCACTGCCTCCACCAGCGTGTCACCCACATACGAGAGCTTGAGGGAGAAGAAGGGGACGTCCTGGTTCAGCAGGTCCAGGAAAATTTTATCTCCCGTCCAGATGGGCAGGTCTTTGACCTTGTCCTTGTCCACCCACTCTAAGTCCCCCTCGTCGCAGTCGATGAAGTCTGCCTGGTCGGTGCGGGCGGTGAAGAGGTGCATGTACTCCGTGACCCAGCGGTCGGAGACGAAGGTGACCAGGCCCCGGTAGGTGTAGTCCGTGAGGATGAGGCCCGTCTCCTCCCGGACCTCGCGGACGAGGCACTCTTCGGGGCTTTCCTTGTCCTCGAACTTGCCGCCGATGCCGATCCACTTGTCCTTGTTGATGTCGTTTTCTTTCTTGACGCGGTGGAGCATGAGGTACTGCCCCTGGCGCTCGATGTAGCAGAGCGTGGTGTTCCACATGGTGTGTGTCCTCCTGTTCAGTAGCGTTGGATGAAGGCCTGATAGACGCGCTTGACCTCGCCCTCCAGAAACGGCTGAGCCGCCTCCCGGATGTCCTTGGGGATGCCGAAGAACGCCGCCGCCACGGACCCCGCCATGCAGGCGATGGTGTCGCTGTCGCCGCCGATGGAGATGGCGTTGCGTACCGCGTCTTCAAAGCTTTCGGCCTCCAGGAACGCCTCCATGGCCTGGGGGACGCTGCCCGCACAGGAGACGTCGAATTGATACTCGTCCCGGATCTCGTCCAGGGTGAAGCCCAGGGGATAATAGCGGGTGACGTGGTCGGCGATGGCGGCCTTGTCCGCCCCGGTGCGGGCCAGGTAAACCGCCCCCGCCACGGCGCAGGCCCCGGCGATGCCGTCCGGGTGGTCGTGCGTGACCTCTGCCGAGGCCTTGGCCAAAGCCAGGCATTGGGGCAGGCTCTCCGCCGCCCAGGCCACCGGGGAGACGCGCATGGCGCTGCCGTTGCCCAGGCTGTGATAGGGCTGGGGGTCGGGGCTGGCGAGCCAGCGCTCGAACCGGGGGCCGTAGCCCCGGCCGGGGTACCTGGCCCCGAAATCGCGCATCTGGGTGATGACGTGGGCCTTGAATTCGTCCAGGTCGTTGATGCCTTCTAAGACGGCGGCGGCGATGGCGGTGGTCATGATGCTGTCGTCCGTCATGCGGCACTGGGGCTGGAGGAAGGGAAAGTCTTTGGATTTGTGGTTGTGCCACTCGTAGATGGAGCCTGCGATGTCGCCGATGAGAGCGCCGAGCATGGGAAGCCCCCCTTTCTGTGAAGTGTAAGATCAGGCGTGGATGGAATGGCCGCAGGGGTCTGCGGCCACTACGCAATGGTTCGAGACGGTTGAGATGGGTCGAGATGGTCGGAAATGGTTCGTAAGATCATTTTAGCATAGTTTGGCTGGATTTGTCCAGAAAATAGCCGCCGCCCCCGCCGGGCTGCTGTTCCCGGCGGGGGCGGCGTATGCAAGTTAAGTCAGTGCGTAGACACGTTGGCAGAGTTGTGTTTCCCGGCGGCCAGGCCCACGGCCAGAATGACCAGGCACACGGCCATGCCCAGGAAGAGAGCGTCGAAGGGCAGAGGCAGGAAGTTGCCCGCCAGGACGGCGATGGGCCCGGCGAAGATGGACACCAGGGCGTAGCGGCCGGGGATCTTCCCCTTGAGCCACAGCCCGCCGCACATGGGCAGGAACACCACGGCACCCCGCAGGCCCATGGACAGGAAGCCAAAGTCGTTGATCATCGCGCCGGGGACCAGGACCGCCACGATCACCGCCGCCACCAAAATCACCATGATGGTGCTGCGGGTGACGATGAGGTTGGTGCGGGAGGATTCCTTCACCCGCTTGCTCTTGCGGGCAAAAATATCCGTGACCAGGATGGACGCCATGCCCAGGGCCAGGCCGGAGCCGCCGCCCACGACGGTAATGAAGAGCGTTCCCAGGACGATGCCGCCCATGAGATGGGGCAGGAACGTCGCGGCAAAGACGGGGAAGACCTGGGCCGTGGAGTCCAGCTGGATCAGCCCCTCGGGGATGGCCTGGCCCATGGCTTGCAGGGCCGCGACCTCGTCCGCCGTGATGCAGTGGCCGCGCATGTACAGGCCAATCAGAATGCAGGCGATGCCGATGGGCGGGATGAGCAGGGCGCTGAGCAGGGCGCCTTTTCGGGCGGTGCTGTCGCTCTTGGCCGACCAGATGGCCTGGGCGTAGGTCTGGGTGGACAGAACGCCCAGGATCAGGGACAGGCCGGAGCCGATGTCCTTGGAAGCGCCGCGGGCGACGAGGGAGGTAAAGCGCTGGTGGAGGCTCTCGGTGGTGGTCAGGTCGCTCAGAGACCCCAGGGGGGAGTTCACGAGCAGGCTCTCCAGGGTCTCCAGGAGGCCGGAGAAGCCGTGGGCCAGGCCATAGACCAGGATGCCGCCCACGATGGCGGAGACGTAGAGCAGGATGAGCTTGGCCACGCCCCCCATGCCGGCCCCCCACACGCCGCCGAAGATGACGTAGAACGCCATGAGGGCGATGGAGATGAGAGCGGCGCTGAGATGGTTCAGGGGGAAGATGGTGGTCAGCAGGGCGGTGGCCCCCAGGATCTGGGCCACGACGCTGATGAAGATGCCGATGGAGCAGAAGATGCTGCCCGCCGTCTCGGCGGTGGGGCCGTATTCCTGCGAAACGATCTGAAGCAGCGTCTTGCACCCGCTGCGGCGGAAGGGGGCCGCGTAGCCCAGGGCTAAGATCAGGCAGCCGATGCCGGAGCCTAAGGTGAACCACCAGGCGGACATGCCGTAGCTGAAGGCCAGCTGGGCCGTGCCGATGGTGGCCTGGCTGCTGACCAGGGTGCCCATGATGGCCCCGCAGACGATCCAGGACCCGGCCTTGCCGCCGCCGCTGGAAAAGTCCGCGGCGGACTTGACCTTGCGCCCGGAATAGACGCCGATGCCGATGATGAGCAAGATCGTGGCCACCAGGCCCACGACATGCAGTGCAGATAAATGCATACGATCCTCTCCCTTTGTGATGAACGCTCTCTTTGGGGTACCACCTGCCGCAGACGCACAAAAAAGCCGACAATGGGTGCGTGAACGCACGTCCATTTGCCGGCTTTCAAACAGATCACACGGGCGGGGGTGACCGCTCGTCTCTGTGGGAAACAGCGAAACAGTTTGTACAAATTTAAGATAGCATCCCCGCGCTTTTTTGTCAAGGGGTCCAGCGGCATTTTTCTGGCCTTGTCCATTTCTCAGCAGTATAATGAGTTTAACCCTATGGGGCCGCAGACCTTTTTATTTTAATTTTTTGTAGGGGCCGCAGACCTCTGCGGCCCGCCGCGGCCCGCCCACCCAACTTGAGAAAGTGAGACAACACCATGAAATTCTGGAAAATGAACGGAGCCGGCAACGACTTCATCATCCTCAACAACCTGGAGGAGGGCCTGCCCCCCGAAGCCTTCCCCCGCATCGCCAAGACCCTCTGCACCCCCCACCGCTCCCTGGGGGCCGACGGCTTCATGGTCGTGGACCAGGCCCAGGGCGAGGGGGACTTCCGCATGTTATTCTTCAACAGCGACGGCTCCGTGGGCGAGATGTGCGGCAACGGTGCCCGCTGCATCTGCCGCTATGGCTATGAGACGGGCCTGTCCGGCCCCATCCAGAAGGTGGAGACGACGGCGGGCCTCGTCATCGGCGAGCGCATCGACCGTCGCCAGTATCGCGTCCGCCTGAACGACCCCACCGTGATCGACCTGGACCGCACCGCTATGATCGGCGGGGAGGAGATCCCCTGCGGCTACGTCGAGCTGGGCAACCCCGGCCTGCCCCACGCCGTCGTCCACTGGCCCGGCCTGGCCAACGCGGACAACGACCTTCTCTTCAAGCTGGGCCGCGCCCTGCGTGATTTCGAGGGCTTCCCCAAGGGGGCCAACGTGAATTTCTACGACATGCTGGGCCAGGACCATGTGCTGGAAAAGACCTACGAGCGGGGGGTGGAGGACTTCACCCTGGCCTGCGGCACAGGCACCGGCAGCGTCGTCACCGTCCTGACCAAGCGGGGCCTCGTCAGCGGCAAGCAGGTCCAGGTGGATATGCCCGGCGGGACCCTGACCGTGGACGTGGAGCAGGAGAACGATACCATCACCGGCCTGTTTTTGACCGGCCCCACGAACCTGGTCGCCAAGGGCGAGATCTTTGACGAGGAGCTGTAATTAACCGGTCGTCACATCCCGCTTCTTGATCCACTGGATAGACAGGAACGAGAAGACGAGGATACAGAGCAGGCACGTCACCAGGAACTGCCCCACGGGCAACACCAATTTCGTGTTGTTGGCCCGCATTCCCAGGCAGAGCAGGGAGTAGGGAAAGTACAGCCCGTAGCCTTTCACCAGGAGCAGCATCCCCCCAAGGCCCCCGGCCAGGCCGATGCCTACGGGCAGGGCGAAGACCCGCAGGATCAGGCTCAAGAAAAGCTGCACACTGCACACCGTCACGCCGCCCACAAAGCCGCCCAGGAGCCAGCTTACCAGCTCCGCCGGGACAGGACCTGTCAGCCCCGCCAGCCTGCCACCCAGGACATACAGCCCCCCGATGCAGACCTGGGCCAACGCTGAGACAAAAACAGCCAGCAAAAACTTGCTGCCATACAAGGCCCCGGCGGAGATTGGGGCAGAGCGGCAGGCGTTCCAGTTGCTCCCGCTGTGTTCCAGCCGCCACTGCCAGGCGCAGAACACGCCGAACTGGGCGGGCAGGAAGAGACTGGCGGAAAAGAGCGTGTGCTGGGTCCAAAGGCTGTACCAGCCGTCGGTCAAGACGCTGACGTTGCCCAGATAGTTCATCGTCCCCAGCACGGCCGGGAACAGGGGCAGGACGAGAAAGACCAGCCAGACGGGATTGCGGCGGCCTTTCAGCAGTTCCCCCCGTAACGCACGAAGGAGCATCCCTCACACCTCCTTTCGCACGAAGACCCGGTAGCTGAACGCGAACAGCACCACCAGCCACAGGGCCAGCAAGCCATAGTCCGACGGGGCCGTGTGAAGCCAGGCATAGGATACGTTGCGGGTCACGGGGTCCCAAAGCATCTCGGCCTGCAACAGCACGCCGTAATACCCCCACGGCAGGCACCGCTGCGCCCACTGGGGAAAGAAGAGGATGAACAGCCCCGTAAAGCTCCCCAAAATCCCAACGGCCAAGGGTGCAGCCTGGTTCACGAACCGCAGGGACAAGCCCAGCTGTAACGCATAGATGCCCAGGGAGACGAGAAACACATTGCCCACCGTGAGGCCCAGCTTGCCCCAGGGGATTTCACGAGGAAAGCCCAGGGCCAGGCCGAAGCAGACAAAGAGCGCCATTTCCACCACCAGCATCCCCAGGATGAGAATGGCACCCCAAGTGAGCTTGGCCCGATAGAGGGCCTGGGGCCGGGCCAGCGTCTCCAAGAGCTTCCAGGTGTTTTCCTTGTGTTCCAGCTCACAAGTCCGGCTGGCGAGAGCTGCCATGGTCAGGGGGAGGGTGATGGCGTCCACCAGCAGGAGGGTATAGACCAGCTGCATCCAGCCCTGCGCAAGCTCCTCCGGCTCCATGCGGAGCAGGTTGACGCACATCCAGGCAGTTTGTAATCCCAGACAAGCCAGGCAGATGAGAGCGATTTTCCGCCGCCGCCCCTTGAAAAACTCTAAGCGCAGGAGGGTCATAAGCTCCCCTCCTTCCCACCGGTGAGGGCCAGGAAGATGTCTTCCAGGCTCTTTTGCCGTTCCTCTAAGCGGAGCAGGCCGCAGTGGTTTTGGACCAGCGTTTGACAGAGCTGGGCCACCCGTTCATCGGGCAGGGGCGGGAGGAGGAGGCTTTCTCCCTCGGCTTGCCAGAGAAGACCTAGGCGGGTGAGCAGGTCTCCGGCCTTTTGATTGTCCGTGGTTTTCAAGGCCAGGTGCGGCTCACTCCGCTGGTGCAGGGCGGCCAGGCTGTCCTGAAAGACCAGCTCCCCGGACCGGATGATGCCCACTTGATCGGCCATCTGGTCGATCTCCCCCAGCAAGTGGCTGGAGACGACCACCGTCATCCCGAACCGGCGGGGGAGGGAGCGGATGAGTTCCCGCATCTCCTGGATGCCAGCCGGGTCTAAGCCGTTGGTGGGTTCGTCTAAGATGAGCAGCTTGGGAAAGCCCAGCAGGGCAGCGGCCAAGCCAAGACGCTGTTTCATACCTAAGGAATAGTGCGCGGCCTGCTTCTTCCCCTGGCCGGTCAGCCGCACGAGGTCTAAGACCTGGGAAACGTCCGAGCGGGGCAAGCCCCGCAAGGTCTGCACAACGCGGAGATTTTCTTCCCCGGTGAGGTGCCCGTAGTAGCTGGGGCTTTCGATGAGACTGCCTACCTGCTGTAAAATGGTCAGGCGGTTTGCTCCGTTCATGGGCTTGCCAAACACGGTGATTCCTCCCGCCGTGGGGCGGACGAGGCCCAGGATCATTTTTAACGTGGTGGATTTGCCCGCCCCGTTGGGGCCTAAGAAGCCGTAGACGCTCCCCTCCGGCACCCGCAGAGCCAGGTCGTGGACGGACAGGGCGTGCCCGTAGCGTTTGCACAGCCCGTTGGTTTCGATGATCGGCATGGTCGATCCCTCCTTCACTGGCCCCCAGCATACACCCCCTATCTTACCGGCCCATGAAGGGGACCTTACGCTTTCCTTACGTTTTGCAAAAAGGCCCCCAGCGGGGCGGGGGAGATGCTATACTGAGGGAAGAAACGAGGAGGGATGGACCATGGCGTATGATATTCTGGTCGTAGATGACGAGCCGGGCCTGCGGGAGATGGTGCAGGACATTTTAGCGGGTGCGGGCTATACCGTCCGTTTGGCGGGAACTTGCGTCCAGGCGCTCCAACAGAGCCGGGCGAAGCTGCCGGACGGGGTTCTCTTAGATGTCATGCTCCCCGACGGGGACGGCTTTGCCCTGCTGGGCCAACTGCGGGACCTGGCCGATTTGCCCGTTCTCTTCCTCTCTGCGAGAGATGAGGACGCCGACCGGCTCCGGGGCCTGGGCCTGGGGGCGGATGATTACATCACCAAGCCCTTTCTGGCCCAGGAGCTCTTGCTCCGCTTAGGCGCTGTCCTGCGGCGGGTCTACCGCCAGCCTGCTCCGCCGGAAGCAGACCGGCTGGGCGAGACAGAGCTTTGCTGGGGTGCAGGTGTCTTGAGACGAGCGGGGAGAGAAATTCCCCTGACGGCCAAAGAGTTCACGCTCCTCAAGACCCTCTGGGCCAACCGGGGGAACATCGTCACCATCGACGCCCTGTGCGCTGCTCTTTGGACCGGACCCTTGGTGGGCTATGAAAATACGCTCATGGTCCACATCCGCCGCCTGCGGGAGAAGCTGGAAGCCGACCCCTCCCACCCCAAGTATCTGAAAACCGTCCGGGGCCTGGGCTATCGCCTGGTGCGGGAGGAACGGCCATGAGAACGCCATGGAAGCTCCAAAACCTGGGGCGCTGGGCGGGCCTGCTGGCCCTGTCCGTGGGGGTGACGGTGCTGGTGTTTCTGGGGGGCATTGTGCTTCTGGCCTGGCAGACGGGCGAGGGGCAGGCCTCCAGCCTGGGAGCCTTGCGGGACGTGTCCCAAGCCCTGACGCAGGAGGCGGACGGGAGCTATACGCTCCAAAACTTCGATCTGCCCCAGGACGCCGCCGCGTGGATGCTGCTCTTAGATGCCGATGGAAACGTCGTCTGGCAGTGGAACAAGCCCGACGAGCTGCCCACCCACTACACCCTCGGCCAGGTGGCGAGCTTTTCCCGTTGGTACCTGATGGATTACCCCGTGCAAAGCCTGGCGCGAGGGGATGGGCTATTGCTGGCAGGACAGGAGAAGGGGAGCCTTTGGAAATACAGCGTGGAATTTTCCCAGCGCTTCATGGCCTGGCTCCCCGGCTGGCTGATGGGGATGTTTTTCCTGGCGCTGTTTTGCGTGCTGGCCCTGGCTGGTCTGCTCCTGCGGCGGCAGTTCCGCCGGGAACAGCGGGGGCGGGATGAGGCAAGGTCGAACTGGATCAGCGGGGTGTCCCACGACATCCGCACGCCGCTGAGCATGGTCATGGGCTACGCGGGGCAGTTGGAGGAGAACCCTGCCTTGCCGGAGCAAGCTAGAAAGCAGGCGGCCATCATCCGCCGCCAGAGCCAGACGATTCGAGATCTGGTGAATGATTTGAACCTGACCATGCGCTTGGATTGTGAGATGCAGGCGCTCCGGAAAGCGCCGTTGGAGCTGGCCCCGTTCTTACGCCAGACGGCGGCAGACTTTTTGAACAGCGGCCTGGAACATGAGGTAGACTTAGACCTGCGTCTGCCGAAAGCGCCTCTGCCAAGGATAGAGGCGGATGCCTTTCTCCTGCGCCGTGCGCTCAACAACTTACTGCTCAACGCCGCCCGCCACGCCCCGCCCGGCAGTGTGATCTGTCTGGGTGTGACCAACTCCGTCGGGGCCGCAGACCCCTGCGGCCCGCCATCCCCCACCTGCGTTCTCTGGGTCGAAAACCAGACCGGCCAGGCCCAGGCCCAGCCCTCTGACCAAGACGGCGGTGCGCCCCATGGGACGGGGCGGAAGCTGGTTTCCCAAATCGCACAGGCGCATGGGGGACGGGCGGTTTTTTCGGACGGGACAAGGTTTCGGGGGGAGATCTGGCTGCCGGTGGGGGATAAAAAACAGGCTCTCCGGGATGGGAGAGCCTGAGGGCCGCAGGGGTCTGCGGCCCCTACGAAATTTATATAGGGGGTTGCGGCCCCCTGTGAAGTCGGGTAGGGGTTGTGGAGCCCGCAAAATTCTTGAGTTACAGCTCGCGCAGGGCGTCGACGAGGGCGGTCTTTTCGGCGGTCTTGCCGTCCTTGCCCTTGAGGACTTTGGCGGGGATGCCGGCGACCACGGTGTTGGGCTCCACGTCGCTGACGACCACGGCACCGGCGGCGACGACGGCACCCTTACCCACGCGGCAGCCCTCCAGGACCACGGCGTTGGCCCCGATGACGACATCATCCTCGATGATGACGGGCACGGCGCTGGCAGGCTCGACGACCCCGGCCAGGACGGTGCCGGCCCCGATGTGGCAGTTCTTGCCCACGATGGCCCGGCCGCCCAGCACGGCACCCATGTCGATCATGGAACCGGCCCCGATGACGGCACCGATGTTGATGACGGCACCCATCATGATGACGGCGTTGTCACCGATCTCCACCTGCTCGCGGAGAATGGCACCCGGCTCGATGCGGGCGTTGATGTTCTTCTTGTCCAACAGGGGGATGGCAGAGTTGCGGCTGTCGTTCTCAATGACCAGCTGGGCGATGTTGTCCTTGTTCGCGTCTAAGACGGGCTGGATGTCCTTCCAGTCCCCGAAGACGAGCTTCGTCTCCCCGCAGGGGAAAACGGTGGCGTTGGGGAAGTCGATGGGGGCCTTCTCGGTCAGGTAGACCTTGACCGGGGTCTTCTTCTCGGCGGTGCGGATGCGTTCGATGATCTCCTGGGCGTTCATGGGTTCAGATCCTCCTTTGGGGGTCGATTTTTCCTAGTACATGGGTGTACTATAACACCTTTTTTCTTCTGTCGCAAGCGATTTTTATTGAGGTGATTGTTATGCAAGTGATCGAATATCGCCGGGCGCTGCACCGCATCCCGGAGCTGGACCGGGACCTGCCGGAGACGCTGGCCTACTTACGCAGCGTGCTGGAGCCTCTGGGCTGTGCCCTGTTTTCGCCCATCCCCGGCGCCCTGTGCGCCTTTTTTGACTTTGGGAAGGCCGATGCTATTGCCTTCCGCAGTGACGCCGATGCGCTCCCCATCCAGGAGCAGACCGGTCTGCCCTTTGCCTCCACCCACCCCGGCAAGATGCACGCCTGCGGGCACGATGGGCACATGTCCATGGTCCTGGACCTGGCCGTTTGGCTGGATAAGCAGAAAGACTTAAAGCATAATGTCTTATTGATCTTCCAGCCCGCCGAGGAGACGACGGGGGGAGCCAAGGACCTGTGCCAGAGCGGGGTCTTTGAGCAATACAACGTGACCTGTCTCTTTGGCCTGCATCTCTGGCCTGCCCTGCCCGCTGGGGTGGTGGCCTCCCGGAAGAAGGAGATGATGAGCCGCTCCTGCGAGGTCTCCGTGACCATCACGGGCCGGTCCAGCCACATTGCCAAGGCGGAGGAGGGGCTGGACGCCCTGGCTGCCGGGGTCGAGTTTTACCGCAGGGCCGTGGCACTGGAGAAAGAACTCTCCCCCGATATTTATCGTCTGCTGAAATTCGGCCGCATGGAGAGTGGCACGGTGCGCAATGCCGTCAGCGGCAAGACGGTGTTGCTGGGCAGTCTCCGGGCCTTTCAGGACGAGGTCTTCTTCGGTCTGCAAGAGGGCCTGCGGGCCATTGGCCGGGACATCGAGAAGGAGACCGGCTGTACCGTGGACGTCCACGCCAACGACGGCTACCCCGCCGTCTGGAACCCCGACGAGCTGTTTGACCGGGTGCGCAACGCCGGGGTGGACTTTGAGATCCTGGACAAGCCCGTGATGATTTCCGAGGACTTCTCCTGGTACCAGCGGCATTTGCCCGCCCTGTTCTTCTTCCTGGGCTGCGGCCCGGCCCCGGCGCTGCACGCGGATGACTTCACCTTTGACGAGTCGATCCTGACCGTGGGGGCGGACTTCTGGAAGGAGATCGCGGCGAAGCTCTGAGCCCCGCCTCCGGTCGGTTTTGTGAAAAACGCCTAAATTGTCCAAGCCCCTGGGAAAAATGCGCCCAGGGGCTTGCTTTTTTGTTCCGGTATGGTATTCTATTAGTGCTTTACCACGATAGAGTGCTAAAAAACTCTTGCTGGCCCTGTCGTGGGGACCCCAGAAAAATTTGAAATGAAACGGAGCGCTGTACACCATGAAAAAGTTACTTGCTATCCTGCTGGCCGCGACGATGTGCGTGACCCTGCTGGCCGCCTGCGGCGGGCAGTCCAACGACACCGCTGACACGAACGGCGACACCGCCGCCACGGACACCAACGACACCAAGACCGATGCCAACGCCGACATGATCTACGCCGTCGAGACCGGCAGCGCCGGCGAGGCCGCCGCCAAGGAAAAGGGCTGGGAGATCAACTCCGTGGCCGCCCAGGCCGACGCCCTGATGGAGGTCGAGGCCGGCACCTCCGACGCCGCCATCGTCGACCTGCTCATGGCCACCGCCATGACCGGCGAAGGCACCAGCTACCCCGACCTGACCTACGACGCAGAGCAGAAGCTCACCACCGAGGAGTACGGCATCGGCTGCCGCAAGGGCTCTGACCTGGCCGCCTTCATCAACAACGTCCTGGCCGAGACCTACGCCGACGGCTCCATGAAGAAGGTCGCCGACACCTACAAGCTGGCCGACGCCATGGTCGAGCAGGCCGCCCCCGACGCCAGCTACACCGTCCCCACCGACGGCGACGTGGCTTACATCCAGAACAAGGGCAAGCTGGTCGTGGGCATCACCGAGTTCGAGCCGATGGACTACAAGGACGCCAGCGGCAACTGGATCGGCTTCGACGCCGACATGGCCAAGCTGGTGGCCGAGAAGCTGGGCGTGGACATCGAGTTCACCGTCATCAACTGGGACAACAAGATCATGGAGCTGGACTCCAAGTCCATCGACGTGGTCTGGAACGGCATGACCCTCACCGACGAGGTCAAGAACTCCATGGAGTGCACCAACCCCTACTTCAACAACGCCCAGGTGGTCGTGACCAAGGCTGCGGAGTAAGCCTGCCCCACCCGGCCATTTGAACCGAATCATCATCCCAAAGGCAGAGGGCGTTGCCCCTCTGCCTTTGGGCGGCTTTTTGAGAAAGCAAGTACAACCAACGTGAGGAGCGTGTTCCATGTTCTGGACAGTAACCCAATCTTTGATCAGCGGCTTAGGCACGGCCACGCAGCTGTTTGCGCTGACCCTGCTCTTCGGCCTACCGCTGGGCCTGGTGATCGCCTTTGGCTCCATGAGCAAATGGCGGCCCCTCAAGGCCGTTGTCGACGTGATCGTCTGGATCATCCGGGGCACCCCCCTGATGCTCCAGCTCATCATCATCTATTACGGCCCCGGCCTCTGGCTGGACTCCAACATCTGGGGCGGCGGCAGCAGCGGGCGCATGACGGCCTGCGTCATTGCCTTCGTCATCAACTACTCCTGCTACTTCTCCGTCATCTACCGGGGCGGGATCCAGGGCGTCCCCGTGGGCCAGCGGGAGGCCGCCGAGGTCCTGGGCTTCACCAAGTCCCAGATCTTCTTCAAGGTCACGCTCCTGCAGATGATCAAGCGCATCGTGCCCCCCATGTCCAACGAGATCATCACCCTGGTCAAGGACACCTCTCTGGCCCGCATCATTGCCATCACCGAGCTGATCAAGGCCGGTGAGTCCTACATGAAGTCCGCCGGTATCATCTGGCCGCTGTTCTACACGGGCCTGTTTTACCTGGTCTTCGTGGGTATCCTGACCATCGTCTTCAACCTCATCGAGCGCAAGCTCAGCTACTTCCGCTAAGGGGGTCTGTCTCATGTCGATCTTAGACGTACAGCACATTGAAAAAAACTTCGGGGCCACCAAGGTCCTGAAAGACATCAACTTCTCTCTGGACGAGGGCCAGGTCCTGGCCATCATCGGCTCCTCCGGCAGCGGCAAGACCACCCTCCTGCGCTGCCTGAACTTCCTGGAGACCCCCAACACCGGCCGCATCGTCGTCCGGGGGGAGACCCTCTTCGACGCCGCCGACCCCGCCACCCAGCAGGAGAAGGAGATCCGCCGCAAGCGCCTGCACTTCGGCCTGGTCTTCCAGAGTTTCAACCTCTTCCCCCAGTACACCGCCCTGGAAAACGTGACCCTGGCCGAGCGGCTCATGGCCAAGGAGCGCCCGGACTTCAAGGCCAACAAGAAAAAGATCCTCGCCGCCATTGACGCCGAGGGTATGGCCCTGCTGGAAAAGATGGGCCTGAAGGAGCGGGCCGGGCATTACCCGCACCAGCTCTCCGGCGGCCAGCAGCAGCGGGTGGCCATCGCCCGCGCCCTGGCCCTGCACCCGGACATCCTCTGCTTCGACGAGCCGACCTCCGCCCTGGACCCGGAGCTGACGGGAGAGGTCCTGAAGGTCATCCGGGGCCTTGCCGAGCAGCACACCACCATGATCATCGTCACCCACGAGATGAGCTTCGCCCGCGACGTGGCCGATCAGGTCCTCTTCATGGACGGCGGCGTGGTGGTGGAGCAGGGCAGCCCCGAAGCGGTCTTTTACCACCCCCAGCAGGAGCGCACCAAGCAGTTTTTGGACAAGTTCAACGGGGACTGAATTTGATACGGATACAGACGTAACCTGTACCAACGCAAAGAGAGCGGCCGACCGGCCGCTCTCTTCTGCTTTTTATAGGACCACATAAAACACGAGCTGATGCGCTGCCTGCCGGGCAAAGATCTTCCCGCCGTGGGCCTCCACCGTGGCCTTGGCAATGGACAGCCCGATGCCCGTCCCGCTCACGGCATGGGAGTGGGACTCGTCCGCCCGATAGAAGCGGTCGAAGAGGCGGTCGGTGTCGGTCGGCTGGTCGGTGTCCACGGTGTTGGAGACGGTAAGCTCCGTGCGCTTCCCGCTGCGCCGGGCGGTCAGGGCAATGCACCCGCCGTCGGGGGAATACTTGAGGGCGTTGTCCAGCAGGATCGAAACCATCTGCTGGATGGCGGTCCGGTCCCCGACCACGGTCAGCCCGTCTGCGATCTCCTGCGTATATGTCTTTCCCTTTGCTTGGGACAGCGAGACAAACGGCTCGCTGATCTCCCAAAGCGCATCGCTGAGGGAAAACGACGCACGCGCGGGAAAGGGGTTTTCCTCATCCAGGCGGGAGAGGGTGACGAGATTGGTGATGAGCTTGGCCAACCGCGCCGCCTGGGCCTGGATGTTGCGGACCCACTCGTCGTCGCCGTGCTCCATGGCCAGCACGTCCGCGCTGGTGGCGATGGCGGTCAGGGGCGTTTTCAGCTCATGGCTGGCGTTGGTGATGAACTGCTTCTGGGCCTCCATGTTTTTCAGGTACGGCAGGATGGCCCGCCGGGACAAGAGGACCACCAGAACAAACACCACCACCAGACAGACCCCGGCAATGACCAGCGTGATCCAAAGCAGGGAGTGCATCCGCTGCAGCTCCCGCTCCGAGTTGAGGAAGAGGACCACCGTCTCCTGGTCCGTCGTGTGGACCAGATAGCGGTAGCCGCTCTCATAGCCCTGGGCCTTCTGGTGGGCCAGGGCCGCGTCTGCATAGGCTTTGGCATCCTCCTCCGAGAGGGAAGCGACATGATCCTGATCCACCCGGAGCACGGTGCCGTCGGCGTCATAGTGGACGGAGAAGAAGCGGAGGGAATACTGCACCTCCGGCGAGAAGTGCGCCCAGTCGTCAAAGGGGGGGGCGTCTTTCTCACGGGGAAAGGGCGTCCGCTGGTCCTCCACCTCCAGCAGGTGGGAGAGTGCCTCGTCCTGCTGGTCGGTCATGCTGTGGTAGTTCCAGAGATTCACGAAGCACAGCAGGGTCAGGACCACGGCGGTAAAGGCCGCCATCGCCGCGCCGATGAAGCGCCAGCGCATCTGCTTCAGCATGGCATCTCCTCCAGGGCATAGCCCGCGCCGCGGATGGTCCGGATCTCCACGTCCGCCCCGATCTGCTTGAGCTTGCGGCGCAGGAAGCTGATGTAGGTCCAGACCACGTCCATCTCCGCCTGGCTGTCCAGGCCCCAGATCTTTTCAAAGAGATGCGCGGAGGAAAAGACCTGCCGCGGGTGGCGGAAGAACAGCTCCGTGAGCTGGTACTCCTTGTTGTTCAGCCGCACGGTGTCGGCAGGCGCTTTCAGCATGTATTGGTCACCGTCCAGCGTGGTGTTTCCCACGGTCAGCAGCGCGGGGGCGTAGACGTTGCTGCGCCGCACCAGCGCCCGGACACGGGCCAGAAATTCGCTGGCGGCAAAGGGCTTGGGGAGATAATCGTCCGCCCCGGCGTCCAGCCCGGCCACCCGGTCGGCCACCTCCGCCTTGGCCGTGAGGAAGAGGGCGGGCGTGGTGACCCCCTCTGCGCGGGCTGTTTTCAGGACCTGGATGCCGTCTTTCCCCGGCATCATGATGTCCAGCACCAGCGCGTCGTAGCCGGTGGCCCGGAGATAGTCCAGGGCGTCGTTGCCGTTGTGGACCAGGTCCACGGCGTATTTATTTTTTTCCAGCATGACCTTCAGCGCTCGTGCAATGGTCACTTCATCCTCTGCGATCAAGATCCGCATGGGTATCCCCTCCCGTCTTTTCTCCTATTTTATGAGGCCAAGCCAAAATGAGCCTGAAATCTTTTTTAGTATAGCAGGAGGCTCTGCCGGAGGAAAGTGCCTGCCTTACCAAAAGTTCACAATTTCTTAACCGGAACTTTTCAAGTACATTTTGGGACGAGTTTGTACAATGGCCTTCGTTGATCACATTGCACCACAGAAAGGAGCGTTACGATGGAACTGACCGGCAAGTATCGGCACGAGCTGAAGTATTCGATCAGCCTGGCCGACCGCATGGCCCTCGTCCAGCGCCTGCGGCCGCTCATGCAGCGGGACCCCCACACGGACGAGACGGGGCGGTATACGATCCGAAGCGTCTACTTTGACAACTACAAGGACAAGGCCCTGCGGGAAAAGCTGAGCGGCGTGCAGACGCGGGAAAAATTTCGCATCCGTTACTACAACGAGGATCTTTCCTTCATCACCCTGGAAAAGAAGATCAAGCACAACGACCTGTGCAAAAAGCTCGACGCGCCCCTGACGGCGGAGGAGTACCAGAGGATATTACAGGCACCGGGGCCTTGGATGCTGGAGCACCCGGAGCCGCTGGTGGGGGAGCTGTACTGCAAGATGAAGTTGCAGCAGCTCCGGCCCCGCGTGCTGGTGTCCTATGTGCGGGAGCCGTACATCTACCGGGCGGGCAACGTTCGCGTGACCTTCGACTCCCACATCCGCACGAGCCTGTTTGAGCGCGACTTTGCCGTGGGGACGCTCCCAGACATCAGCGCCACAGATGCCCCCGGCGACACCATCTTAGAGGTGAAGTTCGACGCCTTTCTGCCAGAAGTCATTCGCGGCTTATTGCAAGTGGGGACCCTGCGCCAGCAGGCGTTTTCCAAGTACGGGGCCTGCCGCCGGTTCGGCTGAGCAACGAGTAAAAAAAGGAGAACCTACATGAGCTTCAACGATATTTTTAAGTCCAGCTTTCTGGAAAACGTGTCCGAGTTCTCGGTCCTGGATACCGTGCTCGGCCTGGCCGTCTCGCTGGTGATCGGCCTGTTCATCTTCCTCATCTACAAAAAGACGCTGACGGGCGTCATGTACTCCAGCGGCTTTGCGCTGACCTTGGTCGGCCTGTCCCTGGTCACGACCTTGGTCATCATGGCGGTCACGTCCAACGTGGTCCTGTCTCTGGGCATGGTGGGCGCCCTCTCCATCATCCGTTTCCGCACGGCCATCAAGGAGCCGGTGGAGATCGTCTTTCTCTTCTGGTCCCTGGCTGTGGGCATCGTCGTCGGCGCGGGCCTGCTCCCGCTGGCTGTGATCGGCTCTGCCCTCATCGGCGTGATCCTGCTGCTCTTTGCCAACCGCAAAGTGCGAAACGACCCCTATATCCTGGTCCTGAACTGCACAGATGAGACGGCGGAGCACGCCGCGCTGGACGTTCTGAAGGAGAATACCGAGCATCCTATCGTCAAGTCCAAGAGCATCACCACCGCCGGCATCGAGCTGACGGCAGAGCTGCGGGGCAAAAACGCCTCCACCGACTTCGTCAACACCATCGCCCACCTGCCCGGCGTGGGGAGCGCCACCCTGGTCAGCTACAACGGCGAATACCTGTCGTAACGGGGGGCGGACCCATGCTTGCGCACAAACACATCACGAAGATCGTTGCGGCGGTCATGGCCGCTGCCGTCTGCCTGTGTCTCTGCGCCGTCGCCTTTTCCGGTCCGCTCACGGCCTGGGCCGGGGACAAGGGCATTGCGCAGGAATATGAAACGGCGCTGTTTGACACCAGCAGCATCCTCAGCGTGAACATCCAGATGGACGAGGCGGACTGGAACGACATGCTGGAAAACGCCACGGCAGAAACCTACTACCAGTGCAACGTGGAGGTCAACGGCACCATGTTCTATCAGGTGGGCATCCGCCCTAAGGGCAACACCAGCCTGAGCGCCATCGCCAACGATGACACAACGGACCGCTACAGCTTCAAGCTGGAGTTTGACCACTATGTGGACGGGCAGACCTGCTTCGGCCTGGATAAGCTCATCCTGAACAACAACTACGCCGACGCCACCAACCTAAAGGAGGCGCTGATCTATGACATGTACCAGTATCTCGGCGCGGACGTCTCCCTCTATAATTACGCCAAAATTTCACTCAACGGGGAATATTGGGGCGTTTACCTGGCCCTGGAGGGCGTGGAGGACAGCTTCCAGCTCCGCAACTACGGCACGGAGAGCGGGGAGCTTTATAAGCCGGAGAGCATGGACATGGGCGGCGGGAAGGCCCAAGACAGGCCGGATGGGATGCCGGAGGGGACCGAGGACGGCAAAGACTTCGGCAACGGGGGAGCACCGGACGCGCCGAACCAGACAGACGCCGCAGAAAACGCCGAGCAGCCGGGCGGCATGGACAGGAACAGCGGCGGCGCAGACCTCAACTACACCGACGATGACCTGGACAGCTATGAGACGATCTGGGACGGGGAAGTCACCAAGACGAACCAGGCCGACCACGAGCGGGTGGTCAAGGCCCTGAAAAACATTGCGGCGGGGAACGACCTGGAGACTTACATGGACATCGACAACCTCCTGCGCTACATGGCGGTCCATGTCTTCTCCGTCAACGAGGACAGCTTATCCGGGACGATGGCCCACAACTACTATCTCTATGAGTCGGACGGAAAGCTGAGCCTCATCCCCTGGGACTACAACCTGGCCCTCGGCGGCATGGGCGGCATGGGTGGCATGGGCGGCGGGATGCCCGGCGGCTCCGGCGAAACAGAGGAGAGCAGCGAGGCCACCAGCGTGGTGAACAGCCCCATCGACGATGCCTTCTCCGGTACGGACTTCTTCGATACGCTCCTGGAGAACGAGACGTATCACAGCCAGTATGAGGCCTATTTGCAGCAGCTGGTCAGCGAGTACATCAACGGCGGCGGCTTTGACGCCTTCTATGAGCGCGTCCGCAGCCAGATCGACGAGCTGGTGGAAACAGACCCCACGGCCTTCTACTCCTATGACGAGTACGAGACGGCGGCGGAAACGCTCTACCAGGTGGTGAAGCTGCGCGGTCAGTCCATCCAGGGGCAGTTGGACGGGACCATCCCCTCCACCGAGGAGGCCCAGCGCGACAGCGACGCCCTAATTGATGCCTCCGACCTGGACGTAAGCGTCATGGGCACCATGAACATGGGCGGCGGCAACGGAGCTGGCGGACCGGGTGGACCGGGCGGCACAGGCGAATCGGATGGTGCAGAACCGCCGCAGTTCGACGGCAACGGGCAAGCACCAGGAAAGCCGCAGAACAGCGAAAACGAAGAAGAAACAGAACATTAAGCCAAAAAAGGACAGGGACAGCACGGCGCTGTTCCTGCCCTTTGCTGCGGCAGAGCCTTAAAATTCCACGACGTATTCCGGCCCCAAGACCACCGGCCCGCTGACGGTGAGGCGCTGGAGCCGACCGCCCTTGACGACGGCATCCGTGTCCAGCGCTCCGCCGGGCTGCCGGATGGTCAGCCGGTGGTGTCCGTCGGTCCCGTGCCGGGCCGACCAGGCCGCCGCCGCCCCCGCCGCCGCCACGCCGCAGGGGAGGGGGGTGAGATCCGCCTCGCCCGCCTGCCAGCGGACGGCGGACAGACTGCCCGCCCGGAAATTCCAGAGCAGGGCGGCGGCAGCGGGGACCTCGTTCTCCCGCGCCAGCGTGTCCAACGCCGGGGCCAGGACGGCCTCTTCCGGCAACGCCGCCCCGGAGCGCAGCACGCAGACCAGCCCCGGCAGGCAGACCATCGGCGCTGTTTCGGCTTTGGACAAAAAGGGCCGGGATCCCATCCACAGGGGCAGGGGCAGGTCCGCCGCCCCATGCCCCGCCAGGGGGTTGAGCTGGACGGTGCAGGGGGCGTTGCTCCCGCCGATCTCCACGGGCAATTTTTTGTCCCGCCGGATGCCCCGGCCTACGGCGAAGGACAGGCCCCCCAGCAGCAGGGCCGTGCCGCTGACGGCCCCGGTCACGGTCTCGACCCGGACCACGCCCTTGCCCTGGGGCGGGGTCAGAAAGAACACGTCTTTGGCCCCCAGCTCCCGGATGGCCTTCAGCTTCCCGGCGATGGCCGGGCGGTCCGCCGCGTCCACCGGGGTCTTCACCAGCAGCACCGGCCAGGTGGGAAGACCGGCCGTTTGAAAAGACAGCTTCACAGAAATTCCCTCGTTTCCTCCCGCCCTCCCGGCCGCCCGCCCTGGGGGGGCGAAGGGTTGGAAAAACACGGGTTTTGTGGGTATTGTAGCATAAAACCCCCGTTTGGTAAAGGTTTCGTCGGGATTTCTCCCAAAAACGGTGACAATATTTTGCGGAAACTTTACAAATTAGGTGTTTTCAGCGGCTGTCAGATATGATATAATACCATGAACTATAGAGATTTCTCATCGAATCCAACGACCCGATGACATTTTTGATGCAGAACGATCGTCAGGAGGATGATACTGCTTATGCGTTACGACGATTACGACGATTACAGCCGCTCTTACAGAGGGAGCTCCCGCCGGGGCTCCTTTGATGCTTCCGGTAGCCGGGACTATGACTATTACGACCGGGACTATCGCAACGGCGGCACCTACGACCGGTACGACCGGGCGCTCTATGGCCGGGACTATGACAACTACGACGACTATGACCGGGGCTACGACCGCTACTCCACCAGGGGCTACGACAACTACAACACCCGCTCCCGCCGGGACGATGACATCGACCTGTCCGACTGGGAGCGCACCGCCCCCGACTGGGAGGATCACGGCGCCAGCCGGAAGAAGAAGTCCTCTTCCGCCTCCGGTGCCAGCCGCAGCCGTTCCTCCGGCCCCTCGTCCCGCAGCTCCGGCAGCCGGGACCGGGACCGCCACCGTTCCTCGTCCGGCTCCGGCCGGGACAGAGACCGGGATCGGGACCGCCGCCGGTCCTCCGCCGGCTCCGGCCGCGACCGGGACTACGACCGGGACCGCCGCAGCAGCCGCAGCCGGGACTATGACCGCGACTACGACCGAGACCGCCGCCGTCGGGACCGGGACCGGGATTACGACCGGGGCGGCCGCCGGGGGGGCTTCATGCAGTTTTTGCCCATCATCATCGGCCTGGTGGTGATCGTGCTGGCGGTGCTGGTGATCCGGTCCATGGTGGCCGGCAAGGGCGACTATAAGATCGACTTCTCCACCTCGGAGATCGTGGTGGGCGAGACCGCCACCGCCACCCTGAACACCGGCAGCACAAGCTCGTCCAACGGCAGCAGTGAGCCGACCGTCACCTGGACCAGCAGCGAGAACAACGTGGTCACCGTCGAGGGCGACGGCCTCACCGCGACCCTCACCGCCGAGAGCCTGGGCAGCGCCACCATCACCGCCTCCATCGACGGCGAAAAGGTCGCCAGCGGCACCGTCACCGTGGTGGAGAGCGCCACGGGCGTGGACAGCATCCGCGTGACCAACGAGAGCATCACCGTCCGCTCCGGTGAGACCTATCCCATCGACGCCACCGTGGTCATGGAGGACACGTCCAAGACCCCCGCCACCATCAAGTGGAGCAGCAACGACACGTCTGTGGCCACCGTGGACGACAAGGGCGTCGTCACCGCCAAGCAGGTGGGCAGCGCCATCATCAAGGGCGTGGCCGGGTCGAAGACCGTGGAGGTGGCCGTGAGCGTCGTGGAGAACCCCAACTCCACCCCCCATGACTCCACCAAGGACGCCGGAAACGCCGCCGACGACGGCAGCACCGGCACCACGACCAACAACAATAACAACACCGGCACCACCACCGGCGACACCACGGGGTCCAACGACACCACCGGCACCGGGAACACCGGGAACACCACCACCGGCGGCACCGGCTCCAACGACACCACCGGGACCACCACTGGCGGCACCGGCACCGGGACCACCGGCGGAACCACAGAAGGGACCAGCACCGGCGACTCCGAAGAATAACGCAGACCAAGTGCGCGGACAGGCCCCAGCCTGCCCGCGCATTTTCTCTCAGGAGGGATCCAAACCAATGTCTCATCATCATCCGACCCACAAAAAACTCTTTTCCAAGCTGGGCCAGGACCGGCAGGTCTCCGAGACCGTCCGCCTGGGCCTGCTGCTGGCCCTCTCCGGGGGCCTCATGGACGCCTACTCCTACCTGTTCCGCGGCGAGGTCTTTGCCAACGCCCAGACGGGCAACATCCTGCTCTTCAGCGTGAACCTCTCCCAGGGCAACTGGGGCGTGGTCAAGGAGTACGGCTGCCCCGTGCTGGCCTTCGGCGCGGGCATCGCCCTGGCCTTTCTCATCCGGCAGCATTTCCAGCGCCGGAAGATCCGCCTGCACTGGCGGCAGATCGGCGTGCTGATCGAGATCGGGGTGCTGATCTTCGTGGCCTTCCAGCCCCAGACGAGGAATCTGCTGGCCAACAGCCTGACCTCCCTGGCCTGCGGCTTCCAGGTGGAGGCCTTCCGTAAAATTCACGGCAACTCCATCGCCACGACCATGTGCATCGGCAACTTCCGGGCCGGCCTGCACGCCCTGGGAGAGTATTGGTTCTCCCGCAAGAGAAGCGACCGCAACAAGGCCCTGACCTATTTCATCGTCATCGCCTTTTTCGCCCTGGGGGCCGTCCTGGGCAGCCGCCTCATCGCCCGGATGGGGCAGTGGGCCATCCTGTGCAGCAGCGCCCTGCTGGCCGCCTGCTTCCTGCTCATGTTCATCCAAACCGAAGAAGAAAAACGGGACGCCCTTTGACGAACCACCGAGGTGTGTGCTATACTGTGTTAGCAGATCGGGCAAGATTCTTCAAGGAAAGCAAGGAGGGAAACGCGATTATGAGCAAGATTTTGGAAGACATGAGACGACAGTCTTATCAAGAGGGCATAAAAGCGGTTGCGCTTCGCATGCTGGAATCTCAAAAACTTTCGTTGGAGGAAATTTCTGCGCTGTCCGGACTTTCTTTGGACGAAGTGAAGAAGCTGAGCGAAACCAAAACGGCTTGACCCAAACGAGAAAACAAAGGCTGAGAACCCATTTTCCGGTTCTCAGCCTTTTTCTTTTCAGCAAGATAAAAAATAAAAATTTAGCGCTTCAGCTCGATCGTCACGTTCCCCTCCGGGTCGATGGCCAGGCTCATCTGGCGGATGTGTTTCTCGTAAAACTGCTGCCGCTCGGCGGGCGTCATGGAGATGCGGGTGGCGTGGAGGGCGTTGTCGAACATCTCGTTGACGTTCAGGTGGATGGCCCTGCTCAGGGTCTGGTTCAGAGCCTTGAAGAGGGCGCTGCGGCGGATCTCCTCGGCGTTGCCGGAGTAGAAATCGTCGATGAAGCAGTAGAAGATCTCAGAGTCGGCCAGGGCCTTCTTCATGTCGATGCCGCATTTCTCCCGCTCCACCATGACCAGGAATTTGGCGTGGGGCATGGAGGTGATGAGGCCCCAATAGTCGGAGTCGCTGGAGACGATGAGGAAGGAGTCCACATTGTTTCGGTAGTGCTCCTCGCAGGCGCGGGCGGTGAGGGTGATGTCCACCAGGGATTTGTTCTGCTTCACCCGCTCGATCATGATGTGCTCCACGGTCAGGTCGGTGTAGTCCTCCAGCATTTTCCAGGCTGAGGCGGCGTGGACATCGTTGAAGAGGATGATGCGGCTGATCTTCCGGGTGTACTGCTCGTCCAGGTTCCGCAGGGTGGCGCAGAGGCGGTAGGGGTCGGAGTTTTCGCAGTCGACCACCATGACGACCTTTTCGCTCTCCTCCAGGAAGTCATAGATGCTGCCCTTGACGTAGCTGCTCACGTCGGAGACCCGGCTGTACTCGGTGAATCTGTCGTTGTGCCACTCATACAGCAGGGTGGCAAAGCGTTTGTCGTTGTAGAGGACGTTGCCCTCCTTGGCGGGGACCCAGTTGATGTAGACCTGATAGGGGTAGTCGGACCGGTTGGCATAGTAGCGGTCGGCGGCGGCTTTGGTACCCGCCTCGGTCAGGCCGTCGGGCATGACGATGAGGTCCCGGATGTACTCCCAGTTGAGCCACAGGGGGAAGAGGGGCTTGCAGTTGTTGATCCGGTCGGAGATGACCCGGTTGATCTCGATGATGTGCTGGTAGAGCTTGATGCTGGACTTTTTGATGAAGCGCACCCCGTCCAGCTCCAGCTGGTTGATGCTCTCCACGGGGACGTACTCCGGCATGGTCAAAATGGAGCGATGCTCAAAGCGCATGCCCTCGTTGATATACTTAAAATTTCTTTGGATGGCCGTGCGGATCAGGCAGAGATTGCGGATGATCCGGGCGTTTTTTTCTTTGTCCAGCCGGTCGTAAATGTCTAGCTGCGGCGGCTCATGTTCGTTTTCAAACATTCGTTTGGGGACACCAATGAGATAGGCAACACGCGAGACCAGGTCGCGGGTGCTGTTTCGATAAAAAGTTCTTTCTTCTGCCTCCATGGGCTGGGTCGGATCGGCAAAGCTGGGCTGAAATTCGTTTTGTTCTTGCATGGTCTCACTCCTTTCTGCAAGAAGATGGGAAGGGGAATGGCGGGCCGCAGGGGTCTGCGGCCCCTACATAGGGGGGATTACGGGCGATGGGAAGGGAACTGGCGGGCCGCAGGGGTCTGCGGCCCCTACGAGGGGGATCGGGGGGCGTCCCGTTAAATTTCTCGGCGGCCTTCTAAGGCACGCATGAGGGTGGCGTCGTCGGCATACTCTAAATGGCCGCCCACGGGCACGCCGTAGGCCAGGCGGGTGACTTTGACGCCAAAGGGTTTTAAGAGGCGGGAGAGATACATGGCGGTGGCCTCGCCCTCGGTGTCAGGGTTCGTGGCCATGATGACCTCGCGTACCTCGCCCTGGGCTACGCGGTCGAGCAGGGACTTGATGTGCAGGTCGTCCGGCCCCACGCCGTTCATGGGGGAGAGGACGCCGTGGAGGACGTGGTAGCGGCCGTTGTATTCTCTGGCCCGCTCCATGGCGATGACGTCCTTGGGGTCCGCCACCACGCAGATGACGCTGCCGTCCCGCTTGTCGCTGGCGCAGATGGGACACAGCCCGTCTCCCTCCGTCAGGTTCTGGCAGACGGGACAGAGCGCGATGGTGTGCTTGGCGTTCCGCACGGACTGGGCAAAGGCCTCCACCTCCTCCTCCGGCAGGGAGAGGACGAAGAAGGCCAGGCGCTGGGCGGTCTTGCGGCCGATGCCCGGCAGGCGGGCAAACTGCTCCACCAAGGCTTCCAGGGCAGGGGGAAAATATTCCATAGGGATCGGGTTCCTCTTTTCTTGGGGGATTGCAGATGTTATTGACCCCGCAGGATGCGAATGGCTTCCGCCGGGTCCTTGGCGCCGTAGACGGCGCTGCCGGCCACCAGGACATCGGCGCCGGCTTCCACGACGAGCGGGGCCGTCTTGGGGTCCACGCCGCCGTCTACCTCCAGGCGGCAGTCGGGATTCAGTTCCTGGATATACTGGCGGATCTTCTGGATCTTGGGCAGCTGGTCGGTCATAAACTTCTGGCCGCCAAAGCCCGGCTCCACGGTCATCACCAGGATGAGGTCCACGTCCTTCACATAGGGCAGCACGGCCTCGGCGGCGGTGATGGGCCGCAGGACGATGCCCTTCTTCACGCCCTTTTTGTCCATGGCGTCCAAGGCGGCGCGGATGCCGGGAGGCATGTCGGCTTCCAGATGGATGGAGAGCAGGTCGGCTCCGGCGTCGGCAAAGGCGTCGATGTAGCGCACGGGCTTTTCGATCATCAGGTGGACATCCAGAAACATGTCCGTGGCCTTCCGCAGGGATTTGACCACAGGCACGCCGATGCTGATGTTCGAGACGAACATGCCGTCCATCACGTCCACGTGCAGCCAGTCGGCGGAGCTGACCCGCTGGACCTCCCGGCCCAGGTCAGCAAAGTCGGCCGACAGGATGGAGGGTGCGATGAGAGTCATAGTACAGTTCATTCCTTTCTTTGCTAGGATGGGTGCTCCCGGTTCGGACAGGGCGGCACACCCGGCTGCCCTGTCGCATAGGATACGGCAAGCGGCGGCGGAGACGCAGGCCCCTGGCCTGCCCCGCCCAGGAGCACCGGGACCGCCGCCGGTCTTTCCTCGCTCCCCGGACCGGCCCCGGCGGCGACGGCCCGGCCGCCCGCCGCATCATATAGCGCCTGCGTTCGGCGCGGGGCCTCGGTCCTGCGCCGGGGCGCAGACGAGAGAGAATGGTATCGTTTCCATTTTATCTGTCTTTTTCCTCCCTGTCAATGGAAACGAGTTCTTGACAGGGCTTCTTTCTCCGGGTAAAATATTACAATACGCAGGGAGCAGCGCCTTGCTCCCCCTGCTGATGTGAGTATCACTTTTTGGAAAGGATCGGTACAGCCCATGGCAAAGTATAAAAAGAAGCCCGTGCTGCCCATCTATACCATCGCCATCGTGTGGGTGATCTATACCCTGGTCCACCCGCTGTATCAGGTCTCGGACTATGTGTCTGTGATCCTGATCTCGGTGGTGGTCTTTATCGTGGCCAAGGGGGTCTTCCCCACCATCGAGGACGGCCCGGCCATCCCCCCGGAGCTGGTCCAACACGCCCACGAGCAGGCTGCGGCCGAGCAGACGGCGGCGCCGGCCCAGGCGGCACCCACCGCAGAGAACAAAGAGAAGGAAGCGCAGACCGCGCCAGCTGAGACCGCTCCCCAGGAGCCGTCGCCGGAGGAAGAGAAGAACTCCCGGAGCTGACCAGGCCTTGCTTGGAGGTTTCCCATGAAATTTTTTAGAAAGACATCCGTCGCTGTCCTCCTGACTGCCCTGGTGGTGGTGCTGTGCTGCGTGTGGGGCTATACGCGAGCCTACACCTCCGTGCAGCAGCAGGAGGAGACCCAGAGCCAGCGGGCGGGGGAGAACAACTTAAACTATTTCCTGCGGCAGTTTCAGGACGATGCCAGGCTCTTTGACCTGGACACCACCGACACCCTGGCCCGCAGCGACCTGGAGCTGAACAACACCTACGGCACCATGCTGGCCCTGCGCACGGCCAACTACCTCAACGGCCAGGACATCGAGACCTACGCCAAGGACTACTTTGCCGCGCAAAAGCTGGGCCGGACGGACATGCTTCTGGTCATCGAGGTGAGCAGCCGCGCCTGGTACCTGGTCTACGGCCCCGGCCTGCGCTCCTACGCCGACGGGAACCAAGCCCTGGCGACCCTGGTGCGGGAGAATCTGGACGACGCCTTTTTCGACGGTGAGAGCAACCAGGGCATCCTGAGCCTGTTCGAGGATCTGGAGACCTGGTGCAAGGACAATCTGCCGGAGGTGGAGCCGGTGGTCCAGTCCGGCATCCCGTCCTTGCAGATCAACGACAAAGTCCAGGTCATCTCCCTCTGGGATGTGTTCCTGAACATCATCTTCACCCTGCTGGTGAACATCTGGTGGATCATCCTGCTGCTGGTGGCCCTGAACGTGGTGGACCGCTACCGCTTCCAGAAATACGTGGAGCGCCACCTGCCCGACAACGGCGACGAGCCCACCGCCCCCTTCCACCCCATCCTCTTCTGGCACCGCCAAGGCTCCCGCTGGTACGGCCGGATGCTGGACCTGGTCATGGACCTGGAAAACGAGACGGACGAGGACGAAGCGGACCAGCCCGCCGACGACGCGGAACCGACCGACGCCGACCAGGCTAACGACGCCGACAAACCCGCCGACGCCGACCAGCCCACGCACCCCTGACCTTTCTTAGTAAACTGCAAAATTCCCACAGCCCGGTTTGGATCGGGCCGTGGGAATTTTTTTGTCAGCTCACTGTTTGCGAAAGACGTGGACGCGGAACGAGATCTGCGTGTCCAGCTCGCCCAGCGCTGCCAGGCGCTCGGTCCCCGCTTTGGGCGTCTTCCAGAAATAGGGGGTCATCTGGAACAGGTCCGAGATGGTCTGCTGGTCGGGCAGGTGGATGGTCTCGTCGATTGCCCGGACCTCCAGATACTCGAAGCCCACGTAGGGGGTGCGCTTTTCCTCGTTGGGATAGGGCTGGTCATACAGCACCTCTTTCAGCTGCCAGAGATGCCTGGCCCCCGGCACCACATAGAAGTAGACCCCGCCGGGCTTCAGCACCCGCAGAAACTCCTCCAAGGCCAGGGGGGAGAAGCAGTTGAGCAGCAGGTGAACGGCCTCGTCCGCCACGGGCAGATTGTAGACCGAGGCTACGGCAAACTCTGCCGCCTTTTCCCGCTTCGCCGCCCGGCGCAGGGCGTGCTTGGAGAGATCGATCCCCGCCAGCATCGGGGCTTTGCCCGCCCGGTCCAACGCCTGGAACACGGCGGCGCTGTAATACCCCTCGCCGCACCCGGCGTCTAAAATGCGGACGTGCTCCGGGGCGTAGGCACAGGCCAGCTCCGCCAGCGTATCCCGCAGGGGGGCGTAGTAGTCCCTGGAGAGGAAGCGGTTGCGGGCGGTGGCCATGCCCTTGTCGTCGCCGGGGTCCTTGGAGTGCATCTTGTTGGCGGGCAGCAAGTGGACGTAGCCCGCCGCCGCCCGGTCAAAGCTGTGGCCCGTGGGGCAGGTGTAGCGCTTCTCCTCCCGCGTCAGCGCGGCGGCGCAGAGGGGACAACGAAATAAACTTTCCATGCAGTCAGACTTCCTTTCTTGTTCCGACCCATCCCAGGGCGACTTATAGGGCGACGATGGTCTTCACCAGCGCCGGCGGTTTTTCCGCCATGAGATGGAACGCCGTCTCCACCTGGTCCAGGCCCTGGAAGCGGTGGGTGATGAGGGGCACGGGGTCCACCCGGCCGTATTGCAGCAGGGCCAGGAGCTTTTCCATCCGCGCCCGCCCGCCGGGGCACTCGCCGCCCCGGATCGTCTTGTTGCCCATGCCGAAGCCGTAGCGGACGTTGTTCAGCGGCAGGTCGCCATAGGTCGTGAAGTAATTCACGTTCCCGACGGTCCCGCCCCAGCGGACCATGGCCACGGCCTGGCCCAGGGCTTCCGTGCCGCCCCCGGCGCAGATGCAGCAGTCGGCCCCCTGCTTGTGGGTCAGCTCGTGGATCTGGCGCTCCACGTTGCCCTCTTTGTAATTTACGAGGTCCGTGGCCCCATAGAATCTGGCCAGCTCGACGCCGGCCTTCCGGCTGCCGATGGCGATGATCCGCCCGGCCCCCCGGAGCCTGGCCCCGGCAATGGCCATGAGGCCCACGGGACCAACGCCCATGACCACGACGGTGTCCCCCGGCCGGACCTCCGCCAGCTCCGCGCCGTAGAGGCCCGTGTTCAGCATGTCCGCCGCCATGACGGCCCCTTCCGGTGAAACGCCCGGGGGGATGCGGGCGGCGTTGGCGTCGAGATCCCGGATGAGGGCATACTCGGCCAGGAGGCCGTCCTCGGAGTTGGAGAGCTTCTGGCCGGTGATGAGTCCGGCGCAGTGCTGGTGTGCCCCCAGCTGGGAGGGCACGTGCCGCCAGTCCGGCGTGACCGGCGGCACGACCACGATCTCGCCCACCTGGAATTCTTTCACACCCTCGCCCACCGCAACGATCTCCCCCAGGCCCTCGTGCCCCAGAATACGACCGGGCTTGAGACAGTCGATCTCGACATTGTGGACATCCGATGTACACGGGGAGACCAGCAGGGGACGGATGACCCCGTCGAACCCCGTGGGCTGGGGGATCGGCTTTTCGACCCACCCGGCCGTCCCGTCGCCAAGATAGGCAAAGGCTTTCATCATACGCATGGCAGAGGACCTCCTTTGGCTTAGTCAGTGAAAAGATCGTACAAAAATAACCGCCTAGTGATGAGTAGACGGTTATTTTTATAACATCGAAAATTAGGTTACAGAGATTCTGTGTCTTGGATGATGGAGGATCGCCTTCAAGCATTGACTTGTTGAAGATAGAACTCGCTCTCCGCCACACGGGTCACAAAATCATATTCCAAGCGGGTTGCACGAGAGGGTGTAATGTTATATCGTTTGAACACGCTTCGCAGGTATGCAAAGTATTCCCGGTCTTCCGCTGTCAACGGGGCCACCCAGCCCAGAGAAGCTCCCTCGGCTTCTGCTTTTAATACGTCATTTTTGTTCATTCAGCCATCAAGCTCCTTTCCAAATGCAGCAAGCAGGCGCTGCGCCGCGTCCTCCCAGATGACCAGGCGGAATGGGTCATAGGACCCGACTTGACGAGCACCAAACTCGTGGATATAGTAGTTCAAAAGTTCCGTGGTCTTTGCCTTAAAGACCAAAACGCCGTCGAACCCAGCCTCTATGGATACCTGTGCAGTATAGGCAAACAGAGCCTTGGCGATGCCAAGGTATCGCTTTTGTGCATGGCCCTCGTGCAGTAAGTTTGCGTTGCTGTGGCGGGCGCTTTCCACATAAAGAATTTCAACCGCAAGACCTTTTGTATCTAAGGCATAGGACATCAATCCCAAAAGTTCCCCTTGGTCTTTCCGGCAAAGTGCAACTTTATTGGGGAGCTGTTTTGCATACGCAGAGGTCCAGTTTGTCTGCCAAGAACTGGTCTCTGCGAAATCATGCTGGCTGGCAGGACGAACTTCCACGGGAAATTTTTCCTCGCTGGCAGCGTCAGAAACATACAATTCCAACAACAGAACACCCCCTCTTTCTTCTTGAAAGTATACCATGAAACCCACTCGAAAACAAGAAATATTCTGAGGAAACCACAGGCCGGCTGCAAAGGCATCTCTGACACAGAGATGCAGGAGGAACGGCCCCATTGGCTTGTCTTTTCGTCAGTTTGTGGTATAATAGTATCTCTATCTGACAACTGACCTGCCGGCCGATTTCGCCGGAGAAAGGAGGACCTATGCAGGAGATCATTTCTCAGATCGTTGCCCGCGTGCAGACGATCTTCTCCCAGCTGGGCGACCAGGTCCGCGCCGCCATGGAAAACGCTGCGGCGGGCAAGGCCATTCTTGCCGCCCTGGACGTGATCCTGCCCGTGGCCAGCGGCGTATTGCGTATTTTGGCCGTGTTTGTGGCCATTTTGATCATCGTCCGCTGCTGTCGCTCCATCTTCCGGGAGAAGCCCGGCAAGGAGATCTGGGGCTGGCTGACCCTGGCCGACGGGGCCAGGCTGGAGCTGTGCCACTGGGAAAACGCCATCGGCCGCGGAAAGTGGGCCGACGTGGACCTGGACTTCCCCACCGTTTCCCGCAGCCACGCCGCCCTCTTGCGGGACCACAAGGGCAACTGGACCCTCCAGCCCCTGCAAACCAAAAACGGCACCCGCGTCAACGGCAAAAAAGTGACCACCACCGTCCCCGTCCAGACGGGGGATGTGATCGACCTGGGCGGGGTAGGCATGGAGTTCTACGCCATCAGCGAGGCCGAGGAACGGGAGCAGGCCATGCGCTGGGGCGTGGCCGAGCGGCCCCTCAGCCCCGGCCGGACCCTGGGCTGCCTCATGGTCTTTCAGCTGATGCTGGCCGTGCAGTGCCTGCCCGGCCGGGAAAAGGGCGAGGTGGCCATGATCGCCGTGGCCTTTGGCATTTTAATGGCGGCCATGTGGTTCACCTACGGCATCTACCGGGCCTTGAAGCGCACGGCCTTTGAGGCGGAGACCATCGCCTTTTTCCTGTGCAGCATTTGCTTTGGCATCACGGCGGCCTATTCGCCCAAATCCCTGCTCACCCAGACCATCTGCCTGCTGCTGGGCATTGCCGTCTTCCTGACCCTCAGCGTGCTGCTGCGGGACCTGAAGGCCACCCTGTCCCTCCGCTGGCCAGTGGCTGTGCTGACGTGCTTGCTGCTCATCTTCAACGTGGTCTT
Source organism: Clostridiales bacterium (assembly GCA_004556345.1). Lineage (GTDB taxonomy): Bacteria > Bacillota > Clostridia > Oscillospirales > Oscillospiraceae > Evtepia. Next base: position 6,825 of record SFHQ01000008.1, on the reverse strand, counting down.
AGGCTCCCGCATCTTCGGTGCCAAGAACTGGATCTCCATCGGCCCCATCGGCTTCCAGCCCTCGGAGTTCGTGAAGATCGCCTTTATCTTCACCGGCGCGGCCACGCTGGACCGGCTCTTTGCCCGGCGAAACCTGATCTTTACCGTCCTCTTCTGCGGCTTCTGCATGGGCTGTCTGGCCCTGATGAGTGACTTCGGCACGGCCCTGATCTTCTTCGTGGCCCTGCTGGTCATTGCCTTCCTGCGCTCCGGCGACGTGGGCTTTCTGGCTCTCATGGCCACGGCGGCAGGGGCCGGGGGCTGGATGATCTTGCAGTACAAGCCCTACATCGCCAATCGCTTCGGGGCCTGGCACCACGTCTGGGAGCACGCCGCCGACTCCGGCGGCTTCCAGCAGACCCGCACCATGTCCGCCATCGCCAGCGGCGGCCTCTTTGGCAAGGGGACGGGGGACGCCTCGTTCCTGAAAAACATCGGCGCGGCCAACACGGACCTGGTCTTCGGCGTCATCAGCGAGGAGTTTGGTCTGATCCTGGCCCTGTGTACCATCGTGATGCTGCTGGTGCTGGTGTTCTACGCGGCCCGGTGCGCGTCCACCGCCCGGTCCAGCTACTATGTCATTGTGGCCAACTCCGCGGTGGCGATGCTGGTGTTCCAGGCGACGCTGAACGTGCTGGGTGCGGTGGACATCCTGCCCCTGACGGGCGTGACCTTCCCCTTTGTGTCCATGGGCGGGTCCAGCATGATCTCCTGCTGGGGCCTCTTGGCCTTCATCAAGGCGGCGGACACCCGGCCCAACGCCAGCTTTACCCTCCAGCTCCCCAAGCGCATCCGGGGCTGGATCCCGCCGGATTCCGACCGGATGTACGGCGGTTACAGCGACTGGAATGACTATGACGACGACTACGATGACTACGACGGGTACGACGACTATGACGCGTATGATGACCGCAGCGATGACGATGGCTACGGCTATGACGACGGCGGCCTGGCCCGCGACCCCGGCAACTGGGATGACCTGATCGACGGCCCCCTCTGGCCGGAGGACGAGCCCCCCAAACGCAGAACGACCGGCAGGACCGGCGGAAGGAGGGAAAGCAGATGAAACGACTCAGACGACGGACCCTCATCTCCATCCTTCTGGCCATGGTCCTGGCCGTGGGCGTGGCCTTCTTCTGCATCAAGCTGGTGCGAAACGGCGACGACTGGGTGGGCTTCTTCGGCACGAAGTATTATTCCTCCGGGGCCATCTATGACGCCAACGGCACCGTCCTCTACGACGGCCAGACCAAGACCTACGCCGAAAACGCCAAGACGCGCATCGCCACCCTCCATCTGGTGGGCGACGAGAACTTTGGGACCTCTCTGCGCTCTGTCCTGGCCAGCCGCCTGACGGGCTACAACTTCGTGACCGGCACGTCCCTGGGCAGCCACGACGTGACCCTCACCGTGGACGCCTCGCTCAACGAGACGGCCTACGCCGCCCTGAACGGGCACAAGGGCGTGGTGGCAGTCTATGACTACACCACCGGGGCAGTGAAATGCCTGGTGAGCGCCCCGTCCTATGACCCCAACAACCCGCCCTCCAACATCGACGGCAACCCGGCTTATGACGGCGTGTACTTAAACCGCTTCTTCTCCGGGACCTTCCCGCCCGGCTCGACCTTTAAGCTCGTCACCACGGCGGCGGCCATCGAGCAGAAGAAGGATCTGTCCGAGTTCCGTTACAGCTGCACCGGCAAGCTGCAAGTGGGGGACGACGTGATCACCTGCCCCTATGCCCACGGGCAGAACATGGACATCGACCAGTGCCTGGCCTGCTCCTGCAACGGGGCCTACGCCACCCTGGCCATGGAGCTGGGCGGCAACACCTTGCAGAAGTACACGAAGCAGGCCGGCCTGCTGGACAGCCACAAGGTCTGCGGCATCAACACGGCCAAGGGCAGCTTCGAGGTCGAGCCGGACGGCAGCGCCCACCTGGGCTGGTCCGGCGTGGGCCAGGACAAGGACCTGGCAAACCCCTGCGCCCTCATGACCCTCATGGGCGGCATCGCCAGCGAGGGGGAGGCCGTGGTCCCCAAGCTGGTGGCCAAGGAGAGCGTCACCGGCACGGCCCTCCCCGCCGCCTTCCCAGACGGGAAGGAGACGTACAGCGTGTTCTCCCAGTCGACCTGCCAGCGCCTGAAGGCCATGATGCGGAACAACGTGACCAGCCAGTACGGGCAGAGCCAGTTCGGCGACCTGGCCGTCTGCGCCAAGTCCGGCACCGCCGAGGTGGGCAGCGGCGAGCCGCACGCCTGGTTCACCGGATTCCTTGACGACCCCGACCACCCCCTGGCCTTTGTGGTCCTGGTGGAAAACGGCGGCGGCGGGGCCAAGGTCGCCGGTTCCATCGCCGCCAAGGTCCTCTTGCAGGCCACGGCGGAGTGAAACGAAGAAGGAATACCAACCATAGAAAAAGGGCTGTTGCAAACAAATGCAACAGCCCTTTTTGTCGAACTGGATCAAATCAGATTGCTTGGGATCAAGAGATTCTCTCGATCGATGGGGAACGGCTGCGGGAACATGCAAACCAGACCGCCCATGCCCTTCTCCAGCGTCGTTTTCTCAATGACGCTGAATTTCTTGACCTCTTTTTTATCCGGGTTTGCGCTCTTTTTGATCTCCAGAGGATGGATCTTGCCGTTTTCCTCCACGAACACATCGATCTCTTTGGCGTTGGCATCCCGGTAGAACGTCAAGAGCGCCGTGTCACGGGCATAGGCGTAGTTTTTGACCAGCTCCATGACGACATAATTCTCATAGAGGTGCCCGCTGGCAGCGCCGTCCCGCAGGGACTCCATGGTCAGCCAGCGGGTGAGATAGGCGCACAGCCCGGTGTCGCAGAAATAGAGTTTTGGTGTTTTGACCAGACGCTGCAATTCGTTGTTGGAGTATGGCTCCAGCAAATACACCACGTCCATGTCCTGCAAGATGGCAAGCCACTTTTTCGCCGTGGCTTCAGAGATCCCTGCTGCCTCGCCCAACGTTCTATAATTGACCAGATTCCCGACCAGAGCAGCGCAGGCGCGGATGAAGCGCTTGAAGGCCTGCACATCTTTGATCCCCTCGTCATTGACGGCATCGGCGACCAGGTAGTTGTCGAGGTAGGACTGGTAATAGGTCTGTGCCTGCTCAGGGGTCGCGTGCTGCACATCAATGTAGCCGCCCTTCCAGATGTGTTCAAAGACGTCGTTGATGTCATTGTCCGGCAGCAGCGCTTTTCGGCTTTGCAGACACGCCATGGTGAAATCCAGGGGAGCAGGGTCCAGAACGCCTGCTTTTTCCCGTTGGGACAGCCCATACAGATGCAGGATGCCAAGACGGCCTGCCAGGGATTCCTGCGACTTTTCCATGATTTTTTTGCGCTGAGAGCCGGTCAGCCAGAACTGCCCCCGCAGGTCGCTTTCGTCACATAGGATCTTAATGGTTTCCAGCAGCTCCGGTGCTTTCTGGATCTCGTCGATCAGAATGGGGGGCTTATACGTCTGAAAAAATAAACGGGGGTCATTCTGTGCCAGCTCCCGCAGGAAATCATCGTCCATGGTCACAATGGTCCGGTGCTGCTGCTTGGCCAACTGCTTGAGCATGGTAGACTTGCCCACCTGGCGGGCACCGATGACAAGAACGGCTTTGAAAAAACGGTCCATTTCCAGGAACTTTCGTTCCAGCTCACGGTCAATATATTCCATGTGCACCTCCTAAAATGACGGCGATCCGAACTGTAGTATTATTATATCATAAAAAACGGGGAAGTCAACGACGCTGCGGAAGGCGTTTGGGGACAGAAAAAGGCTGTTGCAATTCGAGGTTGCAACAGCCATTTTTTTATGGGTCTGACAGGGGGCACGGGGGCAGAAGAGAGAATTACTTGCCGCGCAGGACGTCGGTCTGGGACAGGACGTGATCCACGGCACCGGTGAAGGAGTGGTACTCCTCCATGAGCTTATCCAGATACTCTTCGCCACTGGGGGTGATGGTGAAGTAGATGCGGATGCGGTTGTCGTCGGAGACGACCTTGCCGTCCTCCTTGATATACTGGAAGCTTTGCAGGCGGTAGATGGCCTGATAGAGCGTGTTGAAGGCGATCTTGCCATCGCTCATGTGGCTAATCTCCTGCATCATCTCATAGGTGTACATCTTCTTCTGGCGCAGGACAAAGAGCACCAGCATTTCGGTGGTGGCCTTTTTCAGCGCTTCACGGATGCTTGCGGGGGTCCCGCTGGTTTTTGCACGTTTTCTTTCAGCCATAGCGGAAGGTCCTTTCTGTTTTGGGATTGGGAAGGGAAGCCGGCGCTCCGGGAAGAGGAACGGGTTTTCTCCTTGGAAGAGCGGCCCGCGCAGCTAGGACGTCCCGCTTCCCCTGTCGCCTTTGGCGGGGTACGGTCCTCACGTGGGAACTTCCGATTCTATATACTAATACATGCTTTTTCATTTGTCCATTATCTTTTGTAAATTTCTATGGTTTTGTAAAAATTTTATAAAAAATAGTACATGGAACAGGAAAAATACCTGGAAAAAAGAAGTCGATTTTGGCGAAAACGCAAAAAGCGATGCGGCGTTTACCGGATCCCCCAGGCCGGACGAAGCCCTTCCAGCTCCTTCACCAGGCCCTCCGGCATGACCCGGTCGCAGCCCAGGGTCTTGAGATGGAGGGTCACGTTGGCCATTTGCTCCAGGCACTCCAGGCGGAAATAGGCCCGCTCCATGGTCTCGCCCCAGGTGACGGCCCCGTGATACTCCAGCAGCAGGGCGCGGTAGTCCCGGCAGTAGGGGGCCACGCTGTCCGCCACCCCCTGGGACCCCGGCAGGGCGAAGGGGGCCACGGGGACCGTGCCCAGCTGGACCACGGCCTCCTGCAGGACAGGCCGGTCCAGAGGGATGCCGGCGGCGGCGAAGGCGGTGGCGGCGGGGGGATGGGCGTGGACGACGGCCCGCACGTCGGGGTTCTCCTGGTAAATACGAAGGTGCATCTTCGTCTCGGAGGAGGCCTTGCGGGTGCCTGCCAGGACGTTCCCGTCCAGGTCCAGCTTCACCAGCATGTCCTCGGTCATGAAGCCCTTGGAGACGCCGGTGGGGGTGACCCAGAGGGCGTTCTCGCCCACGCGGACGGAGAGATTGCCGTCGTTGGCGGCCACCAGCCCCCGCTGATAGATCTTGAGACCGGCCTCGATGATCTGGGCCTTGGCCTCGGCGTCGGTGGGATAGGTGGAAGCGGCGCTCATGCCTTCGCCCCCTTTCCGGGGAAGAGCTTGGCGAAGCTCTCGGCAAAGGGCGGGTAGCAGATGCCCTTCTCCGTGACGATGGCGGTGATCAGCTCATGGTCGGTCACGTCAAAGGCGGGGTTGTAGCACTTGACCTCCGGCAGGGAAGAGGGCTTGGAGAAAAATTTCTCTTTGATCTCCGCCCCGTCCCGCAGCTCGATGGGGATGTGGTCCCCGTCGGGGCAGGTGAAGTCGATGGTGGAGGAGGGGCCGAGGACGTAGAAGGGGATGCCGTAGTGCTTGGCTAAGATCGCCACGCCGGAGGTGCCGATCTTGTTGGCGGTGTCCCCGTTCCGGGCCACCCGGTCGCAGCCGACAAAGCAGGCGTTGATCTTGCCCTGCTTCATCACGAGACTGGCCATGTTGTCGCAGATGAGGGTGCAGTCGATGCCCGCCCGCTGAAGCTCATAGGCGGTCAGGCGGGCGCCCTGTAAGAGGGGCCGGGTCTCGTCGCAGAAGGCGTGCAGGGGGATGCCCCGCTCCTGGGCCAGGAAGAGAGGGCCAAGGCCCGTGCCATAGCGGGAAGTGGCCAGCGGCCCGGCGTTGCAGTGGGTCAGGATGCCGTCTCCGGCCTTCACCAGGGACAGGCCATACTCGGAGATGGCGGTGCACATGGCGATGTCCTCCTCGTGGATGGCCTTGGCCATTTGCCCCATGGCGTCCTGAATGGCGGAGATGTCCGCGCAGGGCATGGACTGGACCACGGCCAGCACCCGGTCCAGCATGTGCCGCAGGTTCACGGCGGTGGGGCGGGAGCTGTTGAGGTAGTCCCGGTTCTTCTGGCACTCGGCCAGGAAGTCGGCGTAGCTTGTCGTCTTGGCCTGGAGGGCCAGGACATAGAGGGCGTAGCCGGCAAAGATGCCGATGGCCGGGGCCCCCCGCACCCGCAGGGTGGCGATGGCCTCATATAATTCTTCGGGGGTCTGTAACTCCAGATAGATCGTCTCGTTGGGCAGCAGGCTCTGGTCCAGGATGCGGACGGCCCGGCCGTCGTCGGAAAGGCGCACGTTGTCGATGTGCGTGACTTGCTTCAGTTCCATAGGTAAGGCTTCCCTTCTGATTTACAATGGTGACCCTATTCTAGCAAGAACCCGCCGGAAAAGCAACGAAAAGGGCCGCAATGGAGAAAAAGACGAAGGGGAAAGAGAATAAAAAAAGGCACTTGTGCAAAACGACGAAGCGAAAAAGCAGGAATGTGGGCGTGTCCCATCACGGCGGAGAGGGGAAGAACCGAACAAAAACCCCCTCCAAAGGGAAAGAAAGCCAAAGTTTTCAGGGAAAAGCGAAAACTGGCCGGAAAGGGGGATTGGAAAATGCAGGGAAACTTGCAGATGTAACGGTATTTTCTCCAGAAATTGTCGCAAATAATTTGTGCAAAAGGTGCATTTCATTTTTGGGAAAATGGTGTTATTATGGTCACAAGTTACAGAGGACCCCACGAAAAAGGTTCTCTGGCACAAGATTCAAAACGGTTTGGTATTGAGTAGCCAGCCGTGGCGAACCGGGACCTGCAACTGTAGGC
>SFHQ01000066.1 GCA_004556345.1 Clostridiales bacterium | reverse complement strand
GATCTTGGACTGATCAGAGAACGCCGCCCCGGCCCCTACGACCATGACGGACAGCATCATAGCCACGCAGAGAACCAGGGACAGAACCTTCTTCAGGTTTCTCATGAGGAATTCCTCCTTATAAAATTTTTTGAACGCCTCCGTCCCCACACTGTCCGACACACATACTGTGGCATGCCGTTGCAGTATCTGCGCCGGGCGCAGCGGGTTTGGATTTGTCCTACGGTTACTATACGAAAAATGGAGCGATTTGTAAAGGGGTCCGGCCATTTTGTAACACAACGGTAATCTGGTTACAAAACGGTAACAAAATTAGACGTAACATCTGGTATTATCGGCGAAAAAGATACAAAATGTAGGATTCAGACCCGATCCCCGTCTTTCAGCGCCGACGCAATGTTACAATGGAGCAAGGGGAGCCGCCACAAAAAAGAAGCCCCCCGCCCTTGACAAGAGCGAGGAGCCTGGGTTATACTATGAGCAGAGGAGCTGGCCCGTTTGCAGACGGTCGGCCCAATAGCCGTTTAGGTATGTTACCTAGTAACCGTCAGGCCGCTACCCTGGCGGTTACTTCTTTTTGTTGAAAATCTGAATGATCAGAGCAACAATACCGATGATAACAAGACTGTATTGGAACAAGTCGCTGTAAGTCACCATGGCCATCACCCCCTCAGAAAAACGTCGGGGGGACTCGAAGTTATTACCCCCGCACGAGGGCAAACCGTCAGTTCCGGGCAGATTCGACTCAAAACCCGGCGTCAGTATACCATATTTTAATAGTATAAGCAAGAAATGATTTTCTGGATTCGACGGGTTTCGTGGGAATCCATCAAATATAGTATCGTATGATAAAGAGAAAGGACGCAGGTGGTTTCGCCTGCGTCCTTTCTACATAATTCTACATCTTGCTCGGTGTATATTTGATCACTGATGGTCCACTTTATACATGTACTCCAGCAGATCAACGGTCTTGGCAGAGTAACCGGCTTCGTTGTCATACCAGGCCACGACTTTGACAAAGTGGTCGTTGAGGGAGATGCCCGCCTTGGCGTCGAAGATGGCGGTGTGGCGGTCGCCCAGGAAGTCGGTGGAAACGACGGCCTCATCGGTGTAGTCTAAGATCCCGGCCATGGGACCCTGGGCCGCGGCCTTCATAGCGGCGCAGATCTGATCATAGGTGGCGGGGGTCTCCAGCTCAGCGGTCAGGTCCACCACGGACACGTCCAGGGTGGGCACCCGCAGGGACATGCCGGTGAGCTTGCCGGACAGGCTGGGGATGACCTTGCCCACGGCCTTGGCGGCGCCGGTGGTGGAGGGGATGATGTTGCCGGAGGCAGCGCGTCCGCCTCTCCAGTCTTTTTTGGAGGTGCCGTCCACGGTCTTCTGGCTGCCGGTGATGGAGTGAACGGTGGTCATCAGGCCCTCTTTGATGCCGAAGGTGTCGTGCAGGACCTTGGCCACGGGAGCCAGACAGTTGGTGGTGCAGGAGGCGTTGGAAATGAAGTCCATGCTCTTGTCATAGGATGTGTTGTTCACGCCCATGACGAACATGGGGGTGTCATCCTTCGAGGGGGCGGTCAGCAGGACTTTCTTGGCCCCGCCGTCCAGGTGGCCCTTCATCTTTTCTGCGGTGGTAAACTTGCCGGTGCTCTCGATGATATACTCCGCGCCGACAGAGCCCCAGGGGATCTCGCCCGGCTCCTCACAGTGGAACACGCGGATGCGGCGGCCGTTGACGATCAGGTCGTCGCCCTCCCAGCTCACCTCGCCCTGGAACCGGCCGTGTACGCTGTCGTACTTCAGCAGATACGCCATGTAGTCCGGGGTCTGGCTGTGGCTGTTGATGCCGACGAACTCAATGTCCGGCCGTTCGCTCCCCAACCGAAGCACCAGGCGGCCAATTCTGCCGAATCCGTTAATGCCTACTTTCATACCCATTGTCGCTTAAATCCTTTCCGCATCATAATTCTTATATTTGCCCGTCAAGGCGACTACATTATACCCCATCTTTCGCCAAGATGAAAGAGAAAGTTTCTCTTTCCCCCAGCTTTTCTCCTCTCGACCTTTTTCGACAAAATTCTTGTTTTTCTTTCCAATATTTGTTACACTAAAAATTAGAAGGAACAAACGAATGTTCTAGCCCCTCTTGTCTTGTTATCCTTCCATTTCCCTTTCATTTCCAAGGAGTTGACGCTATGGATTTTCTCACAGACCGCTTGAGCGAACAGTATGGCAGCTTCCCGGAGGCCGTCATTTTTCTGTACGCCGGCCAGATCCTCTATTCCAACGAAGCCGGGCAGGCCCTGCTGAAAAAGGAAGACTTCCCCCAAGATCTGCTGCCCGCCCTGGCCGAGCACCCCGGCGGCATGGAGATCGCCCTGGGAAAGACATTTTATTTTGTGACCGTCTCCCAGCTTCAAGAGGGCGACCTGCTGGTCCTGCGGGATCTGGACCCACCGCCGGAGAAAAAGCATCCTTTTTCCAATGCCGTCTATCGTATGCGCGAGTGCCTGTCAAACCTTTCCGCGACCCAGTGGAAAATGCAGCAGGTCCTGGAGGACAACGGCCTGCTGGACGGTCTGGAGCAGGACCTGGCCAACCAGAACCGCCTGGTCTTTCAGATGCTCCGCCTGACCCGCCAAGCCGAGCTGACCCAGGAGCTGAACTACAAATCCTTCCCCCGTGAGGAGGGCTTTGACCTGGCCATGGTCTGCCAGGGCATGGCGGATGAGGCCACCTGGCTGGCCGACCTGGCCGGGGTCCGCTTCTCTTACAGCACCAACGTGGACCATCTGCCGTTCAAGGGCAGCAAGTCTCTGCTGACGCAAATGCTCCTGGCGCTGGTCTCCAACGGCGTCCGGGCCGCGGGCAAGGGCGGCGAAGTGGAGATGAAGTTCCATGCAGAAAATGGCCGCTGCGTCATCTCCGTTCGGGATACCGGCGTCGGCATCCCGGAGGACCGCATGTCTCACCTTTTTTCCGGAGAAGCCACGGAAGAAGTGCCCCGCCCCGGCGAGGGGGCCGGTCTCGGTCTGTACAACGCCCAGCGCATCGTCGCCCTTCACGGCGGCGTCATGGTCGCCCAGAGCAGCCAGGACGGCGGCGCTTGCCTGGTCGTCTCCCTGCCCATCATCGTCCCCACCAGCGTCCCCGCCCGAAACAACCCCGGCTATGACAACCTGGGCGGCTATTCTCCCATCCTCATCGAGCTGAGCGACACACTTCCTTGGCAGGCGTTTTTACCCAAAAACATCAAGCATCCCCACTGAAAAAATCCAGAATTTAGAAAATTCGTCCGCATTTGCGGGCGTTTTTTCTGTCCAAAAATCGACTAAATTTTTCCATTTTTTCGTGGGAAGCCCGTGGGAAAATCGTGGGAAAGGACGCACCGTTCGGCCCCGTCTCAGCCCCTGGCCACAGAAGAAGGTTCTGTCCCTGGTTCTCTGCGTGGCTATGATGCTGTCCGTCATGGTCGTAGGGGCCGGGGCGGCGTTCTCTGATCAGTCCAAGATCA
>SFHQ01000035.1 GCA_004556345.1 Clostridiales bacterium | reverse complement strand
GGAGATAGATGAATTCCTCAGCAAAGAACCGTTAGCACGTCCATACATCAAGAGATTAATCGGGGCAAAGGAATACATCAACAGAAAACCACGCTATTGCTTATGGCTAGTTAATACGCCGCCATCAGAACTCCGGAAGATGCCTCTTGTAATGGATAGAATTCGCCAAGTTCGCGAGATGAGACTGCAAAGTCCTGATGCAGGAACTAGACGTCTTGCAGATGTACCAACAGTGTTTCGGGAAACCAACAATCCAAAAAGGTTTATTGTTGTTCCTTCGGTATCATCTGAGCGCAGGAAATATGTTCCTATTGGATTTTTGGATGGAGATACGATTGCGACGAATCTTGTCCTTATTATTCCTGATGCGCCTTTGTACTTGTTTGGTATTCTGACCTCCAATGTCCATATGGCATGGATGCGGGCTGTGTGCGGGCGGCTGAAGAGCGACTATCGCTATTCCAAAGATGTTGTTTACAACAACTTCCCCTGGCCTACGCCTACGGAAGAGCAGAAGGGGAAGATCGAGCGGACGGCGCAGGCGATTTTGGATGCGCGGGATCTTTATCCGGATTGCAGTCTGGCGGACCTCTACGATGAAACGACGATGCCACCGGAGCTTCGGAAGGCGCACCAGGAGAACGACAAGGCTGTGATGCGGGCGTATGGGTTTGATATTAAGACAACGACGGAGACTTCCTGCGTGGCGGAGTTGATGCGGCGGTATCAGGAACTGGTGGAGAGAGGGTAAGCGTGCTGAGCGGGAGAAAAGTCGGCTCGTTCTACTTGACAGCAGACCGGGAATAGACTATACTGATGATGGACGAAAACGATGCGAAATTTCATCCATATCAGCTTACAAAACGAAAACCCTGGAAGCTTTCTCCTTCCAGGGTTTTCTATTCTCATTTTTATGCTGTGTTACCTCACAGGGACGCTGAGCTTATAACGCCCCAGGCTGACTGCCGCGCTATTTCTTTTTCTTTTTGTCGTCCAGCCATTTGCAGATGTAGTAAGAGATTACGCCTGCCAAGATAGACAAAAAGAACGATGCGATCATTGCACCCATGTCAGCTCACCCCCCTTCTCGCCGAAGGGTCGGCAGCAGGGATAGTATAACAAAAACAACAGCGTTCGACAAGATTTGCGGGGAAAGAAAGCCTGGTACTGCCTCCATTGGATTCTCGCTGTAATTCCCTGCATACTGGACACGGGTAGCGGGATATGGTACAATAAGGCAACGGATGGGAAGGCTTGCCCTTCCCCTTATTTTTGAAACGAACAAAGGAACGAATCACCATGCTGAAAACCTATGATACCGTGATCCTGGGTTGCGGCGAGGCTGGCGTCTTTGCCGGGTACGAGCTGATCCACAGGAACCCCGGCATGAAGGTGCTGATCGTCGATCAGGGCCAGGACATCTACCACCGCAGCTGCCCCATCGTGGCCGGAAAGGTCAAGAGCTGCATCGACTGCAAGGTCTGCCACACCATGTGCGGCTTCGGCGGTGCGGGCGCTTTCTCCGACGGCAAGTATAACTTCACCACGGCCTTCGGCGGCTGGCTGACCGACTTCATCCCGGAAAAAGAGGTCATGGACCTGATCGACTATGTGGATGAGATCAACACCGCCCACGGTGCCACCAGAGAGGTCTTCTCCACCAACACCCCTGAGGCCCAGGCCCTGCGTAAGCGGGCGCTGGAATCTGACCTGCACCTGCTCCAGGCCCGCGTGAAGCACCTGGGCACCGAGAACAACCTGCGTATCCTCACGAATATTTATGAGGACCTGCGGAAGAACATCGACTTCCAGTTCAACACCGCCGTCACGGAGATCCGTCAGGCCGAGGGCGGCTATCTCCTGGAGACCGCCAACGGCGACGAGTACCTCTCCAAGTATCTCATCGCAGCCCCCGGCCGCTCCGGGGCCGAGTGGTTTGCCCACCAATGTCAGAAGCTGGGCCTGCCCATGACCAACAACCAGATCGACATCGGCGTGCGCGTGGAGCTGCCCGCCCTGGTCTTTGAGCACATCACCGACGTGGTCTATGAGTCCAAGCTCATCTACCGCACCAAGCAGTACGGCGACCAGGTCCGCACCTTCTGCATGAACCCCTACGGCCATGTGGTCTCGGAGAACGTGGAGGGCATCCACACCGTCAACGGCCACAGCTACTCCGACCCCAAGCTCCGCAGCGAGAACACCAACTTCGCCCTGCTGGTCTCCAACCACTTTACCGAGCCGTTCAACGAGCCGTATCGCTACGGCAAGCACATCGCCTCTCTCTCCAACATGCTGGCCGGCGGCGTGCTGGTCCAGCGCTTCGGCGATTTGATCCGCGGCGTGCGCTCCAACGCCCACCGCATGAGCAAGTCCACCACGCACCCCACCCTGACTGCCGCCGTCCCCGGCGACCTGTCCCTAGCCCTGCCTAAGCGGCAGCTGGACGACATCATTGAGATGATCTACGCCCTGGACAAGCTGGCCCCCGGCACCGCCAACTACGACACCCTGCTCTACGGCGCTGAGGTCAAGTTCTACTCCGCCCGCCTGAAGCTCACCGGCGACCTGGAGACGCCGCTGAAGAACTTCTTCGCCGCCGGCGACGGGGCCGGCATCACCCGCGGCCTGGCCCAGGCCGGCGCCTCCGGCGTCCGTGCCGCCCGCGCCATCGCCAAGCGCATCGAGGAAGAGGGCTGAGACGCCGTTTTTTCCGTTCATTTCCGGCCGCCCCAACATCCGGGCGGCCGGTTTTGCACATTATCCACAGAGTTTTCCACATCCCTTCCACAGGGGGTGGAAAACTGCTTCTTCGTTACTTCTCAAATGGATCGAATAGGAGGGCCAGCCCATGTCCGAACTCATTGCAGCCATCGCCACCCCGCCCGGACCCGGCGGAGTGGGGATCCTTCGTCTCTCCGGCCCCGGCGCGGCCCAGGCCGCCGCGCACATTTTCCAGCCCCTCGGCAAAACGCCGCTTTCCGAGGCGCCCGACCGCCAGCTGCTCTATGGCCGGGTCTTTGACCAAGCGGGAGATCTGCTGGACACCGGCCTGGCCTTCGTCAGCCGCGCCCCCCACAGCTACACCGGAGAGGAGACGGCAGAGATCCAATGCCACGGCTCCCCCGTGGTCCTCTCCCTGGTTTTAGATGCCCTGTGCGCGGCCGGGGCACGCCTGGCCCGACCCGGCGAATTCACCCAGCGGGCCTTTCTCAACGGCAAGCTGGACCTGACCCAGGCCGAGGCCGTCATCGACCTCATCGATGCCGAGACCCCCGCCGCCGCCCGGCAGGCCGCCGGGCAGCTAAACGGGGCGCTCTCCCGCCAGATCGACAGCATCTACTCCGCCCTGACCGATCTCATGGCCCATTTCTGCGCCGTGTTAGACTATCCCGACGAGGACATCGACCCCTTCCAGGCCGAACAAATGGGACAGATCCTCGCCCGGCAGGAAGCGGCGCTGCAAGCGCTCCTGGCCACCAGCCGCCGGGGGACGCTGCTCCATCAGGGCATCACCTGCGTTTTGATCGGCCGCCCCAACGCGGGCAAGTCCTCTCTGCTCAACGCCCTGGCGGGGTACGAGCGGGCCATCGTCACGAACATCCCCGGCACCACCCGCGACACCGTCGAGACCAAAGTCACCCTGGGCGGGTACCTCTTCCGCCTCGTTGACACCGCGGGCCTGCGGGACAGCGACGACCCCATCGAGCAGCTGGGCGTGGCCCGCAGCCGCCAGGCCCTGGCCGAGGCCGATCTGGTCCTGGCCGTGTGCGACGGCACCCAGCCCCTGACCGAAGAGGACCACGACCTGCTCCGCGAGGCCCTGGCCCAGGCGGACACCATTCTGCTGGCCAACAAGCGGGACCTGCCCGACTTTGCTTTGCCCCAGCCCGCCGCCAACGATGCCCCGAACACCCTGACCGTCGTCCCCCTCAGCGCCAAGACGGGGGACGGCCTGGACACCTTAGAGACCACCCTGGCCCAGCGGGCCGAGACCCTCCTCCCCCAGGCAGCCCAGTCCGCCGCCGGGGAACTGCTCACCAACCAGCGCCAGACCCAGGCGGCCCAGCGGGCCTTGGACGGCGTGACCCGCGCCAGAGACGCCCTCGACCTGGGCATGACCCCCGATGCCCTTCTCACCGACGTGGAAGCCGCCCTGGAAGCCCTGGGCGAGCTGACCGGCCGCACCGTCCGGGAGGATATCACCGCCCGCATCTTCTCCCGCTTCTGCGTGGGGAAATGAGGGGAAACACCAAAGTGGTGCAGTTTAGTGTGATTTTTTCAGAAAAAATCCTTGATTTTTACACGACTTTTCTTCTATACTGAACACAGAACGCAAGACGGAGAAGACAAGGAGGGAGACTATGGAGCGAAAGATCACACGATTTTTGAAGACCTGGAAAGACAGCCCCTATCGGAAACCCCTGATCTTACAGGGGGCTCGGCAGGTAGGGAAAACCTATTCTATTTTAGAATTTGCCCGCACAGCATATGAAAACGTTGCATACTTTAACTTTGAGACCGACCCGAAGCTGAGCCAGACCTTTGAGGAGAATATCAGCCCGTCCTACCTCATCCCCATCCTTTCCCATATTGCCGGTGTCAGCATCGTCCGGGAAAAGACGCTCATCGTGTTTGACGAAGTACAGCTCTGTGAACGTGCCTTGACGAGCCTGAAATACTTCTGTGAGGAAGCCCCGGACTATCACATCATCGTGGCCGGGAGCCTGCTGGGCGTTGCGGTGAACCGGGCGCAGTTTTCGTTCCCTGTGGGAAAGGTGGATATCAAAACCATGTATCCCATGGACATGGAGGAATTCTTACTGGCCGTTGGAGAGGAAGCGCTGGTGGAGCGGATCAAACAATGCTTCGCGGAGGACAGCCCCATGCCTGCTGCCCTGCATGAGGCGGCGATGCAGCGTTACCGGCAGTATCTTGTGGTCGGCGGGATGCCGGAGTGCGTGATGCAGTTTGCCCAGACGCAAGACTACATCCTCGTCCGCCACACCCAGGACACGATCCTGGCCAGCTACCTCAACGACATGAGCAAGTACAACAATCTCAACGAGATCAAAAAGACCAGACTGGCCTACGACAACATCACCGCTCAGCTCTCCAAGCGGAACACCCGGTTTCAATATAAGCTCATCAAAAAGGGTGGCCGGGCTTCCGAGTTTGAGAACGCCATTGAGTGGCTCTGTCTGTCCGGCATCGTGTCACAGGTCTACCGGGTGGAAAAAGTGAAGAAACCCCTGGAAAATTACCGAGATATTGACGCCTTCAAGATCTATGTCTCGGACCTGGGCCTGCTCTGCGCCAAAAAAGACCTGCTGGCCAACGATGTTCTCTATATGGTGGAAGAACTGAACGATTTCAAGGGCGGCATGGCAGAAAATTACGTCCAGGTGCAGCTGACCATCAACGGCTACCACACCTATTACTGGGAGTCCGAGCGCGGCGCAGAAGTGGATTTTATCATCCAGCGGGAAGGCCAACTGATCCCCATTGAGGTCAAGTCCGCGGATAACACCCAGGCCAAGAGTTTGAATCTCTACATCCAGACCTATCACCCTGCATACGCCATCAAGCTCTCCGCCAAAAACTTTGGTTTTGAAGACGGCAAGAAGACCGTCCCCCTGTATGCCGCGTTCTGCATTTGAACCTGCAAAATGAACCCACGAAAAGAAAGCCCAAAGCACTGCCGCAGCAATGCTTTGGGCTTTGGTTATTGGGGCATCTCCACCGTCAGATCCCCGATGGAGATGCTTTTGACGCTGTCCATGGGAGTGATTTCGGAGAACACAAGGTCTTTTCGGCCCTGCATCTGATCGCCATCCGAAGACGAACGCAGGCCACTGACGGCGTCTTTCTGCACGCAGGATACCGTACCATCTGTTTTGGTCAGGGAGACAGGCAGAGCCTGCAAAAAGGCGTTCTCATCCGGGACCTCGGCGGCGTCCACGGTGTATTCCACATGGAGGGAGAGGGGCGAGAGGGACACGCGGGTCAGGGTGCAGTCGAGGCCATCGACCTGGAACTGCTGTCCGGTGGGCAGGTCTATGGAGGACGCTTTGGGGGTGAAGTCGAAGCTCAGTTCCCAAGGCCCATCTCCCAACGGAACGGTTCGGATCGTGCCATCCGCCTGGACCTCGTCGATCATTGCGGCCCGGAAGACCGCCGTCATGCGGCCGGCCTGGAGGGGCTGATCCATTTGGCAGACCTCCAAATACTGCACGGTCTGGTCGGATGCGTCCTCATCATAGGGGCGAAGTGTGGAAGAAGTACGCTGGGCCTGCTGAGGCCACTGCATCGTGTACTCCTGGAACGAGACACTCTCGCCTCGGCCATCAGCCCGGAGGGAAGTGCCGTCCTCCCGCTGGATGGAGTAGAGGATGGCGTAGGTATACTCATCGGCCAGGATCGCATCGGCCGTAATCGTCAGGCCGTCCTGGGTGCAGCTGACGCCCAGGGGAGTGCCCAGCTGTTCCAGCAGGCTGGCTTGCTCCTGGGAGGACCCGAACAGGTTGGCAAAAACTTCGCTGGCCGAACGCAGCGCTCCCGACGCGCAAGCGGCGCAGAGGGCGGCGGCAATTATAGCGGCGATGAGGACGTGGACGCGCTTTTTGTGAGACGCCCGCCGACGGGCCTCCGGGGCGGCGGCCAATAAGTTCTCGACCATGGCCTGCTTCTCTTCAGGGGAGAAGCGCAGCTCATCATACTGTTCCCGATAGGTCTTCATCGCGCTCCCTCCTCTCCGTCAGTTTCCTGGAGCAGGGCTGCGACGGTCCCCGGAAAACCACCCATCACACGAGCGGCTTCCCGGTGGGATAGGCCTTCCCCTTCGCAGAGGAACCAGGCCACGCGGCCCTTGGCCGCTGGGTCCAGCGTGGTGTGCTTCTGGCAGGCCCGGAACGTGGCCCGCAGGAACCAAAGGCGTTCCTTGGCGGGATCGTCCAGGCAGGCACCCTGTTCTAACCTCTGCCGCAGAATAGTCTGGCAGAGAGCTTGAGCGCCCTGCGTGTCGCCCAGGCAGGCGTAGGATAGGCGGAGGATGCTGTCGGCGTAGGTGTTCACCAGGCGCTCCGCTTCCCGGCGGTCTAAGGTCGGCCGCATAGACTCACTTCCTTTCGTTCAGGACTGGGGCACGGGGATGGTCAGGTCCCCGATGGAGATGCTTTCAATGGTGTCCAGAGGGATGATTTCAGAGAACGCACTTGATCGTGTTTCTATCTTGTTTTCAGAATCCCTGTCTCCATTGAAACCCGTGTCTTCTCGGGTTCCGTCTTTGAGATTTAGAAAAATAGCTGTTTCCACGTTCTGACAATCTATCTCATTTTTAATCCACTCTTCCTTAGGTTCCACTGTCATGGCGGGATCATAGGCTTCCGCAATTTTCTCTTCGTCGATCTGATAGGAGTACGTGACGTAGAGGGACAGGGGCGACAAGCGAAGCTCTTTGATCTGTCCTGTCAATGCCCCGTTGGTTCCCCCGTGGAATGTCTGACCGATCGGAAGCTCAATGGAGGAATCTTGATACGTCATCTGGAAGTCAACGGTCCAGTTTCCTTCCACAGCAACTTCTTCCTTTTCTATTTCCATAGAAACAATTCCTGCACGGAAATTCTGGAGAGAGACTCTTGCCGGACCGTTCATCTGTTCCATATTAGGGCCAATCCACTCTTCAAAGAAATGGATGGCATTGTCTGTCGGACGGAAGGCCGTAAAGAGAGGGTCACACACAGGGGATATATAAAAGTTATCGCTGTCTGGGTCTATGGTGAGCAATCCATCATCGAAGTGTATATTGTATAGGTTTGCGTCTGGGTCTACGTTTTGGAGCAAAGGTCCGCCGTCATCCCGGCTGAGGGTGTAGAGGATCGCGTAGCCATTCTTGTCGCCTAAGACGGCATCGACGGTAAGCGTCACACCGTTGTCGGTCACGCTGGCCCCGATGGGCTGGGCCATTTCGCCCAGGACCTGGGTCTGCTCCGGCTGATTCCCCAGGAAAAAGCTGAGGGACTGGATCGCGGCCTGCAACGCCCCGGACGCGCAGGCGGCGCAGAGGGCGGCGGCAATGACAGCGGCGATGAGGACGTGGACGCGCTTTTTGTGGGACATCCGCCGACGGGTCTCCGGGGCGGCGGCCAATAAGCTCTCGACCATGGCCTGCTTCTCTTCGGGGGAAAAGCGCAGGGCATCGAACTGGCTGCGATAGTCTTTCATGGGTACCCCTCCTTTTCCAATAGAGTCTTGAGCTGTTCCCGGCCCCGGCGGAGCTGGGTGTTGACGGTGGACGGCAGGCGGCCCAGGAGTTGGGCGATCTCCGGGGCGGTGTAGCCCTCGTAGTAGTGCAGGTAGATGACCGCCCGGTACTTGGGGGGCAGGAGGTTCACGGAGGCCAGGATGCTGCCCGGCTCCGCCGCCGGGGCGGGGACGTGCCGGGCAGCCTCGATGGGGACGGTGGTTTTTCGCCAGTGACTTTTCAGGTGGTCCTTGCAGGCGTTGATGGTCGTGCGGATGATCCAGGCCTTCTCATGCTCCGAAGAGGCGAAGGCCGGGCGGCGCTCGATCAGCTTGAGAAAGACCGTCTGGCAGATGTCCTGGGCGTCGTGGGTGTGGCTGAGATAGGTGTAGCTCAGGCGGAGGATGAGGTCGGCGTAGGTGTTTACCAGCCGCTCCGCCTCTTGGCGGGTCAGGCTAGGGGGCATGGGATCACTTCCTTTCGGGGGCCTTCTATCTGGAATACGATCCAGCGGCCTGAAACCATTCACTTTTTTTCAAAAAAATTTGCCGAACAAGAAAAAAACCGGGCGTTCTGCGAATCGAGAACGCCCGGGGGTGGGTGTGGGGGGGAACGTTATTGCTGGGCCTGGGAAGCGCTGTCCCCGGTGTCCTGGGTGTCGGTGGTGTCCGCGGCGTTGCTGGCGTCGGACTTGTCTGCGTCGGCGCTGTCGGTCTGGGCGTCGGCATTGGCGTCCGCGTCGGTGTTGGTATCGGTGCCGTCCCCGGCAGCGTCTGCGTTGCTGTCGGCGGCGTTTTCGTCGCCGGTGTCCTGCTCGACCTGCTGGTTTTCTTCCTCAGCCTGGTCTGCGTCGGTGTTCAGGCTGTCGCGGTAGGCGGTGAGCTTGTCATAGAAGTCGGCCACGGACAGGTTATCGTAGGTCTCGGTGGTTTTGATGTCGGCCTCATCCACCCACTGCTTCTCCATCTCGCGGAGCTTTTCGGAGGAATACTGCTCGCGGAAGGCCTTGCTGGTGGCGGGGTCCAGGCGGAGGATGATGTGGTAGCCGAACTCACTCTCCACGATGCCGCTGAGCTGACCCGGCTCCAGGGAGCGGGTGGCGGACTCGAAGGCCTCGACCATCTTACCGGCGGAGAAAACGTAGCCGTCCGGGCTGCTCTCCAGGCCGGTGTCCTCGCTGTTGGCCTTCATGAGCTCGTCGAACTTGCTCTCCAGCTCGGTGGGGTCGGTGATGGCCTGGAGCTGCTTGAGCAGGTCGTCGGCCTTGGCCTTCTTCTCAGCCTTTTCGGCGTCGGAGAGGTCTTCCCCGGTGGTCATGTCCTTGGTCAGCAGGAGGATGTGCTTGGCCACCAGCAGGTCGTTGTCCTCGGCGTACTGGGTCAGGTCCTCGGCGGTGGGGGCGTTCTCCTTGCCGTCCTGGAACATCCCGTCGACCATGTGGCTGTGAATGAAGCTGACGGAGCTGAGGTGCTCAAAGCCCTTGTTGGAGATGCACATGCTCTTGAGGTACTTGGCATAGGCGTCCTCGCCGCCCAGCTGCTCCTTGGCGGTGGCCAGGTCCTCCTGGTAAGAGGCCTTGTCCTCGCTGGTGTAGGAGTAGCCCTCTTCCTTGCCCTTGGCCTCGACCACGCTGTACATGGCGGCGTAGTTCTGGGCGGCTGCTTTGACCTGGTCAGCGATGGTCTTGTCGCTGTTTTCGTCGACCTTGGTGTCCCAGAAGCTGGTCTCGCTGTCGTCGCTCTGCATCATGCTGGCGTAGGAGTAGGTGGTGTCGGCCTGCTGGGCCAGCCAGAAGAGGTACTGCTCGGCGGTCACGTCCTGGCCGTTGACGGTGAACAGGACGGTGGAGCCCTTGTAGCCCATGATGTCCTTCACGGGATCATAGTCGCTGCCGCAGCTGCTGAGCAGGCCGGTGGCCATGACCACCGCCAGCGCGACGCCCAGGCCGCGGCGGATGAGATGTTTCATATTCGTTTGTCTCCTTTGATGGTATCGGAATACACCCGGCAGGCCGCCGCACGGGCGGCCATACAGATAGCATTATTGTACCACGCTTGTTCTGTGCTGGCAACTAGTTTCATCAACCCGGGGAAAACGGGATTGACATTTGCGGGGGGCCAGACTATAATGATAACTGTGAAGGAGATGCAGCCTTCATCTATACAGCGATGCAAAACGAACCCCCCAGGAGTGGCGTCTCCTGGGGGGTTCTATTCCCATTTTATTTTGCAGTTGTTTGCAGAGACGTGGGCTTACTTCGCCTCAGGCTGGGGTGCTGACCGACGGGTCATTTTTTCTTCTTCCACTCGTCCAGCCATTTGCAGATGTAGTAAGAGATCACACCTGCCAGAATAGAGAGGAGGAAGGATGCAGCAGCATCCATACAGCGACACCCCCTTCCACTCCGAAGGCGTCGGCAGCAGAAACAGTATAGCAGATATTTGTCGAACCGACAAGATTTAAGCGCAGGCGCGTTCCGGGAAACCTGGGGCGCGCTTGCGCTTCTTTTGACAGCGAAAGCCTTGATTTTTCTTCGGATTTTCTCTCACTTGTTCACAGATTCCTCTTTTTTCTTGCGTGCAAATATGGTATAATACCATGACCATGGAGCCGTATGCCCATGTGTTTCCCGTAAATTCTGCGGAAATCCGCTTTTTGAAAGGATCTATACCTATGGGTTTTTTAACCAAACTGTTTGGAACCAACATGGCGAAGGAGATCAAGCGCCTTGATCCCATCGTCCGCAAGATCGAAGCCCTGGAGGAAGAATACAAGGGCTATACCGATGCCCAGCTCCAGGCCAAGACCCCGGAGCTGAAGGAGCGTTATAAAAACGGCGAGACCCTGGACGACCTGCTGCCGGAGGCCTTTGCCACCTGCCGTGAGGCAGCCGACCGTGTGCTGGGCCTGCGCCCCTACCGGGTGCAGCTCATCGGCGGCATCATCCTGCACCAGGGCCGCATCGCCGAGATGAAGACCGGTGAAGGTAAGACCCTGGTGGCTACCCTGCCCGCCTACCTGAACGCCCTGAGCGGCGAGGGCGTGCACATCGTCACCGTCAACGACTACCTAGCCAAGCGCGACAGCGACTGGATGGGTAAGGTCTACCGCTTCCTGGGCCTGTCCGTGGGTCTGGTGATCCATGGGGTCGACCCCGCCGGCAAGCGGGCCGCCTACAACGCCGACATCACCTACGGCACCAACAACGAGTTCGGCTTTGACTACCTGCGTGACAACATGGCCATCTACAAGGCCGAGCTCATGCAGCGCGGCCACGCCTTCGCCATCGTCGATGAGGTGGACTCCATCCTGATCGACGAGGCCCGGACCCCCCTGATCATCTCCGGCATGGGCGAGCAGTCCACCCAGCTCTACACCCTGGCCGACCGCTTTGCCGCCGGTCTGACCGGTCTGGTCAAGGCCACCGTGGACGACAAAGAGGAAGAGGACGAGGATATTGACGCCGATTATGTCGTCAATGAAAAGGCCCGTGCCGTCACCCTGACCGCCCGCGGCATCGCCAAGGCCGAGAAAGCATTTAATGTAGAGAACCTCTCCGACCCGGAGAACACCACCCTCTCCCACCACATCAACCAGGCTATCCGCGCCAGAGGCCTCATGAAGCGGGACATCGACTATGTGGTGAAGGACGGCGAGGTCATCATCGTCGATGAGTTCACCGGCCGTCTGATGTATGGCCGCCGCTACAACGACGGTCTGCACCAGGCCATCGAGGCCAAAGAAGGCGTGACGGTCGCCCGCGAGTCCAAGACCCTGGCCACCATCACCTTCCAGAACTACTTCCGCCTGTACAAGAAGCTCTCCGGTATGACCGGTACCGCCCTGACCGAGGAGGAGGAGTTCAGCTCTACCTATCAGCTGGACATCGTCGAGGTCCCCACCAACAAGCCCATGATCCGTGTGGACCACCCCGATGAGGTATATAAGAACACCACCGGCAAGTACCACGCCATCGTGCGCCAGATCGTGGCCTGCCACGAGAAGGGCCAGCCCGTCCTGGCTGGTACCACCTCCATCGAGAAGTCCGAGATCCTCTCCCGGCTGCTGGATAAGGAAGGCATCAAGCACAACGTGCTGAACGCAAAGAACCACGAGAAAGAAGCAGAGATCATCGCCCAGGCCGGTAAGTTCGGCGCCGTCACCGTCGCCACCAACATGGCCGGCCGTGGTACCGACATCATGCTGGGCGGCAACGCCGAGTTCCTGGCCAAGAACGACCTGAAGAAGGCCGGCTTCACCCCCGACCTCATCGCCGAGGCCACGGGCTTTGCCGAGACCGACAACGAGACCATTCTCAAGGCCCGGAAGATGTTCTCCGACGCCGAGGATAAATACCGCAAGGAGCTGGCACCTGAGGCCGACAAGGTCCGCGAAGCCGGCGGCCTGTTCATCCTGGGCACCGAGCGCCACGAGTCCCGCCGCATCGACAACCAGCTGCGCGGCCGTTCCGGCCGTCAGGGCGACCCCGGTGAGAGCCGCTTCTACCTCTGCATGGAGGACGACATCATGCGTCTGTTCGGCACCGAGCGGATGCAGAAGATGATGGAGACCCTCAAGATCGACGACGACACCCCCATCGACGCCAAGATCCTCTCCGGCGCCATCGAGAACGCCCAGAAGAAGGTCGAGTCCAAGAACTTCCAGGCCCGGAAGAACACCCTGGAATACGACGACGTGATGAACGTCCAGCGTGGCGTCATCTACAAGCAGCGCCGCCAGGTCCTGGACGGCGAGATCATGGGCGACTTCATCCGCGGCATGATCCACCGCTGGATCGAGGATTCCATTCGCGGCCACCTGGGCGAGAACAAGCACCTGACTGCCGAGAGCTGGCAGCTGGCCTCCGAGCCGTATCGCGGCCTGTTCTTCCGCACCGATGCCTTCCAGTTCACCGATGAAGAGCTGGCGGCCAAGTCCGTGGACGACCTCATCCAGGAGGTCAACGACTCCGCCCTGGCCCTCTACAACGCCAAGCAGGAGAACCTGGGCGACGAGCTCATGCACGAGCTGGAGCGCGTGATGATGCTCCGCGTGGTCGACGAATACTGGATGGACCACATCGACGCCATGGAAGAGCTGAAGAAGGGCATCCAGCTGCGGGCCTATGCCCAGACCAACCCCGTCGACGCCTACAAAAAGGAAGGCTTCGAGATGTTCGAGGGCATGATCGAGGCCATCCAGCAGGAGACCATCCGCCGGATCCTCGTGGCCCGCGTCCAGACCAATGAGGTCCGCCGCGAGCGCGTGGCCAAGGTCACCGGCGAGTCCGGCGGCAGCGAGGACGCTGCTTCCTCCGGAAAGAAGGAGCCGGTCCGCAAGACCATCAAGGTCGGCCCCAACGATCCCTGCCCCTGCGGCAGCGGCAAGAAGTATAAGAAGTGCTGCTATCTGAAGGATAAGGCCGCGCAGTAAGCCCGTTTTATGGGCCTGCGGCAAGCCTGATCCCAATGGGGTCTGCGGCAAGCCCAAGCGCAACCGGGCCTGAGACCCTTTCCGGAAAGGAGACTGCCGCCTATGTCATTCACCCAACAAACCAACCAGGGCGTGGTGTTCCACACCGCCGACACCTTCTCTGCCGCCGGGGGCATCGCCCATGGCTTTGCCACCCGGATCGGCGGTGTGAGCAAACCGCCCTTTGACCAGCTCAACCTGGGCATGACCCGGCGGGATGATCCCCAGGATGTGCTGGAAAACTACCGGCGCTTCTGCGCCGCCCTTGGGACGGACGTGGAGCATCTGGTGATGACCCACCAGGTCCACCAGGATACGATCCTGGAGGCAAAGCCGGAGCATGTGCTGGAAGCACTCCTGGAGCCCATCGGCTATGATACCGACGGCCTCATGACCGACATTCCTGGCCTGTGCCTGACGATCTATTACGCCGACTGCATCCCCGTCCTGCTCTACGACCCGGTAAAAAAAGCCATTGCCGCCGTCCACTCTGGCTGGCGCGGTACCAGCCTGGGCATCGCGCCCCAGGCCGTGCAGAAACTGGCCGCCCGGTACGGCAGTGACCCGCATGACATTCTGGTGGCCATCGGCCCCGGCATCGGGTCCTGCTGCTTCGAGACCCACGACGATGTGCCCACAGCCATGGCCGAGCGGCTGGGCGAGGGCGTGCAGCCCTTCTGCCAGCCTTTGCCCAACGGCAAGTTTTCTGTGGATCTGAAAGGCATCCTCCGCTGGGAACTGACCCAGGCGGGGGTGCCGGATGAGAACATCGACACCCTGCCCCTCTGCACCGCCTGCCACCCGGAGCTGTACTGGTCCCACCGCAAGATGGGCGACCGGCGCGGCAACCACGCGGCGATGATCCAACTGCTGTAAGTTTTCCACATTCCGTTTCGCTTTTTTAGAAGGAGACGAGTCCCTTGCACACAAAGAATCATTCTAAAAAATCACAAAGCCGCCGGCGAAACTGGGAGCTTCGCCGCCAGCGGCGAGAAGAGAAACAGGCGGCCCACCCCATCCGCTCCGCGCTGCCCTTCCTGGGGATCACGGGGGTGGTGATGGCGGCGGCCATTACGGCGGCCTCCTGCACCCTCTGCTACCAGGTCCAGGTCCAGGGACAGGGCACGGTCTTCTTCCAGGATCAGGAGACCTATCAGACTGCCGTGACCCAGGCGGAGGACCGAGCTTCTAAGATCCTCTCCACCAATTACTCCCTGAACCAGGAGGAGGTCTCCACGACCCTGGCCCCGAAAAACCAGGTGGAGACGTCCCTGTCCTCCGTGACCGGCTCCCTTTTGGAGAGCATCCCGGAGCTGGAGCATGTGTACACCCTCACCGTGGACGGCACCCGCATCGGCGTGGCGTCTGACGCAGAGACCATCACCCAGGCCCTGAGCCTGGTGAAGGAGCAGTACACCACGGATGAGACCCGTTCCCTGCACATCGACAGCCAAGTCGACATTCGCTATGAATATCTGCCCGCCGGGACCGGCGAGCAGACCGCCGAGGAGATCGCCGCGCTGCTCTTGGCCCAGTCTCCCCGGACCTTTGCCTACACCACCCAGGCCGGGGATACCCTGGAATCCGTCACCGCCAACTTCGGCATGACGGAAGAGCGTTTCCGGGAGCTGAACCCCGACCTGATCCTGGAGGAGGGCACCCCCACCGCCAGCGCCCCGGAGGAATACCCCGACGGCGACGCCGCCAACCCTCAGAGCGACACCCAGACCCAGGACCCAACGCAGGACCAAGCCCCGGCCCAGGACGCAGCGGCTCAGACGACCCAGACTCAGGATGGGCAAGCTGGTCAAGCCGCCCAGGCCGAGAGCGACCAGACCGCCAGCGAAAACGACCTGGCCGACCTGCTGGGCATCGAGGTACGCACCCCCCTGGAGACAGGCCTGGAAATTACGGTCGAGCAGTCCTGCCCGCTTCTCATCGTGACCACGGTGGAGGAGGTCAATGAAGACCGCGAAGTGACGCCCACCCTGCAAACGGAGGACGACGCCACCATGTTCGTGGGCCAGCAGCGGATCATCCAGGAGGGCGAACCGGGCCAGGCCAGCGTTCTCTCCCGTGTGGTCAAGCGTTGCGGTGTGCCCGTGGCGAACAATGACCTGAGCGCCGTGACCAAGACCGAGGCCACCCCCCTCATCGTCGCCACCGGGACCCAGGCCATGCCGGAAGTGCCGGAGGGCTGCCTGTACTTATGGCCTGTCCGCGGCCCCATCACCTCGGACTTTGGCTACCGCTACATCTTTGGAGAGAATAACTTCCACCGAGGCATCGACATCGCGGCTTCTGCCGGGACCGCCATCAACGCGGCGGCAGACGGCACGGTCCTCTTTGCCGGGGTGAAGGGGACCTATGGCAACCTGGTGATCCTCTCTCACTCCAATGGCTTTTTGACTTACTACGCCCATTGCTCCAAGCTCTTGGTCAACGTGGGCGACAGCGTCACCCAGGGCCAGCCCATCGCGGCCGTTGGCTCGACGGGCCGTTCCACCGGACCCCACTGTCACTTTGAGGTGCGGTACGAGAACAAGCCCATCGACCCGCTGTGCTACCTGCCCGGAACCAACAACGCCCCGGCCCGGACGCAGATCCCCCTGGACGACGCCAAGAAGGACGAGGAGACCACCACCCCGGAGACTCCCGACGTGCCCGAAACGCCGGTCACTCCCGTGACCCCGGAGGTCCCCGCCGAGCCGACCACCCCGGAGGACCCGACCACACCGGACGAGCCAACTGTTCCCGCGGACCCGGCTGCCCCGGAGGATCCCACCGATAACCCGAACCAATCCACCGGGGACACCCCGGCGGACAGCGCAGCCCCCACCACCGGAGACGGCCTGACGGCCAACACCCACCGGACGGATACTGCGGCAGACGGTTCGTCGGAGGACACCGAGGAGCCTCAACCTGCGGAGCCTTGGACAGAGGAAATGATGTATTTCCCCAGCCACTTCCTGATTGCCACCCGCCTCTAAACACGCACCCAAAACACGAAGCGCTGCACAAGCTATTTCAGCCTGTGCAGCGCTTTTCTGAAGGTGGCACTTTTGAGGGTGGTCCATCTCTGTTCGGTTTTTCCGTTGTTTTTTGTGTCCAAGTGGCATATAATAAGCTCATTTCATAAGTTGCTTAAATTGAGCATCAGATTGAGCATCAACCAAAGAAAATGAGAGGTGTCGTTATGGCGTTACCGATCAACATTGATGACCTGATCAACCGTCGGGTCGTAGAAAGCGCTCGTGTGGAATACAAGAAAAACTGGAATGCAGAGCCCATCGTCCATTCCATTTGTGCCTTCGCCAATGACATTGACAATTGGGGCGGCGGCTATCTTATTGTTGGGGTAGAAGAAGAGGATGGGATGCCAAAATTTCCTGTGGAAGGGATCCGAAAAGAAGCGATCGACCGAATCAATAAAGAATTGTTGCAAAAATGCAATCTCATTGAACCGCGTTATATTCCCATCGTTGAACACACTACGTATGAAGGAAAAGACATTTTGATCTTGTGGGCACCCGGTGGGGAGAACCGGCCCTATAAATGCCCGGTGTCTATTTCCAAGGGAAAATCTGTAAAGTCAGAAAAAGCGTATTATATCCGAAAATTGTCTAACACGATTCGGGCAAATGCACTGGAGGAAAAAGAGCTGTTCCTCTTAGCAAATAATGTTCCTTTTGATGACCGAGCCAACTTAA
>SFHQ01000007.1 GCA_004556345.1 Clostridiales bacterium | reverse complement strand
ACTCCGTCAAGGGTCCTCCGTTCGACTTGCATGTGTTAAGCACGCCGCCAGCGTTCATCCTGAGCCAGGATCAAACTCTCAATAAAATGGTATCTAAACGAGTCGAACTCGTTCAAATCAATTTATCGAGCTAATCTCTTAGCTTCAAAGAAATAAAACGTTGCCCCACAAAGCTTTTAAGCTTCATGGACAACTTTATTGTCCGTTTTGGTGCTTCGTGTTTCTCTTACATTGTTTAATTTACAAGGTGCACGCCACTTCTCAGCGGGTGAGCTATATCTTAGCACAGCTCCCAGCGCTTGTCAAGAACTTTTTTCAAGTTTTTCAAAACTTTTTCTGTTTCTTAACTTCGTTCTTCACTTTTGCGTTCCCGTCTCGCGACAGCTTTGATAGAATACCACCCATTTCAGGAAATGTCAAGCTCTTTTTTCAAGTTTTTTCACTTTTTTCTATTTTTCTTTTCTTTCTTGACTTCGCGAAATCTGTGTGATATTATTTTGATATCAAATCAATGACAGGAGGTTTTCCTATGAAAGAGAAGGTCTTAAGCAACAAAAAGAACGGTATGCTGGTCCTGCTTCTTACTATTATATTGTATGTGGTCGCCGCCAGCGGCGTCCTCGTCTGGGCCATCTCCCCGCCCCTCTATCTCCTCTGCGTTGCCTACCTTTGTTTAGGCTGGCTGGTCGCTCCTGGCCTGAAAGTCTTAGGACCCCAGGAAGCCCTGGTCCTCACCTTGTTCGGCAAATACATCGGCACCCTGAAGGGCGCAGGCTTCTATTTCGTCAATCCCTTCTGCTCCGCCGTGAATCCCGCCGCCCACACTGTCCTGGGCCAGAGCAGCGATGTCAAGGGCAAAACCGCCAACAAAGAATCCGGCCGCCGTGTCTCTCTGAAGATCATGACTCTAAACAACTCCCGCCAGAAGATCAACGACTGCCTGGGCAACCCCGTGGAGATCGGCATCGCCGTCACCTGGCGCGTCGTGGACACCTGCAAAGCCGTCTTTGACGTGGATAATTATAAGGAGTTTCTCTCCCTTCAGTGCGACAGTGCCCTGCGGAACATCGTCCGCCTCTACCCCTACGACGTGGCCCCCGGCATCGACACCACCGGCGACGGCCAGCCCGACGAGGGCAGCCTGCGCGGCTCCAGCGATGTCGTCGCCGCCCGCATCCGGGACGAGATCCAGTCCCAGGTCCAGGTCGCCGGCTTAGAGATTTTAGAAGCCCGCATCACTCACCTGGCCTACGCCTCTGAGATCGCCGCCGCCATGCTCCAGCGCCAGCAGGCCACCGCCATCATCGACGCCCGCAACATGATCGTTGAAGGTGCCGTCGGTACCGTTGAAATGGCCCTGGCCCGTCTGAGCGAAGGCGGCCTGGTCGAGCTGGACGAGGAGCGCAAGGCCGCCATGGTCTCCAACCTTCTGGTGGTCCTCTGCGGTAACCACGATGCCCAGCCCGTCGTCAACACCGGCAGTCTTTATTAAATAAGGCAGGGAAGCATCCATGGCAGAACCAAAGAAAGAAGGCAAAAAGCAGATCCCCCTCCGCCTCTCCCCCAAGCTCTACGCCGCCATCGCCGCTTGGGCCGAAGATGATTTTCGTTCGGTGAACGGTCAGATCGAATACCTTCTCACCGAATGTGTCCGCCAGCGCAAAAAGAACGGCAAATACGTCTCCGACGAGATCGACGTCCCCCCAGAGCTGGACATCGAATAATATAAATACGCTGACCGTTCCCTTCGTAGGGGCCGCAGACCCCTGCGGCCCGCTCGCACCCACCTACCAAATCAGCGTCCAAACCCAATACACCAGCCCATAGATCACACTGGCCGAAATGCCAAACACCAGCACCGGCCCCGCCACGGTAAAGAGCTTGACCGCCGTCCCCGTGACGAACCCTTCCTGCCTAAACTCCATCGCCGGCGCCACAACTGCATTGGCAAACCCCGTGATCGGCACCAGCGTCCCCGCCCCGGCGTGCTTGGCAAAGGAGTCGAACACCCCGATGCCGGTCAGCAGGGCCGTGATAAAAATGAGCGTGATAGACACTGCCGTCCGCGCCGTCTTCTCATCCAGCCCCAGCGCGTGATAGCCGTCCCACATCCCCTGCCCCAGCACACAGATCAGCCCTCCCACCGTGAAGGCCCACACCAGGTTCTTCCCGATCGGGGAGGGCTTCGCTTTGCTCTGAACATACTTGTTGTAGTTTTCATTCGTCAGGTCATTTAGGTCCATGTTGCATAACCCCCTTCTCCCCCTAGGGTGCCGCGCCCAGCAGGAAATTATGCGCATCCTTGCCCTTTTGTCCCAGTGGTGATAAGATACTCTCGGCAGTGAATTTGTGCAACAAGCTGTTGCATAAATTCCATCTACCCCAAGCTTCCCTTCACCATCGAGAACGCCGCTGCCATTCCCTGCGCAGCCGTGGCCGGGTCTTACCGGGTGACGTTTGACCGGAAAGAAAAATAATTCTTGACATTCCGGCAAAAATCAGTATAATAAGATAGCCTGTCTATGGAATGGACAGGAGATCCTTGCCGGCAAGAGAGCTTGTCGGCCAAATGTCCATAAGGAGGTGCAATGTAAAATGGCAAAGGTTAACGCAAACTATGAAGTGGTCTACATCATGGACCCCGCACTGGGCGAAGAGGCCATCGCCGCCATGATCGAGAAGTTCAAGGCGCTGGTGGAGACCCAGGGTACTGTGGCTGCGATCGACGACTGGGGCAAGCGCCGTCTGGCTTATCCCATCAACGACCTGAACGAGGGCCACTACGTCCTCATGACCTTCACTTCCGCTCCCGAGCTCCCCGCTGAGCTGGATCGTGTCCTGAAGATCACCGAAGGCGTCATTCGTTCCATGATCATCTGTAAGGACGAGTAAGGAGGGTCTCAGCTTGCTGAACAAGATCTTCCTTCAGGGCCGGCTGGTGGCCGACCCTGAGCTGCGTCACACCCAAAGCGGTGTGGCCGTGGCTTCCTTCCGTCTGGCCGTGGACCGGGACTTTAAGGACCGGGAGACCGGCGAACGGAAAGCCGATTTCTTCAATGTAGTCGCCTGGAGACAGACCGGTGAGTTCGTCTCCCGCTTCCTCGCTAAGGGCCGTCTGGCTCTGGTCGAGGGTACCCTCCAGAACCGCGAGTACACTGACCGGGACGGCAACCGCCGCACCGCCACCGAAGTGGTGGCCAGCAACGTCTATTTCTCCGACTCTCGTCGTGACAATGACAATGGCGGATATGCCCCCCAGCCCAGCCGCGGCGGTTACAACAACGCCCCTGCTGGCGGCAGCTACAACAATGCCCCCGCCCCCAACGGCGGCGGCTATCCCGCGTCCGGCGGCGGTTACCCCGCAGCCCCCACGGTGGATCAGTTCGCTGACCTCACCGATGACGACGGTGAGCTGCCCTTCTAAGCCCTCCCCCACCGGACGGCTTTAGACCACTCTTCATTCTATTTTAAGGAGGTTTGCTATCATGGCTATGGATAGAGAACGCCCCCGCGGCCGTAAGCGCCGTAAGGTGTGCAGCTTCTGTGTCGATAAAGTCGAGCACATTGATTATAAGGATTCCGCCAAGCTGCGCCGTTTCCTCTCTGAGCGCTCCAAGATTCTGCCCCGCAGAACCACCGGCACCTGCGCCATGCATCAGCGCCAGCTGACCGAGGCCATCAAGCGTGCCCGTCAGATCGCTCTGCTGCCCTACGTGACCGACTAAGTTTCGGACTTTTTTCGACGCGCCGCACTTTTGCGGCGCGTCGTTTTTTATCATTCTCTGATTAACTTTGGAAAGGAGACTTCCCCTATGCCTCCCTTTACCGCCTGCGTCGTGCAGACCCCCTCCTACCCCTATGACAAAGCCGGCAACCTCCAGCGAGCCTTAGACACGATGGAGACCGCCGCCGCCCAGGGTGCCAGCCTCATCCTCTTCCCCGAAATGTTCCTCACCGGCTACCTCATCCGGAACAAACTAGAGGAACTGTCTGAGTCATTAGAGGACGGTCCCGCCCTGGCCGCTTTGAGCGCCAAGGCCAAAGCCCTGTCTATGGGCGTCCTCATGGGCCTGCCCCTGAAAAATCCCACCGGCAAACCCTACAACGCCATCGTGATGATCGACCGGGACGGCACCATCGCCGGTGTCCAGGCCAAGACCCACTTTTTCGGCGGCGAGGAAAAAATGTTCTCCACCGGTGAAGCCCTTCAGGCCTTCGACACGTCGTTCGGCCGCATGGGGATCTTAGTCTGCTATGACGGCGAGTTCCCCGAAACGGCCCGCTCCCTGGCCCTGGACGGTGCCAAGATGATCTGCATGTGCGCCGCCAACATGACCCCCTACGAAGACTATCACTTCGTCTATATGCGCACCCGCGCCATGGAAAACCGCATCTATACCCTCTACTGCAACTACGTCGGCAACGAAAAACGCTTCCATTACTGCGGACAAAGCGGCATCTTCCACCCCACTGGCCGCATCCTGGCCGAAGCCGACCAGGAGACCCCCGGCCTGCTCTATGCCCCGATCGACCTGGCCGACACCACCGCCGAGGACGACTATCTGAACTATCTCCGCCACCGTCACCCCGAACTCTATCATCCCGCCCTGCGGGACTAAATTTCGGCGAAGTCGCTCTTTTCAAGCCCATTTTTCCGTGGTATACTCAGGCTAACTCATCGCACACGAGAGGAGCGACCCCCTATGAACAATGTGATCCTCATCGGCATGCCCGGCTGCGGCAAATCGACCCTAGGCGTCTTACTCGCCAAGAGCCTGGGCATGACGTTTTTAGACACGGACCTGGTCATCCAGGACCGAGAGCACGCCCTGCTCTCCCAGCTCATCCGCACCCACGGTAGCGACGGCTTCCTGGCTCTGGAAGGATCCATCTGCGCCCAGCTGGACGTCAACAATTCCGTCATCGCCACCGGCGGCAGCGTGGTCTACGAACCAAAAGCCATGGCCCATCTCTCCCAGCTCGGCACCGTCGTCTACCTCAAGCTGGGCTACAAAGCCCTGGCCCGCCGCCTGGGGAACCTGGAAAAACGCGGCGTCGTCCTCCGTCCCGGTCAGACCCTCCGCATGCTCTATGACGAGCGCGTCCCCCTCTACGAGAAATACGCCAATATCACCGTAGACTGCGGCGGCCAAGACATTGAGCACACCTTACGCCGCGTCCGCCGCGCCCTGGAAAAGCAGGGCAACGTCACCAAATAATCTCTCACAAGGCACAAAAAAGCAGGCCCCGGTCGCGCGTCGGGGCCTGCTTCGTTTTATCTTGTCAAGAAAAGGGGGGCTGATCAGCTCACTTGTGCCGATTTTTTCATCCACCGCCGGGACTCCGGCACGTAGCGGCGCAGATACGAGACGTTGGGCACTGCTCGGATCAGCAACAGCCCCAGCACATAGCAGACCACCGCCTCACCGATGCCGACCCACAGGGCGTTGACGGCGAACAGCGCAGCAAACTGCGCGGTAAAGCCGACCTCATACCAAGCCAGCATCCCGCCCACCAAGACCATGTTGCACAGCACGGGGGGCAGCGGAGCCAGCCAGGGGCGATCGACCTTCTCCGTCCAAATCGCAGCCAGCAGCGTCGCCAAAGAGCCGATCACGATGTCGATGGGACCATAGGGGCTGAGCAGGTTGGCCACCAAGCAGCCCACAAAAAGGCCCGGCCAAGTGCCGGGGAACAAAAAGGGCAGCACCGTCAGAGCTTCCGAAAACCGGAACTGCACCGGGCCATAGGCCAGGTTCATCGCCGAAGCCACCAATGTCAGCGCGGCATAGGCCGCTGCAATGACCCCATTCAGGGTCAGAAGTTGGGTTTTTGAGCGCATCGAAAAAATTCCTCCATTTTGGTATTTAGAGTATGGTGCGCGAACCATACAGCGGCAGCGTCGTTCAGAAAAACGCTGCCGGTTGGACCGGGGGTGTGGAAACCAGTCGGGCCTACTATACCACACCCGCCCCCAAAATGGAAGAGGAAATTTCCCCACAAATTAACCTCCCCTTGCATAATCCCCCTCCTCCCTGTCCAGAATAGAGCCAGAGACAAGCTCCCCCACCGGGGTGGGCGTCTCACACAATCTGGCGCACAGCGCAGGAGGCGTTTCTGATGAAACAAAAACCGTCACAGCACAGGCTGGGCGACTTTCTGGAGGGCAAGGGCTTCTACATCATCCTGCTCCTCTGCGTCGCCGCCATAGGCATCTCAGGCTATTACTTGTACAGCGGGCTGACCGCCCAGCCGGAGGGCTTTGGGGACAGCGCCGTGGTCAGCGGCCAGGCGGAGCTGCCCAAGCCCGCGGACCAAGAGCCAGCCCCCGCCGACCAGACTGACCAGAGCACCGCCGCCACCACCCAGGGGCAGGACAGCAAATCGGACCAGACCGATCCCAAAACGGACCAGGGCAAAACGCCGGCGGCAGCGTCGCCCCAGCAGGAAAGCGTCACCCCCGGTCCCGCCGCCACCACCGGCTACGTCTGGCCCGTCGAGGGCGAGGTCGACCGAGATTTTAGTCTCGAAGTCTTCGCCTACGACGACACCATGGGCGACTGGCGCACCCACGACGGCATCGACATCGCCGCCGAGCTGGGCACCCCCGTGGCTGCCTGCGCCAAGGGCACCGTCAGCGCCGTGACCACCGATGATCTCATGGGCACCACCGTCACCATCGACCACGGCAAGGGCATGGAAAGTGTCTACGCCAACCTCTCTCCCTCCCTGAACGTCCAGGCCGGGACCGAGGTAGACGCCGGGACGGTCTTAGGCACCGTCGGCACCTCCGCCATCGCCGAGAGCGCCTCTCCCAGCCATCTGCATTTTGCCCTGCGGGAATACGGCGTGACCATCGATCCGGGACACTATCTGCACTGAACCCACGCAAAACACCAGGGGAACGAATTTTTCGCTCGTTCCCCTGGTGTTTTTCCATCTCATCCCCGCTGTTGGCGGCGGTATTCTGTCGGCAAAATTTGAAAGGTCTCCCGAAAGACCTTGGAAAATTTGCTCTGGTTCTCATAGCCCACCTGCTGGGCAATGTCCCCCACGCTCCGGTCCGTCTCCCGCAGCAGGCGGGCGGCCTCCTGCATCCGGTGGTGCTTCATGTGGGCCGCGATGGGCTGGCCGTACACGGCCTTAAAGACCGTTTTCAACGTAGAGGTGTTCAGGTGATACGCTTTCGCCAGCGTCTCAATGGTCACGCGCTGGTCGGGCCGGTCCATGAGCTGGTCATGGATGGCCCGGATCAGCTCCACCTGCTGGGAGAGATACTGCGTCGGCTGCTTCTCCTCCGGCGGGTCCATCCGGCTCAACGTCAGCAAGAGTTCCTGCACCTTCAGCGTATAATAGGGCAGCCGCAGCGCCCGCGGCAGATCATACAGCGGCTGGAAGATCGGCTCCAGCTCCGGCCGGGCCGTCAACACCGCCGGGTGCCCCTTGGGGCAAAACCGCTCCCGCAGCGCCAAAGGATCCACCCCCGCCTGCGCCAACACCGGCGGCAGCTGCGCCGCCAATTTCTCCGGGTCCAGCGTCAGCGAGACCCCCTCATAGTATCCCAGCGGAAACCCCAACACAGAATGGGCGCAGCAGTCCATCGTGTGCAGGGCCAGGTCCCCTGGCCCCAGATAGAGCGTCACGCCCTCCTTCATGGACCACCCCACCCGCCCCATGTGGCAGTGGGTCAATTCCAATCCGCCCTGTCGGGCGGCGTGGTGGTGGGGGAAGTCCTCGCTCTGGATACACATCCGGGTCAGGGTCAGGCCGGGGAATAACTCGGCCCGTTCCAGCGCTCCCTTCCCGCCGCGCTGGAAAAAGAGCCGGTGGTGGGTCGTCTCCGGGGCCGCCGGGCTGAGGATGCTCTCCCGCACATACCCCTCCGGGACCTCCGCCAGCTTCTCCGCAACGATCCCGGCCCAATCCGTTTTCATGGCCCTTTCCCCCCTTCTCTCGTCGTTACATGCCGCTATTTTACCACAGACCCCGGCCCGGAAACAAGGGCATTTGCCCCCTTTTGCTCCATTTGGAAATTCGTTGCATCCATTCGGAAGGACCCGCCAAAAAGCCGTTGACATTTGAGGAAAGGGTGGTATCATGTGAGCATAACAGTTGAACAAATGCTCAATTGTAATGCAGATATTCGCTGACATCGCTTTCTGAGCAAGTTTGAAAGGAGCTCACCCCCATGAAAAAAACCTATAAAATCGACGTAGACTGCGCCAACTGCGCCAACAAGATGGAGGACGCCGCCAACAAGACCGAGGGCGTGAAGAACGCCGTGGTCAACTTCATGACCCTGAAAATGAACGTTGAGTTCGATGAGGGCCAGGACCCCAAGCAGGTCATGCAGGTCGTGCGTGAAAACTGCAAAAAAGTCGAGGATGACTGTGAGATCTTCCTGTAAATTTCCTGCCTCTTCGACGAATCGGAGGGAACGAACATGAATAAAAAACAAAAGAAGATGCTCTTCCGCATCCTCCTCTCCGCTGCCCTGCTCATCGCCCTGCACTTTGCCCCCTTCACTGGGGCGGTGCGGTTTCTCGCCTACATGGTCCCCTATGTCATCATCGGCTATGACATCCTGCGCAAAGCCGGCCTGGGCATCAAGAACCGTCAGGTCTTCGACGAGTGCTTCTTAATGGCCGTCGCCACCGTCGGTGCCATCGCCATCGGCCTGGTGGAAAACGGCGACTACACCGAGGCCGTAGCCGTTATGCTCTTCTACCAGGTCGGCGAGTGGTTCCAGAGCTACGCCGTGGGCAAGAGCCGCCGGAACATCAGCGAGCTCATGGACATCCGCCCCGACTACGCCAACCTCCTAGAAGACGGCAAGCTCGTCCAGGTGGATCCTGACGAGGTCGGGATCGGCACCATCATCGTCGTCCAGCCCGGCGAAAAGGTCCCCATCGACGGTGTGGTGGTGGAGGGTACCTCCACCCTGAACACCGCCGCCCTCACCGGCGAGAGCCTCCCCCGCGACGCCATCCCCGGCAACGAGATCATCAGCGGCTGCGTGAACATGACCGGCCTCTTAAAAATTCGCACCACGAAGGAGTTTGGCGAATCCACTGTCTCCAAAATTCTCGACCTGGTGGAGAACGCCTCCTCCCGCAAGTCCCGCTCGGAGGATTTCATCGCCAAGTTCGCCCGCGTCTACACCCCCGCCGTCTGCTACGGCGCTCTGGCCCTGGCCATCCTGCCCCCCTTGGTGCGGATGCTGGCCCTGGGTCTGGCCCCCGCCTGGGGCGACTGGATCTACCGCGCCTTGACCTTCCTGGTCATCAGCTGTCCCTGTGCCCTGGTCATCAGCATCCCCCTCAGTTTCTTCGCCGGCATCGGCGGGGCCAGCAACGCCGGCGTGCTGGTCAAAGGCTCCAACTATTTGGAGACGCTCTCCCAGACCGATTATGTGGTCTTTGATAAGACTGGCACCCTGACCCAGGGCGTCTTTGAGGTCGTGGGCATCCACCACAATACCATCGACGAAGCCAAGCTCATTGAGTACGCCGCCCTGGCCGAAAGCGCCTCCTCCCACCCCATCAGCAAGAGCCTGCAAAAAGCCTACGGGGCCGAGCTGGACCGGGGCCGTGTCCACAACATCCAGGAAATCTCCGGCCACGGCGTCACCGCCGAGGTGGACGGCCACACCGTCGCCGCCGGCAACGACAAGCTCATGGCCAAGCTGGGCATCCCGTCCGTTCCCTGCCACCAGGTCGGTACCATCATTCATGTCGCTCTGGACGGACAGTACGCCGGTCATATCCTCATCTCCGATGTTGTGAAGCCCACCGCCAAGGAAGCCATCGACGCCCTGAAAAAGATCGGCGTAGAAAAAACCGTCATGCTCACCGGCGATGCTGACGCCGTGGCCCAGCAGGTGGCCTCTGCACTTGGCATCGACCAGGTGTACAGCCAGCTCCTCCCTGCCGACAAGGTCAGTAGGGTCGAGCAGCTCCTGAACGAAAAGCCCGCCAAGAAAAAGCTGGCCTTCGTGGGCGACGGCATCAACGACGCCCCCGTCCTCTCCCGCGCCGACATCGGCATCGCCATGGGTGCCATGGGCTCTGACGCCGCCATCGAGGCCGCCGACGTGGTCCTCATGGACGATGACCCCCTCAAGATCGCCAAGGCCATCAAGATCTCCCGCAAGTGCCTGGGCATCGTCTACCAGAACATCGTCTTTGCCCTGGCCATCAAGGGCATCTGTCTGGTCCTGGGCGCCCTGGGCATCGCCAACATGTGGCTGGCCATCTTCGCCGACGTGGGCGTGATGATCCTGGCGGTCCTCAACGCCATCCGCGCCCTGTTTGTCAAGAAGCTCTGACACTTCGACCCGTCTTGCAAAAAGTCTGTTTGGAGCACATGGTTTCTCTTGAAAGCAATGATTGCTTCTGCTAGAATAATCGTAGAATCCTTCAGGAGGCGATTTATCAGCGCAGCTGACCTTTGGTCTGAGGAAGCAGGGGTATCATGGATAAAAATAGAGTTTATCAAATCAAAAAACAATTCGACCGCATTCTACACAGCAATCAAGAAGCCCACATCGAGTTTTGGTATGCTCGTGACCTAATGCCGCTCCTCGGCTACGAGCGCTGGGAAAACTTTGACAAAGCGATCTCCCGCGCCATGGAGTCCTGTGAAGGGAGCGGTGCCATAGTACCTGACCATTTTCGTGAGG
The DNA here is from genome assembly GCA_004556345.1 of Clostridiales bacterium. Classification (GTDB taxonomy): domain Bacteria; phylum Bacillota; class Clostridia; order Oscillospirales; family Oscillospiraceae; genus Evtepia. The sequence goes on along the minus strand of SFHQ01000007.1, from coordinate 45,924 downwards.
TCACGAAAATGGTCACTTTGGGCAGCGGCGCAAAGCGAAATGTCCGGGACTACATGCTGACACGCTACGCCTGCTATCTTATCGCACAAAATGGGGACCCCAAAAAGGAAGAAATCGCGTTTGCTCAAAGCTATTTTGCCGTACAAACACGGAAGCAAGAGCTGATCGAAGAACACATCTCTCTCATTGAGCGAACGGAAGCACGCGGCCGACTTCGGGAGTCAGAAAAACGTTTGTCCCAAAATATCTATGAACGCGGTGTCGATGATGCTGGGTTCGGCCGTATTCGCTCTAAGGGAGATCAAGCTCTCTTTGGCGGCTACACAACGCAAGAAATGAAGGTGCGTCTGGGGGTAAAAGATTCTCGTCCTCTAGCGGACTTTTTGCCTACTCTTTCTATTGCAGCAAAGAACCTGGCCGCAGAAATGACCAACTATAACACGGAAGAAAAGGACCTGCAAGGTGAGGCTCTAATCACAAGAGAGCATGTTCAAAACAACCGTTCTGTGCGGGAAATGCTCGGGCAACGCGGGATCAAGCCAGAAGAACTTCCACCCGCCGAAGACATCAAAAAGCTGGAGCGCCGCGTAAAGTCGCAAACGAAAAAACTAGCCACTCAATCCGGAACACTGCCCGATCCAGACAAAGAGGAAGAATAAAAAAATCCGAACCTTATCTTCTGTTAAGAATTTCAGGTTCGGATTTTTATTTTGGTGCCGGTGACCGGACTCGAACCGGTACGGTGTCGCCACCGGTGGATTTTGAGTCCACTACGTCTACCAATTCCATCACACCGGCATGCTCGTTCAGCATACGCTCAATCGCTACTAAGTATACAACACCTTTCCCTGCTTGGCAAGCGTTTTTTTGCAGGAAATTCAAAAATAAATGATAGGAAAAGGCCTAAAATTGTGGTATGATATAGAGTTAGAAAGTATCCCCCGCGCCGCGGTCGGACCGGGGGCAGAAGGGAGGCCCCCGGCCATGAGAAAACGCTTGCTGGTCTGCCTGACGGCCGTGCTGTGTACGCTGGGTCTGTCCGGCTGCATTTTCGGCGATGTGGACGAGATGTACGCCCTGCCCAAATCCTCCGAGGCCTATGTGAATCTCCAGGCCCGCATCAACCAGGAAAAGGGAAACGCAGAGTCCATCGCCCCCCTCAGTGGCGAAAACCGCCAGGCCATCCAGTTGGTGGACGTCGACCGCGACGGCGAGCAGGAGGCCATCTCCTTCTTCCGGGACACCTCGTCCGACACCCCCCTGACCATCGTCATCTTCAAGCAGGATGAGCACGGGGACTACCAGGTCCTGGCCAAGATCCAGGGCGTGGGCAGCGACATTGAGTTCATCTCCTACCCCAACCTGGGTGGAGCCGGCGGCGACATCCTCGTCAGCTGGCAGGTCAACGCCGCCACCCACACGCTGGCCGCCTACACCATCACCGGCGACCAGCCCACAGAGATTTTTAAGGCCAACAGCGGCCGCTGCCTCACCGCCGACCTGGACGGGGACGACCAGGAGGAGATCATCCTGGCCCCGGCCACCACCGGAGAGACCCCCCTGCGCCTGGACTACTATGACAATCAAGACGGCCGCATGGAGCTGGTCTCCACCTCCCCCCTGTCTCAGGGTGCCATCGAGATCGACACCTGGTCCTCCGGCCAGCTCTCTGACGGCACCCCGGCCCTGTTCGTCACGTCGTTTTACAAAAAAGACGTTCTCATTACAGATGTCTTCTGCCTCAGCCAGGGCCACGACCTGAAAAACATCGCCCTGAACCCGGAGACCCACCAGAGCAAAGACGTCTACCACTACGCCGCCGGGGTAGAACCCACCGACATCAACGGAGACGGTGCCCTAGAAGTCCCTGTTTCCGTAGCCGTCCCCTCCTTTGGGGACAGTTCCCAGGCCACGTTTTGGTGGCTGCGCTGGGTGGCCTATGCGCCTGACGGCACCCGGACCGTCACCAAGATCACCTATCACAGCGGCGACAGCTGGTACTTAGAGATCCCGTCAGACTGGACGGGCAAATTCTCCATGCGCCGCCAGGAGAGCGCCACCATCGGCGTCTGCACCGTGACCTTTGCCCGCGGGGTCGATCAGGAAGCAACAGGCGACGAACCGGCCACCGAGGCCGAGCCGTTCCTGCAGATCACCTGCCTGACCGGCAGCGACCGCTCCCGCCAGGCCCAGCAGGGCGGGCGCTTCCTCCTGTCCAGCACCAACAGCACCATCTGCACCGGTGAGTTCCTCACCAGCAGCTGGGACTGCGGCCTGAATCAGGAAAGCCTCAAGGCCCTGTTCCACGCCGACCAAGCCGGGTGGAACACCAATCAATAAACTTTTTCCACGTGGTACCGTGAACTATCGTATATCTAGTAGGTTTTTGGGAGGACATTATGAAGAAAATTTTAGTCCTGGAGGATGAAGCGAACATCCGCAGCTTTGTGGTCATCAACCTCAACCGCGCCGGGTACGAGACCATCGAGGCCGGCTCCGGGGAGGAGGCCCTGGAGCAGCTGCGCCTGAACCCCGACGTGGGTGTGGCCCTGCTGGACATCATGCTGCCGGATATGGACGGCTTCGAGGTCTGCCGCCGCATCCGGGCGGGCAACTCGAAGATCGGCATCATCATGCTCACCGCCCGCACCCAGGAGATGGACAAGGTCACCGGCTTTATGACCGGGGCCGACGACTACGTCACCAAGCCCTTCTCCCCCGCAGAGCTCACCGCCCGCATCGACGCCCTCTACCGCCGCATCGGCGGCGACGTCAGCGACGACGGCGTCATCAGCCAGCCCCCCTTCGTCCTCAACACCCGCCGCCGCAGCCTGGAAAAGCACGGCCAGCGCATCAAGCTCACCCAGGTGGAGTATGCCATCATCAAGCTCTTCATGGAAAACCCCGGCAAAGCCTTGGCACGGGAAGAGATCCTGCACATGGTCTGGGGCGAGGGCTATCTCGGCGAGCTGAAGATCGTAGACGTAAACATCCGCCGCCTGCGGGTGAAGATCGAGGACGAGCCCACCAGTCCCACCTTCATCACCACCATCTGGGGCTACGGCTACAAGTGGGAAGTGTGAGCGCCGCATGGAAAAACTCCAAACCTGCGTCTCCCGTCTGCTGACCTGGCTGCGCCGCCTGCCCGGCTGGTTCCAGGTGCACCTTTCCCGTCTGACCCGCGTCCGGGGCATCCGCCAGCGGTGGCTCATGAACAGCGTGAGCTTCCTCGTCATGGTCCTGGCGGTGGTCGTCATCGTCTTTGGCCTCATCGTCAAAAACTATTACGACAGCAGCATCCTCTCCGACATGGAGAGCAAGGCCCGCACCGCCGTCAACTATTTCAGCAGCACCAGCAGCAACTACAACAGCGCCGACGGCGACTATCTCTCCGCCGCTCAGGATTACGTCAGCTCCTTCCAGGACGGCACCCGCCTGGAGCTGCAATACCTGGACCCGGAGGGGACCGTCATCTATTCCTCCAACGGCCTGACCATTTCCGGCTCCGTGCCCGGCACCGGGGACATCAACCAGCTCCGGCACACCCAGACCATCTCCGCCTGGCGGGGCGTCTCCCCCCAGACCGGGGAGCGCGTCACCGCCGTCTCCGCGCCCCTGCTGTATAACGGCAAGCTGGTGGGCATCCTGCGCTACGTCACGTCCATGCGCCTGGTCGATCGCCAGGTCATCATCCTGACGCTCATTGCCGTCATTCTGTCCGTCAGCATTTTGATCCTGGTCTATCTGTCCAACATCTACTTCGTCCGCTCCATCGTCGGCCCGGTGAAAAACATCACCGGCATCGCCCGCCGCATCGCCGGGGGCAGCTACGGCATCCAAGTGGAAAAGAAGTTTGACGACGAGGTCGGCGACCTCACCGACGCCATCAACGACATGTCCCTGCGCATCAAGCAGGCCGAGAGCATGAAGCAGGAGTTTATCTCCTCCGTCTCCCATGAGCTGCGCACCCCCCTCACCGCCATCACCGGCTGGGCCGAGACCATTATGAGCGGCGAGGCCCGCGACGAAGGCGACGTGCGCAAGGGCATGAGCATTATCGCCAGCGAGGCCCGGCGTCTGTCCGGCATGGTAGAAGAGCTGCTGGAGTTCTCCCGCATCGAGGACGGCCGCTTCACCCTCTCCATCGAACCGATGGATATCAAGGCTGAGCTGGAGGACGCCGTCTACACCTACCATGAGTTCCTGGCTGCCGAAGGCATCGCCGTCTACCACACCGACTGCGAAGAGGAGTTCGCCCCCATCCCCGGCGACCCCGACCGCCTGCGCCAGGTCTTCTGCAATCTCCTGGACAACGCCGCCAAGCACGGCGGGGCCGGCAAGCGCATCGACACCGCCATCTACCCGGACGACGGCGACGTTGTCATCACCGTCCGGGACTACGGCCCCGGCATCCCCCCCGACGAGCTGCCCAACGTCAAATATAAGTTCTATAAGGGCAGTTCTACCGCACGGGGCAGCGGCATCGGCCTGGCTGTATGTGAGGAGATCATCTCCCGCCACAACGGCGAGCTGACCATCTCCAACGCCGACGACGAGGCCGGCGGTTGCCTCGTGGAGATCCGTCTGCCCACTGGAACATAAGTTCGAGAAAATTCCCCCTGAGCCTTGCAATTTCCCCTGGGGTCTGCTACAATCGCCCCAGCAGCACCGCTCTCCCACGTTTTCAGATCGTTAGGAGAAACTATGCCAAATCAGTCAAATCAAACGCAACCAACCAGCTGCCCCGCCCCCAAGGAGGGCAGCTTCCGCACCACCATCGGCGGCCAGGCCCTCATCGAGGGCATCCTCATGCGCGGCCCGGAGAAGCAGGCCATCGTGGTGCGCAACCAAAACGGCGGCTTAGAAGTTCAGGAACAGACCCGCACGTTCACCAAAGAAAACTACCCCATCTTGGGCATCCCCTTTCTCCGCGGGATCGTCAGCTTCGTCGGCTCCCTGGTCGTGGGCATCAAGGCCCTGTCCTGGTCGGCGGAGTTTTACCCCGAAGACGAGGAAGAATCCAAAAGCAAGTTCGAGACCTGGGTCGAGACCCGCTTTGGCGAAAAGGCCCTGACCAACTGGATCACCGGCGTGGCCATGCTGGCAGGCCTGGTCTTTGCCGTGGCCCTGTTCATCGTCCTGCCCACCCTGGCCACCTCCGCCCTGCTCCACTTTTTCCCCGACGCCCCCATGTGGGTGCGAAACCTGCTGGAGGGCGTGGTGAAGCTCGTCATCTTCTTCCTCTACCTCTATCTCTGCTCCAAAATGAAAGACATCCACAGGACCTTTCAGTACCACGGCGCGGAGCACAAGACCATCTTCTGCTATGAGCGCGGCCTGGACCTCACCGTAGAGAACGCCCGCGCCATGCCCCGGCACCATCCCCGCTGCGGCACCAGCTTTCTCTTCGTGGTCATCGCCGTGGCGATCTTGGCCTCCTGCGTGGTCTTCGCCCTGCCGGGCGTCCGGGACGTCGCGACGAACCCTCTGGTGCGCATCCTGCTGCACCTGGCCCTGGTGCCCGTGGTGGTGGGCGTGACCTATGAGATCAACCATTTCGTAGGGGCCCACGACAACTGGTTTACGAAGATCCTGGCCGCACCCGGCCTTTGGATGCAGAACTTCACGACCTTCGAGCCGGACGACTCCATGCTGGAGGTGGCGATCCACGCCCTGAAGCTGGTCCTGCCCCAGGAGAAGGGGGCCGATGCCTGGTGATCCCAGGCTGTAATACCTATTTGATTTCTGATTGGGGGGAACGGTGTGACCATCACCTATCATGATTTGATGCACGCTGCGCGGGCGGCCCTGCGGGCCGCCGGCGTGGACGACGAAGCCAACAAGCTGGAGGCCCAGGACCTCATCTGCGCCGCCGCCAGCAAGACCCCGGAGCAGCTCTACCGGGACTTTTCCCTGTACACCACCGACGCCATCGCTGAAACCATCGAGAAGTACATGGACCGGCGTCTGGCAGGGGAACCCATCGCCTACATCATCGGCGAGTGGGACTTCATGGGCCTGCGGTTCTTCGTCAATCCGGCCGCCCTCATCCCCAGAGTGGACACGGAGATGCTGGCCCAGCTGGCCATCAGCCGCCTGAAAGAACACCCCGGCCACACCCGCATGCTGGACCTGTGCGCCGGGACGGGCTGCGTGGGGCTTTCCATCGCCGCCACGCTGAAAAACACCCGCGCCATCCTGGTGGACCTGTCCGACGGAGCCCTGGACCTGTGCAAGCGGAACATCCGCCGCCACAAGCTCACGGGCCGGGCCGTCTACTTAAAGGGCGACGCCCTCCAACCCCCCAGCCACACCCTGGGGCAGTTTGACGCGCTGGTCTGCAACCCCCCTTACATCCCCACCGGGGACCTGCCGGCCCTGGACCGCTCCGTCAAGGATTACGAGCCCATGCTGGCCCTGGACGGCGGCAGCGACGGCCTGGACTTCTACCGGGCCGTGACCACCCTCTGGAAGCCCGCCCTGAAGCCCGGCGGGCATCTGCTCTACGAGGTGGGCGTCGGCCAGTCCGAGGACGTGGCCTGGATGCTGGTCAATGCCGGCTATGAAAACATCCGAATCACCCGCGACACCGGCGGCATCGACCGGGTGGTCGAGGGCCAGCGGCCCTTCGAGCACCCAGAGCCAGACGCCGACCCGGAGGAAGGATAACAAACACATGGCAGAAAAAAAGAAACCTCTTGAGGCCGCCGCGCCCGCCTCTGACAAAAAGAAGGCGCTGGAGACCGCCATGGCCCAGATCGAAAAGGCCTACGGCAAGGGTGCCATCATGCGCCTGGGGGCCAACCCCAACGTGAAGGTCGAGAGCATCCCCACCGGCTCCCTGGCTCTGGACCTGGCCTTGGGCATCGGCGGCGTACCCCGCGGCCGGATCATCGAAATTTACGGCCCGGAATCCTCCGGCAAGACCACCCTGGCCCTGCACATCGTGGCAGAGGCCCAGAAGCAGGGCGGCGAGGTCGCCTTCATCGACGCCGAGCATGCCCTGGACCCCACCTACGCCCGCGCCCTGGGGGTGGACATCGACAACATGCTCATCTCCCAGCCGGACACCGGCGAGCAGGGTTTGGAGATCTGCGAAGCCCTGGTCCGCTCCGGCGCCCTGGACGTGATCGTCGTGGACTCCGTGGCCGCCCTGGTCCCCCGCGCCGAGATCGAGGGCGACATGGGCGACGCCCACGTGGGCCTGCTGGCCCGCCTGATGAGCCAGGCCCTGCGGAAGCTGGCCGGGTCCATCTCCAAGACCCACTGCGTGGTCATCTTCATCAACCAGCTGCGGGAAAAGGTCGGCGTGGTCTACGGCAACCCTGAGGTCACCACCGGCGGCCGTGCCCTGAAGTTCTACTCCTCCGTCCGCATGGAGGTCCGCCGCATCGAGGCCATCAAGGACGGCAGCGAGGTCATCGGCAACCGCACCCGCGCCAAGATCGTCAAGAACAAGGTCGCGCCCCCCTTCCGGGAGGCCGAGTTCGACATCATGTACGGCGAGGGCATCTCCAAGTACGGGGAGCTGGTGGACCTGGCTGTGAAGCTGGACATCATCCACAAGAGCGGCTCCTGGTTCTCCATGGGCGATGAGCGCATCGGCCAGGGCAAGGACGCCGCCAAGCAATACCTGAAAGACCACCCGGACATCTGCGCCCATGTGGAGGAGGAGATCCGCAAGAACTCCTTCCAGCTCATGTCCAGCCAGGCCCAGGCCGCCGCCCGCGCTGCCGGGCGCGCCCCCCAGCCCGCAGCAGAGCCCACCCCGGCAGAGGATGCTCCCGCTGTCTCCCGCAAAGCAGGCCCCACCGCCGCAAAGCTGATCGACATCAGCGCAGACGACTTCGACGACGATGAGGATTGAGAAGCTCCTCCCTCCCACGCCCCCGGCCAAGACCTGGACGGTGGCCCTGGAGGGGGGCAAGACGCTTCGGGTGACCGAAAGCACCGTCCTGGATCAGGGCCTCTTCGCCGGCCTGGAGCTGGACGAGGCAGCCCTTGACGCGCTGAGATCCGCCGCCGCTTCCGCCGCCCTGCGCGCCAGGGCGGTCAATATGCTCTCTGTGCGGGCCATGTCCGCCGGACAGCTCAACGAAAAACTCATGGCCAAAGGGGCCACGGAGCGCCAGGCGGCCGAGACCGTCGCCTGGGCCGTGGACATCGGCCTGGTCAACGACGCAGAATATGCCAAAGCCCTGGTCCGGCATTACCAGGCCAAGGGCTACGGTCTCTATAAGATCAAAAACGAGCTCTACCGCCGCCGGGTGCCCAAGGCCGATTGGGAGGATGCCTTGGCCGAGATGGACGACGCAGAGGACGCCATCGACGCCTTCCTGGCCAAAAAGCTTCGGGACCCGGAAGACCGCAAGGAATGTAAAAAAGCCTCCGACGCCTTAGCGCGTCGGGGCTTTTCCTGGTCTCAGATCGCCGCCGGCATCGAGCGGCGGAAATATCAAACCGACTGACGCAACATGACAGGAGAACACCATGCAGGAACATAACGTACAGGAAACGCAAGAACGCCAGGAACCCGAAGAAGTCCAGGTCCCCCTCCCCAAGGTCGGCTTCGTCTCCCTTGGCTGCGCCAAGAATCAGGTCAACTGTGAGCAGATGATCTGGAAAACCTATGAAGCCGGGTACGAGGTCGCCCTCGGTGCCGAGGGCTGTGACGTGGCCGTGGTCAACACCTGCGGCTTCCTGAAGGAAGCCAGAGACGAAGCCATGGGCGAGATCGACAAGCTCGTCCGGCAAAAGCAGGCCGGGAACCTGAAAAAGATCATCGTCACCGGCTGTATGGCCCAATGGTGGCACGACCAGCTGGCCGAGCGCTGTCCGGAAGCAGACGGCTTCGTGGGTGTGGGCAGCTACCAGGACATCGCCAAGGTCATCGACGAGGCCCTGGAGGGGCAGCGCCCCGCCCTTTTCGGGGACATCAACGCCCCCGTGCCGGAGACGGACCGAGTGGTCTGCACCTCCGACCACTGGGCTTGGCTGCGCATCGCCGAGGGCTGTGACAACCGCTGCGCTTACTGCGTCATCCCCTTCATCCGGGGCAAGTTCCGCAGCCGCCCGGAGGAAGCGATCCTCCAGGAGGCCCAGGACCTGGTGGACGCCGGGATGAAAGAGCTCATCGTCGTGGCCCAGGACATCACCCGCTACGGCCTGGACCTTTACGGGCAGCGCACCCTGGCCCAGCTCTTGCCCAAGCTCTGTGCCATCGAGGGCGTGCATTGGGTCCGGCTGCACTATCTCTACCCCGACGAGATCAGCGACGAGCTCATTGACGTGATCGCCAACGAGCCGAAGATCGTCAAATATCTGGACATTCCCATCCAGCACATCAGCGACCATGTGCTCAAGGCCATGCACCGCCGGGGCAGCGGGCAGGAGATCCGCGACCTCTTCCGCAAGCTGCGCCAGCGGATCCCCGGCTTGGTCCTGCGGACCAGCCTCATCGCCGGCTTCCCCGGCGAGACCGAGGAGGATTTCGAGACGCTGTGTGAATTCCTCAACGAGTTCCGCCTGGAACGCGCCGGGGTCTTCCCCTATTCCCCGGAGCCTGGCAGCCTGGCCGCCACCTATCCCGATCAGGTAGACGAGGACGTGAAGCGCCGCCGCGTCGAGCTGCTCACCGACCTGCAAATGCGCATCGTGGATGACTACTGTGCGAACATGGTCGGCAAGGTCATCGAGGTCCTCTGCGAGGGCTACGACGACGAGACCGAGCTCTACTACGGCCGCAGCGCCGCCGACTCCCCCGACATCGACGGTCTGGTCCACTTCGAGGGGGAAGAGGGCGGCGTGCGCCCCGGCGGCTTCTACCGCGTCAAGGTCACCAACTTCTACGACGGCGAGCTGGTCGGTGTGCGCTATGACGACGACGAGGAGGGAGCCCAATGACCACTGCAAACAAACTCACCCTCTGCCGGGTGGTGATGATCCCCATTTTCATCGTCCTGCTCTACCAGGACTTCACCCACCATCTGCTGGCCGCCTTAGGCGTTTTCATCCTGGCCAGCATCACGGACTTCGTGGACGGCTACGTGGCCCGCCACTACAACCAGGTCACGGACTTTGGCAAGTTCATGGATCCTCTGGCCGACAAGCTCCTGGTCATGTCCGCCATGGCCTGGTTCGTCCAGGCCGGCTGGATGGCCGCCTGGGCCTTCTTCATCGTCATCGCCCGGGAGCTGGCCGTTACCGGCCTGCGCCTGGTGGCCGTGGAGCAGGGCCGCGTCATCGCCGCTGCCAAGTCCGGCAAGGTAAAGACGGCCTCCACCATGGTCTGCATCTGCCTCATGCTCCTGCTGTCCAACGCCGTCACCCTGCGCCTGGTGTGCGTCTGGATCATCCTGCTCACGACCATCTACTCCGGTGTCGAGTATTTCATCAAAAACCGCGACGTGCTGGCCAACGGGGAGATGTAACGCCCTATCTTCTTTCTACACACAGCGCCCGCTGGCAGTTGCCAGCGGGCGCCTCTTCGTGCTATAATCAGTTGATTTTTTACTTGCTCCCGCTCTCCAGCCATTCCTGAATGGGGCGCAGAGCATCAAAGTCGATGTAGTCCACCGCCTTGCCGTAACCATCCAGAATGGCCTGCGTCTCCGCCGACCGCTCGTGGACGGGCTGGCGGCGCAGGATGGTGCAGAAGCCCTTCATCATCAGCTTATCCTTGGGCTGCAAGATGCTGTAATCCATCGCTCCCCGCAGGTGAACGTGGGCCGTGCGAATAAAGATCGCGGGCGTCAGCTCCTCCGCCAGGTGCTCCCGGATGTTCAGCATGCTGTCCTCGTTGCTGGGGTCAGACAGGCCGACGGTGGCCACCAGCAGCCGGAAGGGGTGGTCTGTGGGCAGGCGGCGGACCGTCTTCGCCAGGCCCACTGTCCGGCCCGCATACACGCCGCCGATGTACACGATGGTGTCAAAGGGGCTGAAATCCTTGATCTCGTTGTAGGACACCGCAGGCAGGCCCGTCCGCCCTTCCAACGCCTGGGCATACTGTTGGGACGCGCCGTAACGGCTGCCGTAGAGAATGATACCGTTCATAAAAGATGACCTCCTTATTGCCCCTATCGCGTCGTGTTGCTCTGCACTGCGTTTTCCGTTCGTATCTCTTGTCATTACTTTGGCATTACTTTGCATCACTTTGTAGGGGCCGCAGACCCCTGCGGCCCGCATGGGTGGGGAGCAGGGGGTTCGATAAGCGGTACTGCACTACAGGTTTGGGCCGCAGAGGTCTGCGGCCCCTACGAAAAAACTGTAGGTGGCTTCTGCTTTTGATTATACCACACCCCGACTGCTAACACCAGAGAAAAGAAGGGAGGCCCCTCATGCGCCGCCTGACCCTATCCATCTCCGAACCCCTGGCGGGCCGCCAGGTCCGCACCCTGCTCCGCCGGGAGCTGGGGCTTTCCGCCGCCGGCGTCCGCCGGGCCAAGGACCAGCCCGATGGCATTTTGCTGGACGGCCAGCCCGTCTTTACCAACGTCTTTGTCCAGCCGGGGCAAGTTCTCTCCGTGGCCGTTGGAGACGTGACCGGCAGCGATCAGATCACCCCCGTCCCCGGCCCGCTGGCCCTCTGCTATGAGGACGAGGATCTGCTCATCGTGAACAAACCCGGCGACCTGGCCGTCCACCCCAGCCTGGGCCACCACGGGGACACGCTGGCCAATTTTCTCATGGCCCATTATGAGGCGCAGCATCTGACTGCCGCCTTTCACCCCGTCAACCGTCTGGACCGGGGGACCTCCGGCCTTATGGCCGTGGCCAAACACGCCCACGCCCACGAGCTGCTCCAGCGCCAATTGCAGACCGGCCAGTTCAGCCGCACCTACCTGGCCGTCTGCGAAGGCGTCCCCGTCCCCCGGCGGGGGTGTGTCGACGCCCCCATTGGCCGTCAGTCGGATTCCATCTTAAAACGGGCGGTCCGCCCGGACGGGGCCGCGGCCCGCACCCATTACGAAGTGGTACGCACCGGTCCGGGGCGAAGCCTGGTGCGGCTGGCCTTAGAGACAGGCCGCACCCATCAGATCCGGGTCCACATGGCCTACTTAGGCTGTCCTCTGGCCGGAGATTTTCTCTATGGCCAAGAGCTGCCGGAGCTCCGCCAGCGCTTCGCCCTGCACTCGGCCTCCATCCGGCTCCTCCAGCCCATCACGGGGGAAGAAATTGCCTTGACCTCTCCCCTCCCCGCCGAACTCAATGCTTTACTGAACCAATAGGAGACGAATTTTCTTGAATACTTTATCCATGCTCCCCATCCCGCTGCTCCAATGGTACCGGGAACACGCCCGCGACCTGCCCTGGCGAAGGACGCCTGACCCCTACCGGGTGTGGGTGTCCGAGATCATGCTCCAGCAGACCCGCGTCGCCGCCGTTCTGGGCTACTTCGCCCGCTTCATGGCGGCCTTCCCCACCATCCAGGACTTAGCCGACGCCCCGGAAGACGTGCTGATGAAGCAGTGGCAGGGCCTTGGCTATTACAGCCGCGCCCGGAACCTGCAAAAAGCCGCCCGCCAGATCATGGACGAACACGGCGGCGTCTTCCCCACGGACTACCCAGCCATCCGCGCCCTGGCCGGCATCGGCGATTATACCGCCGCCGCCATCGCCTCCATCTGCTTCGGCCAGCCCGTCCCCGCCGTGGACGGAAACTTATTGCGCGTTGCCGCCCGCGTCCTGGCCGATGACACGGACATCACCACCACCCAAGGCAAACGCCACTTTACCCAGGCCCTGCAAGCCGTCATTCCCGTGGACTTCCCCGGCCAGTTTAACCAAGCCATGATGGACCTGGGGGCCACCGTCTGCCTGCCCAATGGGGTGCCGTTATGCGACGAATGTCCCGCCGCCGACTTCTGCCTGGCCAAAGCCCAGGGCGTCACCCAGGACCTCCCCACCCGCCCCGCCAAAAAGCCCCGGCGCATCGAGGAACGGGTCGTGTTTTTGCTTTTCCACGCGGGCAAGATCGCCCTCCGCCGCCGTCCCAGCAAGGGCCTGCTGGCGGGCCTCTGGGAATATCCCAACGAACTGGCCCCAGCCGAAGAGGCCCTCTCCCAATGGGGCCTTGCCGACCAGCTGGCCGGAAAACCGGAATTTGCCGGGACGGGGAAGCACATCTTCACCCACGTCGAGTGGCGCATGACCGCCCAGCGGGCCGAGCTGCGCTCCCCCGCCCTGCCCGAAGGCTGGGTCTGGGCCGACCGGGCCGCGCTGGAACACACCTACGCCCTCCCCAGCGCCCTGGCCCCCTTCCGTTCCGCCGCAGAGGAGGGGCTGCTATGACCACGCTCTCCTACGATCCCACCCACTGCACCCTCTGCCCCCGCCGGTGCGGGGCTGACCGCACCCAGGCCAAGGGCCGCTGTCGGATGCCCGACGCCCCCGTGGTCGCCCGCGCCGCCCTGCACCATTGGGAGGAGCCGCCGCTCTCCGGCACCCAAGGGGCCGGGACCGTTTTCTTCTCCGGGTGCAGTCTCGGCTGCGTTTTCTGCCAGAACGACAGCATCAGCCAAAATGATTTTGGCAAAGCCATCTCCGTGGCCCGTCTGCGGGAGATCTTCTTCGAGCTGATCGCCGCCGGGGCCCACAACATCGACCTGGTGAACCCCACCCACTACGCCCACGTCGTCGCCCAGGCCCTGGAAGACCCCCTCCCTGTCCCCGTGGTTTGGAACAGCGGGGGCTATGACCGGGTGGAGACACTGGCCGCCCTGGAGGGCAAAATTCAAATCTACCTCCCCGACTACAAATACACCGACCCGGACACCGCCCGGCGCTACGCCGGAGCCGCCGACTACCCTGAAACCGCCCGCGCCGCCATCCGGGAAATGGTGCGCCAGACCGGCCCCTATCAGCTGGATGAAAACGGAATCCTGACCCGCGGCGTCATTCTCCGTCACCTGCTCTTGCCCGGCGGCCTGAACCAGGCCAAGGAGGTAATGGACTGGGTGGCTGAGACCTTCCCGCCCCACACCATTCTCTTCTCCCTGATGAGCCAATACACCCCCTGGGGCAAGGCCGCCGACTCCCCGCCCCTGGACCGCCGCCTGCGGAAAAGCGAGATCCGCGCCGCCGAAGCCTACTTCACCAACCTGGGCCTCGACGGCTTCACCCAAGGCGTGGAGGCCGCTCAGGCCGAATACATCCCCACGTTCGATTTGACCGGAGTCTAAAAAAGGCCACAGCCCTTCCGACGCAGGTTTTGGCATGCCTGCGCCGAAAGGGCTGTTTTTTGTCGTTTAGGAGGTCACTTTTCCCGGCTTCTGTCCAATCGTGCCGCCAATACGGTCCCATCGTCCTCTCCCTGGCACAGGGTCTGGCTCTCCCGCAGGATGCGCTGGGCCAATTCGCTGGGGCTGCTGCCGGTGTATTGGGTCACCACGTCCCGCAGCCACTGGTCCTCCCGGCCGCACAAAATGCCGTCCGTGACCATAACGATCCAGTCCCCCGGCTCGCCTCGGAATTTATGGACGTCCGGCCGCGCCGCCCGGCCGGTGACGATGCCCGCAGGCAGCGACGCCCCTACGGCGCACTTCACCTGTCCGCCCCGGCGGATATAGGTTGGGGCCGCCCCCTGCTTGTGGACGCAGCAGCGCCCGGAAAAGAGGTCGAAGGAGAGCAGGTCAATGGTGGTGCTGCCGCCGTCCTCTCCCCGCAGGGCCAGGGCGGAGCTGACGGTCTCCACCGCCTCCCCCGGTTCCATGCCGGCCCGCAGGAAATTCTCCACCAGCTTCCCCGCCTGGGCGCTCTCTCGCTTGGCCCCGGCCCCGGAGCCCATGCCGTCGCACAGGAGCAGGAAGAGCATCCCGTCCTCCCGGCGGAACCAGATGCCCGTGTCTCCGCTGACTGCCTCCCCCTGCCGGGGCGCCCCGGCCAGGGAGACGGTGGCCCGAAACGGCTCCGACTGGGCAAAGAGCAAGCGCCCGTTTCGCACCTGCCCCTCCCGCAGGGGCGTGCCCAAGATCTCTTCCAGCTCCCGCCGGGCCGACCGGGAGGCCAGCTCGCCGGTGGCGGGGGTCTCCACCCGCAGCCGGCCCTCCCGGTCGTAGTACACTGCCCCGCCGGTCTGGTTCATGCTTTTTAAGTAAGCGGCCAGTTTTTCCTGCCGGGGCAGATCGGGGGTCAGGCCGGTGGAAACTTCCTCCGCCGCCCCCTGCAAAAAGCGATCCAAGCGGGCGTATTGGCTGCACAGGGCCGCCCGCGCCGCCCGCGTCCGCCGCCGCGCCTGGCGGCGGCGCAGAAAGGCCGTCAGCTGCCGGTTGACCTCCCCCAGAAACTCCGGGAAATGGACGCACCGGCTCTGAAAAATGCCGTTAAAATCCGTAGACAGCGCCCGTCCCCGCTCCATCATCGGGGGCGTGGCGTCGTTCAGGGCGCGTTTCGTGTCCTCATAGTCCCGCTGCCAGCAGTTGGAACGCAGGACACATTTCACGCACACCCGGTCCGCCGTGCGGGTGAAGAGCTCCGCCGGGTTCTCCGTGTTGTTGTCCTCCGGGTGCAGAGTGTCCTTTACGCTGTCATAAAGCGTATGGAAAGCCCCAGCCATCTCGTCCAGGCGGCGGGCCAGGGTCTCCCGGCTGGTGTCGGTCTCCGGAGCCGCGATGCCCTGGGGCAGGGCGGCCGTCTCCTCAGTCTCCTCCTCTGTCTTCTTTTTCCCCGGCAGGAGCAGGAAGAGGACTGCCCCCACCCCGGCCTCGATGGGCAGGCCCAGATAGTCCAGCCCCGCCCGGCTCCAAAGCACCGCTGCCAGGCAGGCCATGAGATAGACCAGCGCCGTCAAAATTTTCCGCTGGTTCCGGCAGAAGCCGCAGGCCAGCCCCGCCATGGCAAAGACCAGGCTGTAATACGGGTCCTTCCCTGACGAGAGGTCCAGGGCCACCCCGGCGGCAGCCCCCGCCAGGATCCCGCCCCACGGCCCCCGGCGGGCGGCCCACATGACCCCCACCGCCGCCAGCAAGCGACCCAGCGAAAACGTCCCCAAGAGCTCCACGCGGGCCAGCGACATCAGCACCGTGCCGCCCAGCACCAGCACCCCCGCCGTCTCCTTGGGCGGCAGGTCCCGCAGGCCGTCCAAGGTCTCCGGCCACTGGAGGAACAGCACCCGGTAGGCCAGCGCCGCGCCCCCGGCGCAGAGGACTTCCGTCACGAAGTAAATCAGGTCCTCTCCGTGCCACCCGTCCCCGCCCCGGCAGATGATGCCGGTCAGGGCACACAGCAGGCTGGCAATGGCGGGCATGAACCAGGCCGTTCGATAGGCCTTCGTATCAAAAAAGGCAAAGGCCACCGCATAGACCAAAATCGCCGAGGCGGCGTACCGCATCCCGTCCGTGAGGCCCTCCAAGCACAAGTACCCCAAGCAGGTCCCGGCCAGCGTGCAGAACCCGCTGACCCCCGACCCGGCCGCCGCCACCGCCGCCACGCCGAAGGGGGCGTACAGCCCAAACAGCTCTGCCCCAGCCAACACCGCGCCCAGCAGAAAGCCCACCCCGGCCTCTGCCAGGCCCAAAAACGCCCGGCGGGATACGTTCACGGTGTCCCGCCGGGGGAAGCGCAGCAGCTTCTCCCCCGCTCGTTCTTTTGTTGCCATACTTTCCCCCTCCTAGCCGCTGAACTGGCAAATCTATGCCGTCTTTAGCCAGAGTATACCGGCGGGGGGCAAAAAAGCCTGTCGCAGTCTGCATGGGGAAACGGCGGGGATTTCTCCAGCATTTTGCACCACCGAAGCCCATTCTCTCCCACCCCCCACCGTTCCAGAAAAACACCCCGGCGAACGCCGGGGAGGGAATGAGAATGCTGTCCATAAAAAAACAGCGTGCAGGTTTGCTTTCCTGCACGCTGTCTCTCTGCGCATAGTATATAGGTTATCTCCGCCGCTGGATCTCATCCAGCAGATGCGCGGCCACCTCGTCCTTCCCCATCCGGGGCAGCTCTTGCAGGCCGTCCTTGGTGATGAGGGTGACGACGTTCGTCGAGACGCCGAAGCCCGCGCCGGCCACCTTGAGGTTGTTGGCCACGATCATGTCCAGCTTTTTCCGCTCCAGCTTGGCCTGTGAGTTGGCGATCATGTCCTTGGTCTCCATGGAGAAGCCGCAGACAAACAGACCGGGGTGCCGATTCTCGGCCACCCAGCCCAGAATATCCTGGGTGCGCTCCAGGGGGATGGAGAGGTCCCCGTCCTTCTTCTTCATCTTGTCCTCGGCCACGTTGGCGGGGCGGTAGTCCGCCACAGCGGCGGCTTTGATGAGGATGTCGGTCTGGGGCAGCAGGTCTTGGATGGCCCGGAACATGTCGCCCGCACTGGTCACAGGGCGGTGGTCCACGAAGGGCACGGTGCCCAGCTCCGTGGGGCCGGAGACCAGGGTCACGTTGGCACCCCGCAGCATGGCCTCCCGCGCGATGGCGTAGCCCATGCGGCCGGTGCTGTGGTTGGTCAGGTAGCGCACCGGATCCAGGGCCTCCTGGGTGGGGCCGGCGGTGACGGTGATGTTCACGCCCGCCAGGGTCTTGCGGCGAGCCAGATGATGGGCGATGTGATCCAGCAGGACCTCCGGCTCCGGCATCTTCCCGCTGCCCACCGCCTGGCAGGCCAGCAGGCCGCTGGCGGGGGGGATGATCTCAAAGCCATACCGTTTCAGGGTGGCGATGTTGTCCTGGGTGATGGGGTTTTCCAGCATGGCCGTGTTCATGGCCGGGGAGACCAGCTTCTTGCACTTGGCCGCCAGGACCACGGTGGTCAGCATGTCGTCCGCGATGCCGTGGGCGAGCTTGGCGATGACGTCCGCCGTGGCCGGGGCGATGAGAATGAGGTCCGCTGCCTGCGCCAGGGAGATGTGGGTGACATCATATTGGAAATCCCTGGCGAAGGTATCCACCACGCACCGGTTGTTGGTCAGGGTCTCAAAGGTCAGGGGGGTGATGAACTGGGTGGCGTTCTGGGTCATGATGACGTGGACCTCCGCCCCGGCCTTCCGCAGGGCGCTGGCCACGTTGGGAATTTTATAGGCGGCAATGCCCCCGGTGACGCACAGCAGCACGCACTTTCCTTTCAGGTTTTCCATTTCTGCTCCTCCTGTATCCTATCTCCGTATCCTAACTTCTGTTGTGGGAAGGGCGTTCCTCACTCCATGTCCTTCAGCAGACCGTGCTTCTCATAGGTGGTCACGCGGGCGATGTGATTCTGCTCGTCCACAAAGACCACGTTGGGGTGGTAGTCGTTCTTGACCTCTTCGGGGGTCATCTGGGCGTAGGACATGAGGATGATCTTGTCCCCCACGCTGACGCAGCGGGCGGCAGCGCCGTTGAGGCAGATCATGCCGGACCCACGCTCCCCGGCGATGGTGTAGGTCTCGAAGCGGCTGCCGTTGTCGATGTCCACGATCTGGACCTTCTCATACTCCAGGATCCCGGAAGCATCCAGCAGGTCCTGGTCCACGGTGATGGAACCCACATAGTTCAGCTCCGCCTGCACGACGGTGGCGCGGTGGATCTTTCCCTTCAGCATTTCCATGGTCATCTTATTTGCCCTCCACGATAAAGTTGTCAATGAGTCTCGTCTTGCCGATGTATACGGCCATGGCCACCAGCACGGTCCCGGCGATCTGGTCCACAGGGTCCATGGTCACGCCGTCCACGGCGGAGACGTAGTCGATCTTCGCCAGAGGCTGGGCCTGGATGTGTTCGGTCATGGCGGCGACGATCTTGTTCGCGTCCGTCTCGCCCTCAGCGACCATCTTCTGACCCAGGAACACGGACTCGGACAGGACCAGGGCGGCCTGCCGCTCGGCCTCGCTCAGATAGGTGTTCCGGGAGGACTTGGCCAGGCCGTCGGCCTCGCGGACGATGGGGCAGCCCACGATCTCGATGCCGTAGGACAGGTCCCGCACCATCTGGCGGATGATGGCCAGCTGCTGCGCGTCCTTCTGGCCGAAGAACGCCTTGTCGGGGGTCACGATGTTGAATAGCTTCGAGACGACGGTGCACACGCCCCGGAAGTGGATGGGGCGGGTCTTGCCGCACAGCTGCTTGGGCATGTCGGACAGGATCTCCACGTAAGTGGCCGCGCCGGGGGCGTACATCTCCTCCACGGCGGGGTGGAAGACCATGGCGCAGCCGTGCTCCTCCAGCAGGGCGCAGTCCCGGTCAAAGTCGCGGGGATAGGCTTCCAAATCCTCGTTGGGGCCAAACTGGGTGGGGTTGACAAAGTCGGAGGCCACCACGCGGTCACACTGGCGCACGGCCTCGTCCACCAAACTGGCGTGGCCCTCGTGCAGGTATCCCATGGTGGGCACCAGGCCAACGGTCAGGCCCTCTTTCTTCCAGGCGGCCACTTGTGCGCGGACCTGGGCAATGGTAGTTGCAATGATCATGGATCTTCTCCTCTTTTTATCGCAGAAAACAGCTTACAGGGAATAGAGCTTCAGCAGCTCGGCGGACTGACGGCCCTCCAGACGCTCCAGGATCTCATCGGAGCAGTCGCTCTTGGCGTAGGTCTGGGCGGCGGCGGGGAAGGAAGCGTCCTTCACCTCGGCGTCGTAGGCCTGGAAGGCGTCGGTCATGATCTGGCCCACCTGGGCAAAGTGCTTGACAAACTTGGGGGTGAAGGGTCCCATGGCCAGCATATCCTGCCACACGAGCACCTGGCCGTCGCACGCGGCCCCGGCCCCGATGCCGATGGTGATGATGTCCAGCTTCCGGGTGATGAGCGCCGCCAGCTTCGGGGGCACACATTCCAGCACCACGGCGAAGGCTCCGGCGGCCTGGACCGCCATGGCGTCGGCCAGCACGCGGGCGGCACCCTCTTCGCCCTTGCCCTGGACCTTGAAGCCGCCAAAGGCATGGTGGGACTGGGGGGTCATGCCCACGTGGGCGCAGACGGGGATGCCTGCGGCGGTGATGGCCCGGATCTGGTCGCAGACCTCACGGCCGCCCTCTAGCTTCACCGCGTCGCAGCCCGTCTCCTTCATCAGCCGGCCGGCGTTGACCACGGCCTGCTCCACAGAAGCCTGGTAGCTCATAAAGGGCATGTCTACCACAACAAAGGTGTTTTCACAGCCCCGGACCACGCTCCGGCCATAGACGATCATCTCCTCCATGGTCACGGGGATGGTGTCGGAGTAGCCCTGCATCGTCATGCCCAGGCTGTCACCCACCAGGATCATGTTGATCCCGGCCTGGTCCATCAGGCGGGCAGTAGAATAGTCATAACAAGTGAGCTGAGAGATCTTCTCTCCTCTGGCCTTCATGTCGGCCAGTGTCACGATGGTGTTCTTTTTCATGTGCTCGATCCTTCCTCCAGTAATGTTTTCACAGGCTGATAGTCCGTCTCCGGGTGCTTTTTCTGGGCCAGGTCCACCAGCAGGCCGGAAGCCGCGGCGTATAACCGCCGGGTCCTCTCTTCCGGCAGGCAGGCCAGATGGCGGGCCACGGTGCTGGCGTCTCCCCGCTCCACAGGACCTGTCAGGGCAGTCTGGGGGCCGTCGTGCAGGATGTGGTCGAGGTTGGCCCGCATGAGCGGGGCCAGGGCCGCCAGCGCCTCCGGCTGGGAAAAGCCGCAGCTTCCCAGCAGGTCCACGCTCACCTGGGCCAGGGCGCACATGAGGTTGCTGGCCACCGTGCAGGCCGCATGATAGCGGGCCTTGCCCTCGCTGGGCAGCCGCCTCACCTGTGCGCCCAGACCGGCCAGCGTCTCCGCCCACCAGTCCAGGTGGGTGCCAACGCCCTCGATGCAGAAAAAAGCACCCGTCAGCTCCCGCCAAGCAACGTACTTGTCGCTCACCGGAAACAACGGGTGGATCGAATAGAGTTCGGCGCCAAGCTCCTCCGCCCCCGGAAACGCTTCCTGGGCAGAGATCGCGCCGCTGCAATGACAAAGTTGTTTTCCTGTCAGGTCGAACTGCCGCAGTTTCTCATACACTGCGGAGATGGCTCCATCGGGAACGGTCAAAAAAATCGCGTCACTGGCCCGGACCAGCGCCTCAAGGGACGCAAACTGTCTCGTGCCGGTTCGTTCTGCAGCTTCCTGGGCCGAGTCTCGGTGCCGACTGTAATAGCCGGTCATCGGAAGGCCGCCGTGGGCAAAGAATTGCCCCAGTGAAAAGCCAACTTTTCCCGCTCCTATGAATCCTATGGTCATGCCATCACCCTGCCTTTCTCAGGCCGGTGACGCGAGGGGGACCGCGCCGAAGCCGCGGACCCGACAGGTCTGTTGCCGGTACAGTTTCCTATTCGGAATACCATCCGTTTGGGGTTTGGCCGCCGCCTGCCAGGCAGGTCGGCACCAAACCAACGCGGCTATTGTATCACCCGTTTCAGCAAAAGTAAAGGATTCTTTCCCCCAAACCGGGGGGCTGACTGCACAAGGTTTTCCCCCCAGTTTCATCTATCCTGCACAAAATCCCGTGAATTTCTCCCTTTTTTCCCGTCTCATCGGGTCCGGGAGCTTCCCCGCCGGGGGGCGCGGCAGGGATTCCCCCGCCGCCGCTTGTCCGTGGGCAGACCCAGGCCGTCCCCCTGGCTCTCCGAGCGGCGCAGCAGTCGCTCGCCCCCGTAACGCAGGCAGCGACGCAGACGGGCCTCTCCCCGCTGGAGCGTCCGGCAGACG
Organism: Clostridiales bacterium; assembly: GCA_004556345.1. Taxonomy (GTDB): domain Bacteria; phylum Bacillota; class Clostridia; order Oscillospirales; family Oscillospiraceae; genus Evtepia. The sequence goes on along the minus strand of SFHQ01000007.1, from coordinate 24,317 downwards.
GTGGAGCGGTTCACGTCCAACCGCTCCGCCACCTGCTGCATGGTCAGTTGGTCGAGATAGTACAGCAGCAGGACCTCCCGCTGCCGCCCGGTCAGCTCCTCCCGAATGGCCCGGCCCAGGGCCTGGCGCAGAGCCTGCCGCTGCCACTGGTTGTCCTCCGCCTCTTCGTTCAGATAGGCGGAGAAGGAAAGCTGGTCCAGCCGGTAATTTACCGGATCGTATTGCTCAAAGGGTGTAGCGCTCATTTTTGAGGTACCCCCTCTCATAGTAATGCTCCAGCAGCGCCGCCAGGTCTCGGTTCTCCTTCGCCATCTCCTCCAAGCGGCGGATGCGTATCCTTCCGTGCGTGTCCTCCCCCACGCCGGCGGCGGTCAGCTCCCGGATGCGCTGGCGCAGCGCTGCGTGCTGGCTGTGGTATGTATGCGACATCTCCTGTAACGTCATCACATTCTCCTTTCCGTGGTCTGTCTTCTCTTTTCTGATTTGATTTCGTCCTGTCTTAAAAAAATACGCATTTTCCGAAAAAAATGCTTGACAAATTCGGGTCTATCTGATAAGATAACCCTTGTCGCGGACGAGGCGCTCAACGCTGGTGTAGCTCAGTTGGTAGAGCAGCTGATTTGTAATCAGCAGGTCGGGGGTTCGAGTCCGTCCACCAGCTCCAAGTAAATACGGAGGAGTTCCCGAGTGGCCAAAGGGGGCAGACTGTAAATCTGTTGTCTTCGACTTCGATGGTTCGAATCCATCCTCCTCCACCAACGCAAAGAACGGTTTTTACCGTTCTTTGTTTTTTTGCGTTCATATCGAACGTATGTTCTATTTTTACCATAAATCGCCGCGTCTGTCAAGTAGTTTTCCTTGTCACCCACCTTCTTTTTTTCCGGGGGCAAAAAAAGCGTTCCCTCCGACCTGGAAGGAACGCTTTTCGTTTGGACTTGGTTGGGCATGCGCGTTGTTATTTCGTCAGATAGTCTTTCAAATACAGGATGGCCTGCCGATACCCCTCCAGCCCCAGACCCATATAGGTCTTGATGCAGGCCAGACGGGCGTAGGACACCTGCCGGAACTCCTCCCGCTTGGACACGTCGGAGATATGCACCTCCACCGCCGGCAGGGCCACGGCCTTCAGGGCATCTAAAATGGCAACGCTCGTGTGGGTGTAGGCAGCGGGGTTGATGACGATGCCGTCAAACTTCCCCAGGGCGGCTTGAATTTTGTCCACGATGTCTCCCTCGTGGTTGGACTGGTAGACCTCCACCCCCAGGCCCTCCTGGGCGCAGGTCTCCTCCACCAGGGCAACCAATGCGGCGTAATCCTGCTTGCCGTACAGGTCCGGCTCCCGGATCCCCAGAAGGTTCAGGTTAGGCCCGTTGATCACTAATACGTTCATAGGCTTCCTCCACAGCTTTGGCTACCTTCTCCGGGGCCCCGTCGTTGGGCACGGTGACGTCGGCAAAGCGCCGGTACATGGGCAGGCGGATGGTGTACATATCCTGCAAGCTCCCCCGCAGGGAGAGGGGGCGGCCCTTCTTGGGCAGCTTGGACAGCTCCCGCTCCAGGAAGATCATCGTCCCGTTCTGGTGCAGACGGGGGTAGTTCTCCGGCCGGGTGACACACCCGCCGCCGGTGGCGATGACCAGCCCGGAGGTCTTGCCCAGCTGGGTCAGCATGGCCGTCTCCTCCGCCCGGAAGGCCTCTTCTCCATAGCGCGTGATGTAATCGGCCACGGACATCCCGATGACCTTTTCCATCTCCCTGTCGCAGTCCACAAAGGGCCGGTCCAGCAGGTCGGCCAGGGCCTTGCCCACGGTAGACTTGCCGCAGCCGGGCATCCCGATGAGGATGCGGTTTTCCTTCCGGCTGCCCAGGGTCTTCCAGGCCTCCTCCGCCTTGATGGCGGGGACGGCCTTGCCCGTGAAGACGCTGGCAGCGCACCGGGCCTGCTCGGCCAGCATGAACAGCCCACCCATGTTGGGGATCTTTAAGGCCTCAGCCTGCTGCATCAGCGCCGTGCGGGCGGGGTTATAGATGAGGTCCAGCACCCCCTGGCACCGGGGGAACCGGCGCAGGTCCACCGGTGCAGCGGCGGTGTTTGGGTACATCCCCACGGGGGTGGTGTTCACGATCACTTCTGCGTCGGCGTGCTTGGCCAAGTTCTCATAGTTGTCCGGGCCGGACCGGGAGATCACCACGATCTCCCCCGCCCCCAGCTTGTGCAGCACATACTGCACCGAGAGACTGGCCCCGCCGGAGCCAAGCACCAGGCACTTGCGCCCCCGGATGCTGATGCGGCTCTTCCAGACCAGGCCCTCGAAGCCCGCCGCGTCCGTGTTGTCGCCGAAGAGGCTGCCGTCCGGGTGGCGCACCACGGTGTTCACGCTGCCAATGGCGGCAGCGGCCTCGGTCAGGTCGTCGCACAGGGCCAGCATGGTGGTCTTATAGGGAATGGTGATGTTCAGGCCCTGAAAATCACCGTTCCGGATGAAGTCCCCCAGCTGGTCCGGGGCCACTTCAAACAGCTCGTATTCGTAATCGCCAAAAAAGGCATGCAGCTCCGGGGAATAGCTGTGGCCGAGCTTCTCTCCCAACAGTCCAAAGCGCATCAGATCACCTCACTATAACTGCCCAAATACTGGAACTCCTCGCAGATGGCGTCTAGGTCATCCACCAGACGAATGAACTCGTCGGAGTAGACCGAGGTCTCCAGGTCGAAATAGAACATGAACTCGAACTCACGGTCCGGCAGCGGGCGGCTCTCCAGTTTGATGAGGTTCATACCCAGGGCATAGAAGCGGCCCAGGATCTGATACAGCGCACCGGGGCGGTGCGGCAGGACCAGCATCAGAGAGGTCTTGTCCGCGCCGGGATAGATCTCCAGCTTCTTGGAGATGCAGATGAAGCGGGTGTAGTTGTTGCTGCGGTCCTGGATGTCCGCGGCCAGGCGCTCCAGGCCGTACAGATCCACGCAGTTGTAAGAGCTGATGGCGGCCACATCCGTCCGCTCGGACTTTGCCACGGCCTCGGCGGCGGCGGCGGTGTTCTCGCAGGCGGTGATCTTCACGCCGGGCATGGCGTCCAGGAACTTGGCGCACTGGCTGATGGCCTGGGGATGGGAGAAGATCTCCTTGATGTCGCTCATCTTAGTGCCCTTCTTGGCCACCAGGTTGTGGTCGACCTTCAGCCGGGTGGAGCGGACGATCTTGAAGCTGCTGTGGCTCAGCATCAGGTCATAGATCTCTTTCACAGAACCGGCGGTGCTGTTTTCCAGGGGCAGCACCGCATAGTCGCAGAAGCCGTTCTCAATGGCGCTGAACACGCTCTCGAAGGTCTTGAAATACATCACCTGGGGGTGTTTGAAGAGCTTCTCGCAGGCCAGCTGGGAGTAAGCGCCCTCCACGCCCTGACAAGCCACGGTGGCCGCGGGGGGGAACAGGGGCTGGGTGTCGGCAATGGCCCGCTCGATGTCCTTCCGCAGGGCGGAGGGCTGGGGGTTGAGAGAGCTTTGATAGCTGCGGCTGATCTCAAAGAGCATGGACCACAGGGTGTAGCCATACTGCTCCATCTCCGGGGGCAGCTTGGTCACGATGTCGGCCAGCTTCTCCCGCTCGCGGGCGGGGTCCAGGGTGGGCAGGCCCTCGCTCTTCTTCTCCAGGCCGATCTGCCCGACCACGTTCATGCGCTGGGCGAAATCTTGCAGCAGGTTGTCGTCGATGGTGTCGATCTCCGCTCTCAGTTCTTCTAAGTTCATAGCTCATTTCTCCTTCTGTTGGATCGCCTGCTGGCTCAGCAGCGCATCATAGACCGCAATGGCAGCAGCGGCCTCCACGCACGGCACCGCCCGCGGGACGATGCAGGGGTCGTGTCGGCCGTGAATTTCCAGTTTCGTGTCCACGCCCTGGGACAGGCTCACGCTGTCCTGGACCCGGGCGATGGAGGGGGTGGGCTTGACCGCCGCCCGGAACACCAGCGGCATCCCGTTCGTGATCCCGCCTAAAATGCCTCCGGCGTGGTTGGTCCTCGTCTTGACCGTGTCCCCGTCGTAATAAAAGGGGTCGTTGTTCTCGCTCCCCCGCATCTCGGCCACGGCAAAGCCCGCGCCGAACTCCACGCCCTTCACAGCGGGGATGGCAAAGACAAGTCGGGCCATGCGATTTTCCATGCCGTCCAGCATGGGGTCACCCAAGCCCACCGGCAGGCCGGTGACGCCGCACTCGATCAGGCCGCCCAGGGAGTCCAATTCAGACCGGGCCTGCTCAATGGCAGCCTGCATCTTCTCCCCGGCGGCATCGTCCAGCACGGGGAAGCGCTTCTTGCTCGTCAGCAGCAGGTCTTCCGCCGTCACGTTCACCGGGTCATAGGCGGTATCCAGGATCCCGCCGATGCCCGCGATGTGCGCCCCAACGGTGATGCCCCGCCGGGCCAGGATCTGCTTGCAGATCCCCCCGGCGATGCACAGGGGCGCGGTCAGGCGGCCGGAAAAATGCCCGCCGCCGGCCACATCCTGCCAGCCGCCGTATTTTAGTTGGGCGGTAAAGTCCGCGTGGCCGGGCCGGGGGATGTCCCGCAGGTTGGAGTAATCCTTCGAGCGGGTGTTGGTATTCCGAATGACGGCGGCCAAAGGGGCCCCGCAGGTCACGCCGTCGGCCAGACCGGATAAAATTTCCGGCGCGTCCGCCTCTTTCCGCGGGGTGGACCAGCTGCCGGTACCGGGGGCCCGGCGGGTCAGGAACGCCTGCAATTCGTCCAGGTCGATCTTCTCCCCCGCAGGCAGGCCGTCTACGACCACCCCGATGCCGGGGGCGTGGGACTGGCCAAAAATGGAGACGGTAATGGCTCCGTGAAACACACTGCTCATGGTGTCCTCCTCATTATGAAATATCCTGGGCCTGCCGTCAAGGGGCTTCTTCCACCGGTTTGCCCAAAGCCCGCAGATCGTGCCAGAAGGTGGGATAGGATTTCTCCACCGCCTGCGCCCCGGTGATGACCACCGGCTCGCTGCAAGCGCAGGCAGCGACCGCCGCGGCCATGGCGATGCGGTGGTCCCCCGCCGCATCGACCGTCCCGCCCAGCAAATGGGCTTTGCCCTGGATGATAAGGCCGTCGTCTGTCACCGCCACCTGGCCGCCCAAGGCGTTCAGGGTGGCGGCGGTGGTCACCAGCCGGTCGGATTCTTTCAGGCGCAGGCGGGCCGCGCCGGTGATGATGGTGGTCCCTGGGATCGAGGCGGCCAGCGCCGCCAGCACAGGCACCAGGTCAGGGATGTCCCGCGCGTCGATGGTGGTGGGGTGCAGCCGCCCCGGGTGGCTGGTGTAACGGTCTGCGGTGTGGTGGATGGGCACGCCCATCTCCCCCAGCACCCGGCAGACGGCCCTGTCCCCTTGCTGGGAGTCCGGGGCCAATCCCTTCACGGTGACGCTGTCCCCGTCTATGGCCCCCATGCACAGCCAGGGGGCGGCGTTGGACCAGTCCCCTTCCACAATGGCCCGGCCGGGCGTGCGGTAGGCCTGGGGGCGGACGATCCAGCCCGTCTCCATTCGCTCCGGCGTCACGCCAAAGGCGGCCAGGGCCTGGATGGTGAGCTGAAGATAGCTGGCGGATTCCAGTTCCCCCTCGATCTCCAAAATGCTCTCCTCCCCCAGCAGTGGCAGCGCAAAGAGCAGGCCGGTGAAGAACTGAGACGAAACATCTCCCGGCAGGCGGTAGGCTCCGGGGGTGAGCTGGCCGGAGATAGACAGGGTCTTCTTCTCCGGGTCTAAGTAAGTTTGACAGCCGTGGGCCTCCAGCTGTTCGAGCAAGGGGGCCATGGGCCGCTGGGCCAGACGGCCCGCCAGCTGGAACGTGGCGTTGGCGCCCAAGGCCCCGGCCACCGGCAGCAGGAAGCGGAGGGTGGACCCGCTCTCCCCGCAGTCTAACAGGCAGTGGTCCGCCCGGTTTTCCTGGGCCGCAGGCGTTACCAGATACCCCTTCCCTTGGGGCCGGAAGGAGGCGCCCAAGCCGGTGAGACACCGGAGGGTGGCGTCGATGTCCTGGGACCGCCGGGGGCAGGTGATGATGGTCGGGCCGTCGGCCAGCGCCGCACAGATCATCAGGCGGTGCGCCGCGGATTTGGAGGGAATGGCATCCAGCGTCACCGTCAGAGGAACGCCGGGAAAGATCGTAACTGTCATTTTCCCAACCCCCGATCCAACCAGACGGGCAGCTGGGACACCGGCACCGGATAGAGCTGGCTCTTGCCCCAGCCGGTGGGCACCACCAGGGAGATGGTGTCCCCCGCCCGTTTTTTATCGGAAAGCATCTTGGCCAGCAGGTCCGCCGCCGGGTAGTCCGTCTCGGTGGGCAGGCCATACTCCCGCAGGAGATTGACCAGCTTGGGCAGCGTGGCCTCCGGGCACAGGCCCAGATGAATGGCCGCCCGCGTCACCAGCGTCATGCCGATGGCCACGGCCTTGCCGTGGGCCAGCTGATAGCCGGAGCAGGCCTCGATGCCGTGGCCGATGGTGTGGCCCAGGTTCAGGAGCTGGCGGCTGCCGGTGTCAAATTCATCCTGCTCCACCAGGTCGCGCTTGTGGGCGATGCAGCGGGCCACCACTTCCTCCGGGTCCTCCCGGAAGTCCCCTTGGGCCAGGGTGTCCAGCAGGTCGGCGTCCCCGATCATGCCGTACTTGATGACCTCGGCGCAGCCGTCCGAGAGAATGTCGGCGGGCAGGGTCGCCCAGGTATCCAAGTCGCACAGGACGGCCTTGGGCTGGTAAAAGGCCCCGGCCAGGTTCTTGCCGTGTTCCAGGTCGATGGCGGTCTTGCCCCCCACGGAGGCATCCACCGCCGCCAGCAGCGTCGTGGGCAGCTGAAGGAACGGGATCCCCCGCAGATAGGTCGCGGCAGCAAACCCCGTCAGGTCCCCGACCACCCCGCCGCCCAGGGCGACCAATCCATCGGCGCGGGTCAGATGTTCCTGGGCCAGGTATTCCAGCAGAGAGAGGTAGGTGTGGCCGTTCTTATGCTCCTCCCCGGCGGGGAAGACGAAGGCCAGCACGGTAAAGCCCGCCCGCTCCAGGCTGTGGGTAGCCTGGCTGAGGTAGTGGGGAGCGACGTTGGTATCGGAGACGATGCAGACGGTCCGGCCCTGAAAGGCGCGGGCGGCCTCTTCGCCCAGGGTATCCAACAGGCCCCGGCCGATCTTCACGTCATACGTTTGAGAAGCCTTTACGGTGACGGTGGTCATTTCCCGTCCACCTCCTCTTTGATCCGGCGGCCGTCGTCCAGCAGCTGCCGGAGGGTACCGAAGTCGTTGCGTTCAATGGCGTCTTTATACTTCGTCAAATCTTCGATCAGGGTCCCCAGCTCGAAGAGCAGGTTCTCCCGATTTTCCAGAAACAGCTCCGCCCACATGTCGGGGTTGAGCCAGGCCACGCGGGTCAGGTCCTTGTAGCTCCCGGCGGAGAAGCCGTCGTGCTGCCGGGCTGTGGGGCTCTTGATGTAGGCGTTGGAGATGATGTGGGCCATCTGGGAGGTGAAGGCGATGCGCTTATCATGCTCCTGGGCGGAGGTGATGGACACCCGCCCAAAGCCCACCGGCTCCAGCAGTTTCTTGGCCCGGTCCAGCAAACGGATGTCGTCAAAGGCCGGGGGGACGAGGACCATCGGGGCCCCGTCGAACAGATCCGCCCGGCTGTACTTAAAGCCGGAGAAATGGGTGCCCGCCATAGGGTGGCCGCCCAGGAAGGAAAACCCATACTGCTTGGCCAAGGGGAAGACGCTTGCACAGACCTTCTCTTTGGTGCCCGCGCAGTCAATGACCAGCGTGGTCTTGTCCAGCAGCGGAGCCAGGCGGGTCATGTGCTCCACCACCGCTTCGGGGTAGGTGGCCAGCAGAAGCAGATCTAAGCCCTGGAGTTTCTCGTCGGTGAGTTCCCCGTCGATGGCCTGGGCGATCTCGGCGAACTCCACGATGGAGTGGTCTGCGTCCCAGCCCAGGACGGTCACGGACTCGTCCCGCTGAAAGGCTTTGGCCAGCGAGCCTCCGATGAGGCCCAGGCCGATGATACCGACGGTCATTCCTTCATCGCCTCCCGGATCCGCAGGATGCGGCCTGCGGTGTGTTTGAATTCCTCCGGGGTCAGGGACTGGGCACCATCGCACAGGGCGTGGGGAGGATCGTTGTGGACCTCGATCATAATGCCGTCGGCCCCGGCAGCGGCAGCGGCCATGGCCATCGGCTCCACCAGGTAGGTGTGACCGGTGGCGTGGCTGGGGTCTACCACCACGGGCAGGTGGGTCAGGCCCTTCAGCACGGGCACCACGGACAGGTCCAGGGTGTTGCGGGTGTAAGTAGACTCATAGGTACGGATGCCGCGCTCACAGAGAATGACATTCTCGTTGCCGTTGGCCATGATGTACTCGGCGCTCATCAGCAGCTCCTTGATGGTCCCGGCCAGGCCGCGCTTGAGCAGGATGGGCTTCTGGGTCTTGCCCAGCTCCTTCAGCATGTCGAAGTTCTGGGTGTTTCTCGCGCCCACCTGGATCACGTCCACCTCCTCGAACAGAGGCAGGTTGCGGATGTCCATGATCTCGGTGACAATGGGCAGGCCGGTGGCCTTTTTGGCTTCCAGCAGCAGGCGGATGCCCTCGGCGCCCAGACCCTGGAAGTCATAGGGGGAAGTACGGGGCTTGAACGCACCGCCCCGCAGGAAGTTGGCCCCGGCGGCCTTCACCTGCTGGGCGACATAAATGATCTGCTCCTCCGTCTCCACAGAGCAGGGGCCGGCAATGAGGCCGAAGTGGCCGCCGCCGATGGAGGCAGGCCCGGCCACGATGGTGGAGTCGTCGGGGTGGAACTTGCGGTTGACCGCCTTGAACGGGTCGGAGACCCGTGTCACGGAATCGACGATGTCCAGGCTTTGCAGCATTTCCATATCGACCTTGCTGGTGTTGCCAATCAGGCCCAGGACGGTCTGGTACTCTCCCTTGGAGACGTGAACCCCTAAGTTCTGCTCCTCCAGCCAGTGGATGAGGTGTTGGGTCCGCTCAGGGGATGCCCCCGGATTTAAAACGACGATCATAGTAGTTATCTCCTTTCGATCCTTCCGCGCTGTGGTGATAGCAAGACAAAATAAAAACGCCTCCACAGAACGGAATCTGTGTGGCGTGTAAATACTTCCGATGGAAGATGGCCTTTGGATTTTATCCAGCACAAATTACCATTACTTTATTTCCTTGTGGCAGGGAAAGTAATAGTAGTAGGTAAAGGTGAAGTTGTACAGGCTGGCAGCTTGCATGGCAAAGGCCCATCCTTTCTGGATTTCAACGGGTACAGTGTAACACCATTTTCCCCCGCCGTCAAGTAGGAAATATGCTTAGCTCGTGCTATCATAAGGAATTTTTTATAGTTACATTATCTAAAACTGATATAGAAACTCATATTCTGAAATTTAGTCAGTTACGATTTACTAAATCGTAACTGACTAAATTTCTCAAACTGCCTTTGGATCGCAAAGACCGCTCGGCGGGAAACACGTCCCACCGAGCGGTCTTGATCAGCTTATATTCAGACAGAGGATACTTCTCAGTCAACCTTACGGGTCCACAGGGAAGCCATAGCGGGGCCGCCGCCGACGCACAGGGAAGCGCCGCCGATGGTAGCGCCGCGGCGCTCCATTTCATACAGCATGGAGACGATGATCCGCAGGCCGGTGCAGCCGATGGGGTGGCCCAGGGAGATACCGGAACCGTTGGCGTTGGTCTTGTCCATGTCGACCGTCCAGCCGTGCTCTTCCTTCAGCTTCACGCCGACACCCAGGAACTGTGCAGCGAAAGCCTCGTTGATCTCCCAGTAGTCCACGTCGTTGAAGTCCATGTCAGCACCCTTCAGGCACTTGGGGATGGCGTAAGCGGGGCCAATGCCCATGTACTTGGGCTCGACGCCGGCAGAACACATGTTGATCATCTTGGCCATGGGCTTCAGACCCAGCTCCTTGGCCTTGTCGGCGGACATCACGATCACAGCAGCAGCAGCGTCGTTGATGCCGGAAGCGTTGGCGGCGGTGGTGACACCGTCGGGAGTGAAGACGGCCTTCATCTTGGACAGCGTCTCATAGTTGCAGCCGCGGATGGGGTGCTCGTCGGTGTCGATGACGATGTCGCCCTTCTTCTTGTTATGGACAATGACGGGAACGATCTCGTCCTTGAACTTGCCCTCGTCGATAGCGGCGCAGGCGCGGTTGTGGCTGATGACGGCCAGCTCGTCGCACTGCTGACGGGTCACGCCGCACAGCTTTGCCACGTTATCGGCGGTCACGCCCATGTGGCCGGGGACCAGAGCGTCATACAGAGCGTCGTGGATCAGGCTGTCATACAGCTCTGCGCCGCCCTCGGTGGGGATGCCGCCCATACGATAGCCCATACGAGCCTTGGGGAGCATGAAGGGAGCCTGGGTCATGTTCTCGGTGCCGACGACCAGGCCGATCTCGGTCTTGCCCAGCTGGATGTTGCTGCAGGCGATCTCCAGAGCACGCATACCGGAAGCGCAGTTCTGGTTGACGGTCACGGCGCTGCTCTCAACGGGCAGACCGATCCGCATGGAGACCTGACGTGCGGGCAGAGAACCCTGCATGCCGAGATAGCACTCACCCATGACGATCTCGTCGATGGTGTTAATGTCGATGCCTGCGCGGCGAATGGCTTCCTTACCAGCGGTAATTGCCAGCTCTCTGGCGGAGACATCCTTGAACTGGCCCTGGAACTTACCGATGGCGGTACGACAGGCGCTGACAATAACTACATCTTTGGTTTGCATTTGAGGTATCCTCCTGTACTGTCTTATATTTGGTCATTTTATACTAAAATGCACTGATTCATTCCTTAGGGTAGCTATATTATACACCGAACGGGGGTATTGTCAAGGCACCCTTTGAAAAATTTTAGAAATTCTTCTGATACTTTTGTATGTAGTGGGATTGATTTCATAGTGCAAACTGCGTATAATAAGAGAAAAAGAAGAATTTTCGGCAGAAAGCTTATGCAAGTTTTACTTCATCTGCCGAAACAAAGGAGCCTGATAGACCATGCCAAACCTACCAGAGGCTTGGGAGGCGCCGGTACTGCGGTTCTCCCTGGACCTCGCCAAAGACAGTGAAAACTTCCCCAAAAAAGTGCTGACCCTGTTTGACAAGCACTTCGGCTTTCGCCGCGGTATCTTTTTCCCGTATTATTACTCTGCCTTCCCCGGCTCCTTTCCGCGGCGGGGCAGCAGCCTGAGCAACTACATCACCTACGGCCTGCGCTACGGCCCCATGTACGACTACAAGGACCACGTCTATAAGGAAGATATCTTCCGCCACTCCTCCCTGCCGGAGCATCTCAAGGGGAAGCGGGTGATCTTTACCGAAGACATCATGCCCTTTGAGGAGTATGAGCACACGCCCTACGGCATCCACATGATGTCGGAAAATCTATACTATCAAGCCGTTCTCTTTTTCTACTTAGGCGAACGCGTCATCGGTTCGATGGGCCTGTTCCACTCCAAAGAAGAGGGACCGTTCCAAGAAGAGGACCGGGAGCCCTTAGAGTATTTATCGGAGCTTGTGGAGGCCAACTACCAAAACTACCTCCGCCACACCGGTGAGGCCCGGTTCCACGACTGTTTTCAGCTGTTTTTCCAGGACATCAAGACCGGAGCTGTCCTGCTCAACCAGGACATGACCGTCTTGCAGACCAACAAGGCCGCCCAGCACATCAGCAAGGTCTTCTGGGAGCAATATCGCCACAGCCACGGCCACTTCCTCCGCAGCAACTACCAGGGAGACGCCAAGTTCCGGGAGGTCCAGACCATGATCAACGAGATCAGCGAGCGCCTGACCACCCAGGGCAGCACCAGCCAGACCATCACCTCCCTGGCCGGGGACATCACGTTTTATCACACGTCCTTCCTCTCCTCCAGCTCCGCCGGCCTCATCCAGACCTGGCACCTCATGCTCATCACCTGCCAGACCAAGGAGCTGCCCAAGAGCGTCGATCACCCCTACAACACCCTCACCCAGCAGGAGCGGCGCATCGTCTACTACTTAGCCTCCGGCAAAAAGAACGAGCAGATCGCCGAGGAGCTGCACATCAGCATCTACACCGTCCGCACCCACATCGCCAACATCTACAAAAAATTCGAGGTCAACAACAAAGTAGACCTGCTCATGCACTTACAGCCCATCCTGAAGGAACAGGCGAAGCCACAATAAAAAATGAGTAAACGAACACCCTGAAGTCTCCTGCACGAAGCACTTCAGGGTGTTCTTGTGTGATCGCTTGGTTTGGATCAGGGGCGGGCCGCCTGCACCGCCTGGCGGATGGTCCCAGCAGAGTAGAGGGACCCCAGGGCGCAGAAACGCTCCCCCGGCCGGGCCGTGGCAAAGGCGTAGTCCACCGCAGCCCGGATGCTGGCAAAGCCTTTCACTGGCGCCGGGAACGTCCGGGCCAGGGTCTTGACCAGGTCTTCCTCCTCCATCGCCCGGGGAGAGGGCGGGGTGATGACCAGAAGCTCCTGGGCCAGGGGCGCCAGCTGCGCCACCATGCCGGGGATGTCTTTGTCGGCCAGAAAGCCCACCAGCAGCCGCAGCTTCTGGCCGGGAAAGCAGGCGGACAGGCTCTCGACGGCTGCCCAGACCCCATCGGGATTGTGGGCCCCATCCAGCAGAAAAATGGGGTCCTGGCAGAGCAGCTCAAACCGCCCCGGCCACCGGACAGCGGCCAGGCCTGCCCGGACTGCGTCATCCGAGACAGACCAGCCCTGTGCCCGGAGCACCTCCACCGTCTCCAGGGCGAGGGCGGCGTTACCGGGCTGATAAGACCCCGCCAGGGTAAGGCGGAGGTCCCGCCAAGGGCCATAGGAAAAGGTACTTCCTGTGATGTCCTGCCGAGAGACGGTCAGCTGGTCCGGTCGGGTGATGGCGGTAGAACAAGCTCGTTCCCGGCAGAGCTGCTGAAGCTGCTCCAGGACCTCTGTGTTCCGCCCGTCTAACACGACCCAGCCGCCGGGCTTGACGATTCCTGCCTTTTCATAGGCGATCTGGGCCAGGGTATCCCCCAACTCGGCGGTGTGGTCCAGGCCCAGCTTGGTGATGACCGCCGCCAGCGGGGTGGGGATCACGTTGGTGGCGTCCAGCCGCCCGCCAAGTCCCACCTCCAGCACCACCAGGTCGCAGGCAGACTGGGCGAAGTAAAGAAAGGCCAAGGCCGTGATGACTTCAAATTCCGTGGGCTTGTCCTCCATCGTCTCCCACACGGCCCGCCCCTGGCTGACCAGGTCGGCAAAGGCCGCATCGGAGATCTCCTCTCCCCGGATACGGAAGCGCTCGTTGAAGCGGTCCAAATGGGGCGAGGTGTACAGGCCGACCCGATAGCCCGCCTGGGTCAGGATGGCAGACAGGCAGGCGGAAACGGAGCCTTTGCCATTGGTGCCCGCCACATGGATCATGGGGATCTGATCCTGCGGGGCACCCAGCCTGGTCAGGTAGTCTCTCACCCGGTCCAGGCCCAGGCGGGAACCGCCCCGACCCACTTGCTCCAGCCAATCCAAAGCTTCTGAATATGTCATCCTCACACAACCTCTCATTTACTCATTTGCTTGTACTTGGGACCGTCTGCGGCAGAGGCTGCAGCTGACAGAACCGCCGGAAGGCCCCGGACTTCACCAGCCGGAAGACCACAAAGCCCTCAACCAGCGAGACGCCAAGATACAGCGGCACCCGCACAGCCAGCAGCGGCAAAAAGCCGGTGCCATACAGCACCGTGAGCCAATACGTCGTCCACAGCATTTTGGCCAGCACATCGGCCAGCAGGGTCAGGGACCAGCTCTTCCAAAAGCTCGGCTTGGCCAGCACCCACCGGCGCAGCAGACCAGCCAGCAGGCCGATGAACATGGCAGCCAGAGTCAGGGGCGGACAATATACCACTCCAGACAGGGTTGCCCCCAGCACATCTGCCAGGCCGCCTACGATGACCCCGCTGGCAGGGCCAAGGAACAGACCCGCCAGAAAAACAGGAAGGTTGCCGAACTCCACCCGAAGGGTCGGGGTGAGATAGATCACACACAGCCGGGACAGCACGATGCTTGCCGCCGTCAGCATGGCCAGCAGGGCCAGGCGGCGGGGGGAAAAGAATGACGATTTGGGCATGAAAAAAAGACCTCCTCAAAAATAGTGTTGCCACATAGAGGATGTCTTTCGGCAGGGCCTATATGTAGCAGCGGGATGCGGAGATCAGACCGCGGGTATCCCCTTCGTCCCTCTGGCAACTCCCCGTCCAGTGGGCACTTGACGCCTGATCTCCTACTCTGCTTGAAGCGGCACCCGGAGCGGGTGCATGCTTTAGGTTATAACATGGACACCCCCTTCTGTCAAGGGGGTGTCCCGCCGATCGGATGGTTCCTGTTCTCACAATGTTTTCAGGTCTCCCCGGTACCAGCCGGTCGCCCCGTCCTTTTTCGCCAAGGCTCCCCGCGTCGTCCGGCGGATGATCGCCAGGCGCTGGCCCGCAGAAACGGGCAGCTCGTAGTCCGTGGTGTCCAGGCAGTAGGTCCCCTCCGGTCCCTGGCGGAGAAATTCAGTGAGGATGTCCAGCTCCCGCCCCGTCTCGATGTGGCGGCAAAGCGAGAACTCTTCTCCCTTCCGCAGGACCTCCAACAAGCTGTGTCCCCAGCGGATATTGATGGAGTTGTCAGAGGCTTCCTGGTCCGCCTGGGCCGTCATCACCGGGAACCCGTCGTAGGCCACATAGCGGAACGCACCCCCCGGCTGGGCCGGTAAGATGAGGGCGTTGAGCTGGCCGTCGGCCTTCAGCGTGCAGCCGCCGTCGATGCTGGCGATGTGCCGGTCCGGCAGGAGCAGGGGGCGGGAGGTGGGGACGTGCCGGTGGTACAAGCTCACCGGCCAGTGGCCCACCACCACCCAGCGCCGGAACGCATAGCCCTGGTTCAGAAAGTTGTCGTTTTTCATGCAGTTGTGGGCGTTGAGATGCTCTAAGTCCGTCTCCCGCGGCACGCCGCCGTGGACGAGCAGATAGTCGTCGTTGACCAAGATCTGCGGCATGGCCCGCAAAAATTCCAGCTCCTCCGGGAAACGCTTCTCGATGGCCGCCCGAATGGCCGGGTAATGCTTCGGGTCCTGGATCTCCATCCCCACCTGATGGGCCATGGACACCCAGGCACACTTATCCCCCCACATGGACCCGTAGCGCAGACAAACCTCATCCGGCCAGCTCCCACGCAGGAAGGACAGGGTCACGTCCTCGCAGTTGCCCTGGACGAAATAGACGGTGTTCGTCCGGCTCAGCTCCATGAGGTAATGCAGCGTCTCCAACCCGTGGACAGACTTTTCCAAAATGTCCCCCAGAATGATGAGCACATCGTCCTTCGTGTACCCCACTTTTCGCAGCAGGCCCTTGAGAAAGGGCAGGTTGCCGTGGATGTCGCTGATGATCATCGTCCGCCGGTCGGGGTCCAGGACCAGGGGGCGCACAACGGCGGTCGCCGTCATATTCGCTGTCTTGCCGCTCATGTTCGCCTGGCTCATTTCTGTTTGGCTTCCAGGGCGATCCAGCCGGTCTTTTCTCTCCGGCGGATGACGTGCAGTCCGGCAGCTTCCAGGGCCGCCGCCACCTCGTCGCCGCGGGTGTCGATGATGCCGGAGCAGAGGAACACGCCGTCCTCCTTCAGCAGCCGGGGCACCACCGGGGCCAGGGGGATGATGACATCCGCCACGATGTTCGCCAGCACCAGATCCGCCTTCTCCTGCGCCAGCTCGTTGACCAGAGGCTGGTCCGCCAGCACGTTGCCCGCCAAAAACCGGCAGCGGTCCTTCCCGATGCCGTTGAGGGCGGCGTTCTCATACGCTACGTCCACGGCCTTGGGGTCAATGTCCACGCCGGTGGCGAACCGCGCCCCCAGGCACAGGGCGGCAATGGCCAGGATCCCGCTGCCGCAGCCCAGGTCCAGCACCAGGTCATTGGGCTTCGTGTGGGCCTCCACGCCCTCCAGACAAAGCTGCGTGGAGGCATGGGAACCGGTCCCGAACGTCAGGCCCGGATTCATCAGCAGCCGCGTCACACCCGCAGGGATCTCCGCGGTGTCCCGCTCCCACTCCGGCACAATGTACAGCTTCTCCCCCACGGCCAGAGGGCGGTAATACTTCTGCCAGCTGTGGGCCCAGTCATACTCCCGCAGGGGCACGGTCGTGTAGGGCAGGTCGACGTCCTGCAAATAACCGGCCAACTGTTTCTTCCCGTCGGCGTCGTCCGTCACATAGAACTTCACGCGGGAGACGCCCTTCATCTGCTCCATGAGCTCGTCGTCCACATAGTCCCAATACTGCCGGTTTTCCTCCAGGAAAGCCCGGAACTCTTCCTCTTCCTCCACCGCCAATCCGGGCACGCCGTTGGCGATGAGCGTAGCGCACAGGGCGTCCATCTCTTCGGCTTTTACGTTTAAGATCACTTCCAGCCACATACTGTCCATGGGGGTTCCTCCTGGTTTCTTATGTCAAGGGGCGCTTTGCCGCTCCCTCAACTACGTTCTTTTCAGTTGCCCACATCTTACCACGTTTTCTTCCCCTGCGCAACTGAGAAAGCGGGGAACAAAATTTTACTCCGCTCTATTCTTTCCCCCCTCTCCTATGGTATAATCCGCTTGTTCGGAAGGAGTTGATCGCGCGTGTCCAAATCCTCCACCTCCCGCTTTCTCACGGGGGTACTCACCATGGCAGTCTCCCAGCTCATCATCAAGCTGGCGGGCTTAGTCTATCGTCTCGTCATCACCAATGTCCCCGGCTTTGGGGACGTTGGCAACGGTTTTTATACGGCAGGGTTTCAGATCTATACCCTGCTGCTTTCTCTGTCCTCCGTGGGCATCCCCAACGCCATCTCGAAACTCGTCTCCGCCCAGGTCGCCCTAGGCCACCGGGCCGAGGCCCACCGCATTTTCCGCACAGCGTTGGTCTTATTTTTTGGCATCGGCCTGGTCTGCTCCGGGGCCTTGTTCTTCGGGGCGGACTTTATCGCGCTCTATATCATTAAAATGGATGGCGTCCAGGGGACGTTACAGGCCCTCTCCCCCTCTATCATGCTGGTCTGCGTTTCCTCCGTCATCCGGGGGTACTTCCTGGGCCTGGGCAGCGTGACCGCCACCAGCCGTTCCCAAGTCCTGGAACAGATCGTTAAGTCCGTCCTGACCATCGTCTTTATCCTGGCCCTCACCGGCACCTCCGCCCAGGTCATGTCCGCCGGGGCCAACTTCGCCACGACCGTCGCCACCGGGGCCAGCGTGGCCTACCTCGCCCTGTACTACACCCGCCACCGCCCCACCGGGGTCGGGAAGCCCATGGAGCCCATTCCCTCCCGCCGCTCTCTCTGCCGGACGATCCTAAGTGTGTCCATCCCCATCTCCCTGGGGTCCATCGTCATCGCCATCGGTCGTATCATCGACACGGCGACCATCACCCGCGGCATCGCCGCCGCCTACGCCCACGGCATCCCCGGTCAGCCGGGCCTGCCCACGCCGGAGGCATTGAACCAGGAAGCCGTGCGCCTGGCCGGGATGCTCTCGAAAAGCGATACTATATTAAATCTGCCCCTCGCCCTGAACATCGCCCTGGCCACGGTCCTGGTCCCCACCCTCTCCGGGGCCTTGGCCGCCGGGCGGCGGCGGGAGGCAGAGAGCAAGGCCGCCTTCTCCCTCCTGCTTTCCGTCCTGCTGGCCTTCCCCTGCGCAGCGGGGCTCATCTCCCTGGCCGGGCCGATCTACCACCTGCTCTACCCCAACGCCCCGCAAGGCGCGTCCCTGCTGGCCATCGGGGCCGTCGCCATGATCTTCATGGCCTTAGAGCAGACCATCAACGGGAGCTTACAGGGCCTCGGCCTGGTCTTCGTCCCCGCCCAGGCGCTGCTGTGCGGCATCGGGGTGAAACTGGCCCTGAACCTGACCCTCATCCGCCTGCCGCAGGTCAATATCTACGGCGCGTCCTTCGGTTCCCTGGGGTGCTATGCCACGGCCTGCACGATCTGTCTTGTGCGCCTGCTCAAGGCCCTGCCGATGGACCTGGCCCCCAAGCGCTACTTCTGGAAGCCCCTGGCCTGCGCCGTGCTCATGGGCATCGCCGCCCACTGGGGACACGCGGCCTTGACCCATCTCATCGGCTCCAGCCGTTGGGCGCTGCTCATCACCATTCCCTTGGCCGCGGTGTTGTATGTGCTTTTCGTGTTGGCCTCCGGCATTTTGACAAAAGCGGAGGTCGCACAGCTGCCGCTGATCGGGCGAAAAAAACGCTCCGCAAACCCTTGACAAGCCTTTGTTTCCCTGTTATAATTTCAAAGCCGCTTTGAATGGGTCATTAAGCAAGCGCCAGTGGTTTTTCAGACTGCCGCTCCGCTTCGCCCCCGACAGCGAGCCCGTAGTAAAGGAAAGAGGTGCAAACCAATGCATGCAATCATTGAGACCGGCGGTAAGCAGTACAAGGTGGCCGAGGGCGACGTCCTCTTCATCGAGAAGCTGCCTCAGCAGGCCGGCGACGAGATCAAGTTCGACAAGGTCCTGGCCGTCCTGGGTGACGAGCCCAAGTTCGGCGCTCCCGTGGTGGAGGGCGCTTCCGTGGACGCTTCCGTTGTGAAAAACGGCAAGGGTAAGAAGGTCGTCATCTTCAAGTACAAGCCCAAGAAGGGCTACCGTCTGCGTCAGGGCCATCGCCAGCCCTACACCAAGGTCGAGATCAAGAAGATCAACGCCTAATGACAAAGGCTTCCTTTGTAACGGAGGGCAGCCGCATCCAGGCCTTCACCATAGAGGGCCACAGCGGATGGGCTGACTCCGGGGAAGATATCCTCTGCGCTGCCATTACCAGCGCCGTGCGCCTGACCGAGTGCGCCGTGAACGACGTGCTGGGCCTGGAGGCTCAGGTCAAGGTCAACGAGCAGGATGCTTCCCTCACCCTCAAGCTCCCCCGCAACCTGGAGGGAGAAGCCGACCAGGTCTGCCAGACGCTTCTGGCCGCCCTCATGGTCTACTTCGTCCAGCTGCAGGAGGAATATCCCCAACACATTAACGTCATGGAGGTGTAACCAATGCTTCAGATCGGACTTCAGTTCTTCGCACATAAGAAGGGCGTCGGCTCCACCCGGAACGGCCGTGATTCCATGGCCCAGCGCCTGGGCGTCAAGCGCGGCGATGGTCAGTTCGTGCTGGCTGGCAACATCTTGGTTCGTCAGCGCGGCACCCATATCCATCCCGGCGTCAACGTGGGCATCGGCAAGGACGACACCCTGTTCGCCCTGAAGGATGGCCGCGTCAAGTTTGAGCGGCTGGGCAAGGACCGCAAGCAGGTTTCCATCGTGGAGGCCATTGCGGAGTAATCCTCAGCGATCCTATGCAGCCTATGGCCCCGAACGGAACGCCGTTCGGGGCCTTTTCTTCCTCTAACCCTACCAAAGGAGGTGCCCCATGGCAAACACATTCATCGACACCGCCCGCATCCTGGTCAAATCCGGGGCCGGCGGCAACGGCGCGGTGGCCTTTCACCGGGAAAAATACGTGGCAGCCGGCGGCCCGGACGGCGGCGACGGCGGCCGCGGCGGCGACGTGATCCTGCAAGTAGACGACCGCATGTCCACCCTGATGGACTTCCGCTACAAGCGCAAATACGTCGCCGAGAACGGCGGCAACGGCGCCGGCAAGCAGTGCTCCGGCAAAAACGGCGCTCCCCTGATCCTGAAAGTGCCGCGGGGCACCGTGGTCCGGGATGCGGAGACGAAAGAGATCATCGTGGACATGTCCTCCGACGAGCCCTTCGTCCTCTGCCGCGGCGGCAACGGCGGCTGGGGCAACAAGCACTTCGCCACCCCCACCCGCCAGACCCCCCAGTTCGCCAAGGCCGGTCTGCCCGGAAAAGAACGGACGGTCCTGCTGGAGCTGAAGCTGCTGGCGGACGTGGGCCTCGTCGGCTTCCCCAACGTGGGCAAGTCCACCCTGCTGTCTGTCGCGACCAAGGCCCGGCCGAAAATCGCTAACTATCACTTTACCACCCTCTTCCCCAACCTGGGCGTGGTGTTCGTGGACGAGGGCGTGTCCTTCGTCATGGCCGATATTCCCGGCATCATCGAGGGTGCCGCTGAGGGCGCCGGCCTGGGCCACGATTTCCTGCGGCACATCGACCGCTGCCGCTTGCTCATCCACATCGTGGATGTGTCCGGCTCCGAGGGCCGGGACCCGGTGGAGGATTTCGAGGCCATCAACGCCGAACTCAAAGAATACAGCCCCGCGCTCGCCAGCCGCAAGATGCTGGTGGCGGCGAACAAGACCGACATCCTCATGGACCGGACCCTGCTGGAAAAGCTCAAGGCCCACGTCGAGGCCAAGGGCCTGCCCTTCTTCGAGCTGTCCGCCGCCGCCCACATGGGCGTGCGGGAGCTGATGAAGGCCGCCGCCGGGGAGCTGGCCCACCTGCCCCCTGTCATCACCTACGAGCCGGAGTATGTGGAGCGTCCGCCCGAAGTGGACACCAGCGACCCGCTGACCATCCGCCACGAGGACGACGTGTGGATCGTGGAAGGCCCCTGGCTGCAAAAGATCATGGCCAACGTAAACTTTTCCAACTACGAGTCCCGCAACTGGTTCGACCGGATGCTCCGCTCCGCCGGGCTGTTTGACCGCCTGGAAGAGATGGGGATCAAGGACGGCGATCTCGTGAGCCTGTATAACCTGGACTTCGAGTATCAGCGCTGAGCACCGGGACGACCCGTTCGGAACGATTTATCTTGGGCCCTTTGGCCCCTGGACGTATTGACAGACCGGCTGTTGTCCAGTATAATGATTTTTGATTTATGACATGCACTCCCCCTGCCTGGGGGATACGGAAAGGAGCTGTTCCTCATGAAGAGAATCCAGACCCTGGAGACACGGGACCTGGCTAAGAGCCTGAAGACCGGCGGCTGCGGCGAATGCCAGACCTCCTGCCAGTCTGCCTGCAAGACCTCCTGCGGCCTTGCCAACCAGCAGTGCGAGAACGCCAACCGCTGAGCCAAGCAATCAAGCGAGGAAAGCTGCCGCCTGATCGTTCCCGATCAAGCGGCACTTTTTTCATTCGACGGAAGTGAGACAAGTTACCTATGATCCATCAATACAAACTCAACGGATACAACATCGTCCTGGACGTGTACAGCGGCTCCGTCCATCTGGTGGACGACGTAGCCTACGACTGCATCGCCCTCTTCGAGTCCACCCCCCGCGACCAGATCATTGCCCAGATGATGGAGAAGCACGGCCATCTCGACGGCGTGGACGAGACCGAGCTGGCCGCCTGCCTGGACGACATCCAGGCTTTGAAAGACGACGGCAAGCTCTTCTCCCAGGACCTCTGGCGGGACGTGGAGCAGGAGGCGTTCGAGCACGCCAAGCCCGTCCTCAAGGCCATGTGCCTGCACGTGGCACACACCTGCAACTTAAACTGCCAGTACTGCTTCGCCAGCCAGGGCCAGTACCATGGTGAGCGGGCCCTCATGTCCTTTGGGGTGGGCAAGCAGGCCCTGGACTTTTTGATCGCCCAGTCCGGCTCCCGCGTCAATCTGGAGGTGGACTTCTTCGGCGGTGAGCCGCTGATGAACTGGCAGGTGGTGAAAGACCTGGTGGCCTACGCCCGCACCCAGGAGCCCATCTACCACAAGAATTTCCGCTTCACCCTGACCACCAACGGCGTCCTGCTGGACGATGAGGTGACGGAGTTCTGCAACAAGGAGATGCACAACGTCGTCCTCAGCCTGGACGGCCGGAAAGAGGTCCACGACCACCTGCGGAAAAACTTCGCCGGGGTGGGCAGCTATGACATCATTGTCCCCAAATTCCAGCGTTTTGTGGAAAAACGAGGCGATTTGAGCTATTATATGCGCGGGACCTTCACCCACGACAACGTGGACTTCACCAACGACATCTTCCACATGGCCGACCTGGGCTTCACCGAGCTGAGCATGGAGCCGGTGGTCAGTCCCCCCGGCGAGCCCTGGGCCCTCACCGAAGAGGACCTGCCCAAGCTCTTTGAGCAGTATGAGATCTTGGCCAAGGAGATGCTCAAGCGGGAGAAGGAGGGGCGGCCCTTCACCTTCTACCACTACATGCTGGATCTCTCCGGCGGCCCCTGCCTGCACAAGCGCATGTCCGGCTGCGGCTCCGGCACGGAGTACCTGGCCGTAACCCCCTGGGGGGAGCTGTTCCCCTGCCATCAGTTCGTGAACGACCCGGACTACTCGATGGGCGACGTGTGGAAGGGCATCACGAATCCCCAGCTTGGGGAAAAGTTCCACCGATGCAACGTCGTGGCCAACCCCGACTGTCGGGAATGTTGGGCGCGGCTGTACTGCGCCGGCGGCTGCGCCGCCAACGCCTACCACGCCAGCGGCGACATCAACGGGACGTATGAATATGGCTGCCAGCTCTTTAAGAAGCGGGTGGAGTGTGCCATTATGATGAAAGCAGCCCAAACCCAAGAGGATTGAGGCTTCAGAAAGGAAGGCAAGAATCATGGAACTGAAAAAGATCACTTACTCCGGCATCGACACCGATGACGTGACCAAGCAGATGGAAGAAGGCAACGACAAGCTGGCCGAAAAGGGCTGGCGGGAGTACCGCGTGGACATGCTCAGCTCCTCCACCGTCCGGGTGACTTATGCCCGCGGCGAGGAGGACGAGGAGGGCGAAGAGGCCCTCGGTGAGGAGCTGTAAGCACGCTCTGCCCAAGCAAGCGCTGTGACCCCGTGGGGGGAGCGCCCCCACACCGGAGAAAGGAATGACTATGGCAATCGGACTGATCGTAGGCATCGTGTTCTGCGCCGCCGTCCTGTTTTTCCAGCACAAGAACAAGGACGATGATGACGACGAAAAATAAATGAAGAAGCTGCTCCGGGTCCTGGCTGTTTTGGTGGCCCTGTGCGTGTTGGCGGGGGTGCTGGCCCTGGCCGGAAGCACCTTTGTGGTCACCACAACGAAGGACCGGATCCTGACCTTGGACGATACGCCCCCGGCAGACGTGGACTGCATCTTAGTCCTGGGCTGTGCGGTGCGCCCGGACGGCTCCCCCAGCCCGATGCTGAATGACCGCGTCACCCGCGGCGCCCAGCTCTACCAGGCCGGGTGGGCCAAAAAAGTCCTCCTCACCGGGGACAACAGCAGCAGCCACTACAACGAAGTGGCCGTGATGGACCGCCTCTCCCAGGAGCAGGGTGTCCCCGCCGAGGATACCGTCCTGGACTATGCGGGCCTGTGTACCTATGACAGCCTCTATCGCGCCCGCGACATCTTCGGCGTAAAAAGGCTCGTCATCGTCACCCAGGAGTATCACCTCTACCGTGCCCTCTACCTGGCCAAAGCCTTGGGGCTGGAAGCCTGGGGCGTAGCCGCAGACGGCCAGAACTACCGCGGCCAGACCATGCGGGACCTGCGGGAGATCCTCGCGCGGGACAAGGACCTGCTCTGGAGCTTCTTCCAGCCGGAACCCAAGTACCTGGGCGACCCCATCCCCCTGGACACCGCCGACTGAGACCCCATGTTCTCCCCGTGGGAGCGAGCCAAACCCCGCCCGCTCCCACGGTTTTTCTCCCCTCGAAAAATTTTTCTGTTTTCTGAAAACTTTTTTCAAAAACCTATTGACAAATCCGAGAAGATGCGATAGAATAACACTCGTTCCGCAAGAGAGGGACGAAACAAGAAAAGAAATGGACGATTAGCTCAGCTGGTATGAGCATCCGCTTGACGTGCGGGAGGTCACAGGTTCAAGTCCTGTATCGTCCACCACCTTCATCCGAGTTCATTTTGAACTCGGATGTTTTTTATCTTCAAAAGCAGACGCTTCCGATATCTAATCGTGATTTAGTAAATTGTGATTTGAACAACACACACAGTAAAGGCCGGAAGGAACGCTCCCTCCGGCCTTTGTGATTTCTTAGACGATACTTCTTTTCTTTCGGACCCCTGCGGCGCAGGCGATGACAATGGCGGTAAACACCAGCGAAATCACCGCCAGGTAGATCAGCTGGACTCCGCTCCCACTATACCAGGCCGAAAGATTACTGTAAGACAGAGATTCCAACAAGGACATCCCCCAGGACAGACTCAGCCGGACCGGATAAACCACCATCCGCAGCAGCAGAGCCACCACCTGCACCCCCGCCGTCCACAGGATCATCCCGCGGACAGACAGCTTGCGGGTCAGGAAAAGGACAAGAAGGGGGAGCAGGAAGAAGACAAATATATTCCAGAATAACATAAAACAGTACTCCCTTCTTTATTCATAAATTGAATC